>JBDTIM010000115.1:0-15317 GCA_039936355.1 Lacisediminihabitans sp. | reverse complement strand
GGATCGGATCTGGCGGTGCGGCTCGAGCTGAACGGTGAGGTGATGCAGGATGCCTCCACCGCCGACCTGCTGTTCGACATTGCCGCGCTGATCTCGGGCGCGTCGCAGACCATGCCGCTGCTGCCCGGAGATCTGCTGCTCACAGGCAGCCCCGCCGGCAATGGCCAGCATTGGAGGCGGTTCCTGCGGGACGGCGATGTGATGTCGGGCAGCATCCAGGGTCTGGGCACCCAAGTGGTCCGCTGCGTCGCCGAGCCTGCCGCTGGCGCGACACCGTACGACGTGGCAAGCTGACCATTCCTTCGAGAACAGAGAGGTTCTGATATGACAGCAGTAAGCAAGGTGGCCATCGCGGGCAGCGGCGTCGCGGGTCTGGCCGCCGCGATCCAGCTCGCCAAGGCGGGCGTCGAGGTCGACGTGTTCGAAGCGAAGCCCGAGCTCAGCACCCTCGGTTCGGGAATCAGCCTGCAGGGCAACGCGCTACGCGTGTTCGACGCTCTGGGCGTGTGGGAGCAGATGCGCGCCGCCGGGTATCCCTTTGAGGGGCTGACACTGCGCGCACCAGGACCCGGCGCCCCGGTGGTCGCGGAACTACCTGACGTCAAGACCGGTGGCCCTGACTACCCGGCGGGCATGGGCATGCCGCGCCCCGACCTCGCGAGGATCATGCTCACGCATGCGCGGTCGGTCGGGGCGCGCGTGCGCTTCGGAGCGAAGGTGACGGCCGTGAATGCCGCCGCCGACGCCGTCGACGTGGAGGTGAACGATGAGCCCGCCGGGCGGTACGCCCTGCTGATCGGCGCGGACGGGCTGCATTCGACGGTGCGGCGACTCATCGGCATCGGCACCGAACCGCAGCCGACCGGCATGGGCATCTGGCGCGCGTTCGTGTCGCGGCCGGCTGAGGTCGTGCGCACCCAGCTGTACTACGGCGGTCCGATGTACATCGCGGGCTACACCCCGACCGGGGAGGACACCATGTACGCGTTCCTCGTCGAGAAGGCACAAGACCGGTCCGGTATTGCCGACGCCGAGGCCGTGCAGATCATGCTGGAGGAATCCCGCGCGTACGAGGGCCCGTGGGAGAGCATCCGCGCCGACCTCACCGCAGGTGCGCACGTCAACTACACCTGGTTCAGCCAGCACATCGTCGATTCCCCGTGGAACCGAGGCCGGGTCGTGGTCATCGGTGACGCCGCGCACTCTTGTCCGCCCACGATCGCCCAGGGCGCGGCGCAGGGGCTGGAGGATGCGCTCGTGCTCACCGAACTGCTGACCGACCGGGATGCCGTGGACCAAGGGCTGTGGGACGACTTTCACGCGCGCCGCCTGCCGCGCGCCCGCGCGGTGGTCGAGGCATCCGTGCAGCTCGGTCAGTGGCAGATCGACGGCGACCGCGACGCGGACGCTGGCGGACTGATCTTCGGCATCGCGCAACAGATGGCGCAGCCAGCATGAGCATCACCGACGTGCACGCGCACGTCCTGCTGCCCGGACTGCACGACGACGTGCGCCGCCGCAACCCGGACGGCCTCGCCGATGCCGAGGCGCTCGACGTGCGCCGCAACGGTGTCGCCAGCCAGGCGGTCTCCGGCCCGATGGTCGGCGCGCGCATCTCCAAGCTCACCGAGGTGCACGAACGACTGGCCGTGATGGACGCCCAGGGCGTCGACCGGCAGTGGGTGAGCGCCTCGCCCAACCACTTCTACCCCTGGGCCGGCGAGCAGCTCGCGGTGTGGGCCGCCGTCGAGGCCAATCGGCTCGTCGCCGAGCACGTCGCGCAGGCTCCGGAACGGCTCACCGGTCTCGGGCTCGTGCCGTTGCAGCATCCGTCGCGCATCCGGGAGTGCCTCGACGATGCGATGCTCGGACGCGGGCTCGCCGGCGTCGAGATCTCGTCGTTCGCAGGAGATCTCGAGCTGTCCGACGAACGACTCGAGCCGTTCTGGTCGCGCGCCGAGGAGCTGGGGGCGATCGTGTTCCTCCATCCGTTCGGCTGCAGTCTGGACGAGCGCCTAGACCGCTACTACCTCGCGAACACGGTGGGACAGCCGGTGGAGAACGCCGTCGCGCTCTCGCACCTGATCTTCGCCGGCGTGCTCGACCGGCATCCCGCACTGAAAATCGTGGCCGCACACGGCGGCGGGTACCTGCCCACGTCGATCGGGCGCTCCGACCACGCGTGGCGGGTGCGGCCGGATGCGCAGGGCTGCGCGCACGAGCCGTCGAGCTACCTGCGGCGCATCTGGTTCGACACCGTCGTGCACGACCACGCGGTGCTCCGGCACCTCATCGAGGTCGCCGGCCCGTCCCAGGTCGTCCTGGGCAGCGACTTTCCCTTCGATATGGGACCGGAGGACCCGGTCGGCTTCGTGCGCGGCGCGGGGTTGGCCGAGGAGGTCACGCTGCGCATCCTGGCCGGCACCTCCGGCGACCTGCTGCGATCCGTGCGAAGCTCGTGACGGCCTCCGAAACCGTCGTGACCAGAAGAGGAGGACCGCATGAGTTCCGCACCAGCGATGCATGAGCTGGCCGACGGGGTCTGGGCATATGTCCAGCCCGACGGCGGCTGGATGATCAACAACATGGGTCTGATCGTTGGCGCTGAGGGCGCCACGAGTGTCGACACTACCTCGACCGAGCGCCGCATGCGCGACTACCTGCATGCCGTCGCGGAGGTGACCTCGGTGCCGATACGGCGCATCGTGCTGACGCACTCGCACCCCGATCACTGCAACGGTGCGTCGCTGCTGCCGGATGCGGAGGTTATCGCGCACCGCAACGTCGCCGACGAGCTGCGGCAGTCGCACCCGCTCGCGCCGCACATCTTCGAACCGTTCGAGCAGGGCGATGTCCGGCCGCGTCTGCCCACCATCGTGTTCGACGAGACGGTCTCGATTACCGCGGACGGACGCCCTGTCGAGGTGCGCCATCCCGGATGGCCTGCGCACACGCGCGGCGACGCCTACGTGTGGCTGCCCGAAGACGGGGTGCTCTTCACCGGCGATCTCGTGTTCAGCGACGGCACACCGTTCGCGCTGTCGGGCTCGCCCGCCGGCTGGCTGCGTGCGCTGGAGGAGATGGCGCGTCTGACGCCCGCCGTGGTCGTGCCGGGGCACGGCCGGATCGGTGGTGCCGAGTTGCTGGAACCTGTCGCCGATTACCTGCGGTTCCTCATCGACGCCGCCCGCGATGCGCACGAGCGCGGACTGGCTCCTCTGGAGGCGGCGCGGGCGCTCGACCTCGGCCGGTTCGCGGGGCTGCTCGAACCCGAGCGCATCGCGGGCAATCTGCGTTGCGCCCTCGCAGAACTCGACGGCGGCGAGACCGATTTCGCTGCCGCCTGGCAGGACATGTACGAATACAACGGCGCCAAGCCCCTGGAGGTGCACGCATGAAGATCGCGCGATGGATGCGACCACTCGTCGAGCGGTCGGAGGGAGGCGGTGCGAGCGTGCAGGAGGGCTTCGTGATCGATGATCGCGTGGTGCCGTTCCCCGACGGTCTGACTGTCGCTGACGCGCTTGCCCGCGGCCTGGGCATCACCCGCGAGCTGTACGAGCGGGTGCGAGATGCTCCGTCCCGGCCGCTGGCGGACGTGCAGCTGCTTGCGCCGCTGGTACCGGTCGCGATCCGCGACTTCGTCGCCTTCGAGGAGCACGTGGAGGGGATCAGCGCGGGGGTCGAGGGCAAGAGCGACATCGCCCCCGAGTGGTATGAGGCGCCCACGTTCTACTTCACGAACCCGCACACGGTGCTCGGCCCTGGCGCGTCGGTCTCGCCACCCGTCACCGAGCGCCTGGACTTCGAACTCGAGCTCGCAGTGGTGCTCGGAACCGCCCCAGGGATCGGCGACACCGATCTGACCGCCGCCGAGGCGGCATCCCTGATCTTCGGCTATACGATCATGAACGACTGGTCGGCGCGCGATCTGCAGGTCCGGGAGATGAAGGTGCGGCTCGGCCCCGCCAAGGGCAAAGACTTCGGCACGAGCCTCGGACCGTGGATCGTCACCGCCGATGAGCTGGATCCCTTTCTGGACGTCGACGGCTTCCTCGGCGTGCGCGCTGTGGTGCACGTGAACGACGAACTCGTCGGGGAGGACCTCGTCTCGAACATGGGATGGCCCTTCCCTGAGCTGGTGGCGTACGCATCGCGCAACTCGCGCGTGGTGCCCGGCGACGTGCTGGGATCGGGGACGGTCGGCAATGGCGGCTGTCTCGGTGAGCTGTGGGGTCGCAACGGCGCTCTCACGCCACCGCCGCTGCGCGAGGGGGACGTGGTGCGCATGGTCGTCGAAGGGATCGGCGAGCTGGTCGGCACCGTCGGACCCCAGGTGCGGGCGCCTGAACTGCCGCACGCACGAGTCCGCAGTCGCAAGCGTCGGTGAGTTCTATGGTCGGGCCGACGTCGAGCCCGAGGGAACACGTTCGCCTACCCGCTGGCAACCCTCGTCATCGTCGAGGCCGCCGTCCGCGAGATCACCAGCTTCCTCACGGAACTCCTCACCAACTGAATCCACCCCGCTGAGGCCGGCCAGTTCATAAACATTAGGTTTCCCAGCACAACAAGAACGCATCAGCTTGCCCTCGTGGTGGTCTTTTCGTGCAACGAAACCGGAAGGCGGCCGACCCACCGGAAGTCATACGCAATCGGCATCGTTTTATGACTTAGCGGGTTATCCCATACGGAAGTACTGAACCAGCGGGCTCAGCCCGCTCGGAGCCGACTATGTGTGTTTCGGCACCCACCACCGCGTTCCGAACGCTATCAACGCGGCCAGAACAGCATAAAAAGAGGGACCAGATCGAGATTTCTCCCGATCTGGTCCCTATTATCGTAAAGTCCAAAGTCGAACACCTCTAAAGTGCGACCTCGTCTTGGTGAGTAGGTCGCTCTTTAGTTTCTGCCAAGGAATCATTGGACACTTTCGTTGGATGATTGTTCGGAATTCCAGGATTCGCCGCGAGAAATTCCACGGTCAGAATTCATGAGTGCGGCGTCCCCGCGACGACGTGAAGAAACGATCGCCCTTCTCCGCGGCATTTGGCGCACAAACCGGCGGTATCTGGGTCGAAGACCGCTCTTTGCCGCGGTGGCAGGAATATCCCGCCTCATCTGCGGGATCATCACCGGGCGCGGTTTCGGGAAGGCCTTGCGCTGCCAGGTGCTCAGCCGCGGGCTCCCGCAATCAGCGCACAAGTTTCGGCAGCACGTCGCGACCGAAGACGTCGATCCATTCGCGTTGATTGCGGCCAACATTGTGCAGGTAGATCCGGTCGAATCCGAGATCGACGAACTTCTGAATATAGGCGCGGTGCACATCCGGATCGGCCGAGATCACCATGCGGCCTTCGAAATCCTCCGGTCGGACTAATCTCGCTAGCTGCTGCAACTCGAACGGCGAACGGATATCGCCCTTGGGGAACTTCATGCCACCGTTTGGCCATTCGACCATCGCGCTGAGAAGCGCCTCCTCATCTGTCCTCGCCCAGGACATGTGCAGTTGAAGGACCTTTGGCATGGTTGATGGATCCTTGCCCACCGCCCGAGCGCCCTCATCGAACTTCCCAAACAGCATCGAAATCTTCTCCAGCGGTGCGCCCACCGTAATGAGACCGTCCACATTCCGCCCCGCTCGCTTGGCCGTCACAGGACCGGCCGTGGCCACCAAGATCTCCGGCGCCACGTCCGGCATTGTCCAGAGTCGGGTCGACTCCAACCTGAAGTACCTACCGTCGTGCTTCGTGTCCTTGCCTGCAAGCGACGCCGAGAAGAGTTTGGTGATGATCTCGATGGCCTCGAACAGGCTATTGATGCGTTCCGGCGCCTCGGGCCAATACTGGCCAACGATGTGCTCGTTCAGTGCCTCGCCCGACCCCAATCCCAGCCAATGGCGGCCCGGGTACATTGCGGCAAGGGTCGCGCTCGCTTGAGCGACCATCGCAGGGTGCCAGCGAAAGGTCGGTGCCGTGACCCCCGGGCCAATGTCCCCCTTCGTCCGTTCGCCTAGTGCGGCAAGAACATTCCAAACAAAGGCACTCTGCCCTTGCGCCGGAACCCACGGCTGGAAGTGGTCGGCCGCCATCACGCCAGAGAAGCCCTTGCTCTCCGCATATTCGCAGAGCGCGACCGCCTCAGTCGGATGAAATTGCTCCAGCATCGCGGCATAGCCGACCTGTAATTTCGACATTATTCTCTGCGTGACTTTCTGATTCGAGGTGAAGTTGAGCGATCGATTCCTCGGTCGCCAGCGTCGCAACTCTTGTTCTCACGGAGATGCGGAAACTCCAGTCAGCGCTAGGGCCCGAGGAATGATTTCGCGACCAATGATCTCCATCTGCTCCAGTTGACCGTTGAGGTATGCCGGCGCCACCTCGTCGATCCCCACTTCAGCAAGGGCCTGAAGTTTCTCTAGAATGACTTCCGGAGTGCCGATAAGTGCGACGTCGTCGATTACGTCGTCGGGATACTCGGGGCGCTCCGCCTTATCGTCGAGGTGCGACGAATAGTCGTAATCACTCCTCCGGAGCCCCGCCAGTCGGGTCAGAGGCTCAGGCATCCCGTGGTCGGTTGAACTGCGTGCGACCGACGCCACATGGATCGCCACCAACTCGGCAATCCAGCGCGTTTCGCGACGCGCCTCGGCCATGTCGTCCGAGATGCACATCGCGCAGTGAGCGACAATCTTCACCTCACTCGGATCACGATTGGCGCTTTCGGCACCAGCGCGGATGTGATCGACCGCCCATTTGCAGGACGCGGGATTCGCCCCGACCTGGATCATGACGACATCCGCGAGTGCCCCGGCAAGCCGAAGATTCCGGGGGCCCGATCCGGGCATCAGAATGGGGACGTCCTCGTGGGGTCCCCAGACCGATCGGATTTCTGAACCGTTAAACTCCGCCGGTCGACCAGACATGAGCGCGCGGAGACCGGGCACCACGTCCTTTAGTTGATTCGTCGCCACCGGGTTCAGCCCGAGTGTGCGCACCGCGTTGTCGCCCCGTCCTATCCCGAGCATTACGCGACCCGGATATATTTCGGCCAGCGTGGCGTGCACGTTGGCGGTCACTGAGAAATGTCTTGTGAAGGGATTCGTCACCGCCGACGCCACCGGGATCTGCTGTGTCGCGGCTAGTGCGTGAGTCATGTAGACGTAAATATCTCGCCAGAGAAGCTGCCCGTCCACCAGATAGACGCGCGAGAAGCCGCTTTCCTCAGCCTTTCGGACCGACTCGATAAAAACCGGGAAGTCCTCCGGTTTGAACTGCACACCCACGTTCATGGTTCACGGCTCGCCTTCGTATTCTGCCCGAACCCGACACGGGAGGGACGGTGCTTCACTTGTGAGGGGCGATGGCCGGCGAAGACAACTCCGCCGGCCATCGATATGGCATTAGACATTCTGTTCCGATGGGAATCTCGGAAGATCGGGAACCAGCGTGTCCATCCATCCTGCGCTACGCAACCGAGCCCAGACCTTCTCGGCAGCACGGCCGCTTTCGCGAGCCAACGTCTCGACATCGGCGAACAAGATCTCACCGTCGAAGACTTTCCAGTACCCATCGATCAACACGTTGCGCACCTGGAGACCGTTGCCATAGAGCAAATTCGAAAGCGGCTCTGGGGAGATCACACCCGACCCCACGAGCATCCCGCTGACATCCATGCTCACGAGGTCAGCCTTAGCTCCCGCTTCGATCCGACCCAGGTCCGGTCGACCCAGCGCATCCGCGGTGACCCGAGTGGCGCCGAGTACCGCGTCATCGATGGTGGGACTCTGGCTCGGTACGCCGGGCGTACTGATCGAGTTGTGCCGTGCCTGGCCTTTGACCACCGCCATCTTGAGGGTCTCGATGAAGTCCATGTTGTGGCCATCGACACCGATACCAACGGCCACGCCCGCTGCCAGCATCTCGGGGTAGGGCTGCAAGTTGCCGTTGACCCCGGTATCGAAGGGGCAGGTCGCGAAGACGTAGGAACGGTTGGCGAGAATCGTGGGGTCATGGAGAAGGTCCGCGCCGAACATGTGCGCACCGAACACCGGGACATCGAACAGACCGAGGGAATCGACCCATTCGACGGATCTCAGCCCCCACCTGCGGTGGACGGCGGCGGATTCATTGGCCGACTGCGCCATGTGTATCTGGATACCGTTGCCCAGTTCTTTGGCCGCCCGGATTATCGCCCCCATAGTCTCCGGGGTGTGCGTGTCGGTGGCGTGCGGTCCCATCATCGGACGAATCCGATCGTCACAGGCATGGTTCCAACGCAGTCCGAACTGACGGTTCGCCTCGATCTCATCCATCGTGCCGGGAATATACGCGTTGAAGGTCTTGTCGCTGAAGACCTTCAGCGGCCCGTGCGAGGTGCGCCACATGTCGAAGAGCCGGGCATAGCCGGGAATCATCCCCGATGGGTAGCCCCGGGCGCCGAACCTTTCTGCGACCCGGACATAGGACTCCGCCTGCCGAAGGCTGAGGGCCATCTCCACTTGGGTGGTGCAGCCAGTGCGAATCAGTTCGGCGAGGTTGAACGCGGTCATCGCATCCAGGTCGTCATCGTCGAGCTCGTCGGCGTATTTCATCGCCAGCGTATAGTTGCCCCTCCTGGGTTCGATGACTCCGCGCGTTGGCGCACCACTCGCGACGTGGCAATGGCTGCTGATGAACCCCGGCATGAGAAGCTGGCCGGTGAGTTCAAGGCGCGGCCCGCTGTGCTGGATCGGGCTGTCCGAGACCTCCACAATGCGGTCTCCCGACACCAATACGGATGCATTCTTGAGGATCTTGTGTCCGGTGCCATCGGGAATAAGCGCCGCGCTGACATCGATGACGAATTCTTTGTCTGAGAAAGGAGCGTTTGTGCTCACGTTTGTCTCCTAATACGAGTTGGACGCTGCCCGGACGGGCAGCGATTTGTAGCAGCCCACGCAAGCGTGTGCATGGGTGGGACCGCACCCGTGGCTCCCTGAACACCGGCTGGAGGGAGTCCCGGGTGTGCGGCCATGGCAATTTACGACGCGAGTTCAGGTTCGTGTCGTGAGAACCACATGATGATGCCCGAGACAAAGACGCCGATCGCTCCCACATAGAACGCAGTGACGCTCCACGTGACCCCGGAGGCCAACAGGCTGGTGATGATGATCCCTGCGGTGATGGCACCGACCTGGCTCATGGCGTTCAGGAAGTTCACTCCGGTGGCCCGGCAGTTCGTGTCGTAGCTTTCTCCGTTGTAGAAAAGCAACGCCGCGTAGGGACCGATCAGGAAGAACATCCCAATCGCGTAAGTGACCACGACTGCGGTGGTGCCTTCGGCCCAGAGCAACATGATCGCGAACATGACGCCGGCAATCAGCCACCCGATGCCGATGACATTGCGACGACCGATGCGGTCCCCTGCCCATCCGTGCACGAGGTATCCGGCGAACCCAACCAGGTTGATGATGACGGTGTAGAGCAGGGCGTTCGAAAAACTGATGTCCTTGCCCAGAGTGAGAACGGAGGTGCCCAAAATACTGAAGGTCAAAATGCCGAACCAGTTCGCAATCCAGGCCAGGCTGAGCACGATCGTCGGGCGCAGCGCTTTGCCTTGGAAGATTGCCACAATCGGCGTGGAAAGCTTGGAAGTCGGTAACCCGTATGTAGCCGCCAGGGCGCTTGCCTCGTCGGCTTTTCCTGACTTTCGCAACTTGCGAATCTGGCTCTCGATTTGAAACTGTGGCGTCTCGCGAAGGTGGCGCCGCAAGAAGACGAGCAGAATAGCGGGAAATGCCGCCACGAGGAAGAGGAAGCGCCACCCGATGAGAGGAAGCAGCACCGTCGCAAAGGCGGCAGCGAGTACCGCTCCAAGCGGGAATCCACTCTGGACCAGGCTGTAGGTGAAACCCCGATTCTTCTTGATCTTCTTGTCGTCAGTGAGGGCATAGATTTCGTTGAGGTAGGTGGCATTGATGCCCTGCTCGGCAAGCCCAAGCCCCGATATAGACCGGATGGCGACAATGCCAGCGGCCCCGGGCGCGATTGAGGTGAGTGCGGATCCGAGGGCGGTGCCGCCGATGGTCAACATCATCCCGCGTCGCCGGCCGATGCGATCCACCACTATGCCGCCGATGACGAGCAGGACGATGGCCCCACCGATCGAGACGGCAGTGTTAACGCCCGTGGCCGTCGCGTTCGACCATTTGAATTCCTCTTGAATTACCGGCAGAAGGGTCCCGAAGAGAATGAAGTCGTAGATCGCAAACAACATCGCGAGAAAGGCAAGGACGGTCCCTCTTCTCGTCTCTTTCGTGGTGACCGGGTGTTTCTCCCAAGCTGATACTTCTTCAGGTGGGCTCTTCGCTTCGATCGACATCATCGACCTTTCTCTCGTTCGATTTGTTGTGTGACGCTGGGTAAATCAGGAGCTAGCGTGAAGTGCAGTTACTGACTGGCTCAAACGGCGCAGTGCCCGTCCTCCCTTCTCTCGGTTCCTTCTCTGCCTGGTATCTGTTGCGGTTGAATGCTGAGGCTCTGTTCCTCACACGTGATAAAGCGGAGATCCTCGCCCATAGTCGTTCCAGTCCACTGGCGGCGTGGAGTAGCGATTGACGCTTGACGGCTGCGAGGACGCCCACTCGTGAATATCCACGAAAGGCTGATGGAACACTGCGTTGGCCTTCTCGATGTCGCCATGGTTTCGCAGCGCATGCGCGGCAAGATCACGGAATTCCTCGAGCATCGCCGACTGGTCGACTTTGGTCAGCGCTCCAGACTCAAAGACAATCTCACCGTTGACGAACACTCGATCGATGGATGAGCCATCCTCGGAGTAAACGAGGTGATTTCGAATGTCGTTCCTTGGAGTGAAAGGAATCGTATTGAGGTCATATATCACCAAGTCGGCGGCCTTCCCTACCTCAATCGAGCCAATCGACTCCTCGAGGAGACAGCTGCGGGCGCCCCCGAGCGTGGCAGCACTCAAGACCTCCTCTGCGCTGGGCCACTCCTCAAAGTTCGGAGTGGTGACCTTATGAAGCAGTGCGGCCATCCGGATGACGTCGAACATCCGGGCGGAGCCGTTACAGAGGCCGTCGCTTCCCAGCGCCACGTTGACGCCGAAGTCGAGAAGCTTTCTGAATGGCGCGATTCCTGCTCCGAGTTTCGAATTCGCGATGGGATTGTGCGCGACTGACGCACCAGCCTCGCCGAGAATTCTCATGTCTTCGTCGCTCACCCAGATGCTGTGCGCAAGCGTGGTGTGCTTGTCGAGAACTCCGATGTCGCTCAGGTACTCGACCAGGGTCCGGCCGTAGAGAATCTTCCCGGTCTCCGCCTGCATCTTGGTTTCGAGAACGTGGATATGGTACTGAGCGTCCTGGACACGAGCCAGCTCCGCCATTTTGATGAGAAGTGGTTCCGTGACACGCTGGGGACCCGATGGCGCCAGGACGTAGCGCAGTCGCCCGCTTCTGCCGTGAAACCTGCTAAACGCCTCGATGCTGTAGTCGAGATACTCGGCCTCGGTCACCAACTCGATGGCATCCACTTGAGCGCTCACCTCGGCGGGGACTGCGTGGCGGCCAAAGGGCACAGTGTCGACAAATGGCCGGTTGATGATGTGCCCCGACACGTTCGCCCGGATTCCGAGATCGTCGTAAGCGCGAAACACCGCGTCCAACTGATCCATCGACTGTGCCGGCAGCTCGATGACATCGTCGACGACGGTGGTCACACCGTTTCGAAGCGCCTCCATGCCGACCAGCATGGTTCGCAGATAGATCAGCTCTGGCGAGATCCTTTGAGCATTCAGGATCGGGTACGCATAGAGCATCCAAAGCTCAAGCGGGAGGTTGTCATAGCGGCCCTTGAACAAAGCCTCCTGCGAATGAAGGTGCGCATTGACGAGCCCGGGCGTGACAAGCTTTCCCAGCCCATCCAGCACGGTCTCGCCCGCTTTCGGAGCGAGGCCGTCGCCGATTTCGGCGATGAGGGCGCCTTCCAACCTGATGTCGCCCCGGTAGGGGGTGGAGTTGTGTTCGGGGTCGAACCCGAGGATCTCGCAGCCTTGAATCAACATGGTCCTGCTCCTTTCACGATCGTGGATTGCGGGCGATGAAGTCGTCGGCGATCTCGTCGAAGGTCGACCACCGAACGCCCTCGTGCCCATTGATGTGTTCGATGAGTCGTTCCAGCATGAGCAGAACCTGGGGACGACCCGAGACATCAGGGTGAATGGTCATGGTGAAAGCGGCACTGTCCATCTCGCGATACACCCAATCGAATTGGTCACGCCACATTTGCTCGAGATGGCGCGGGTTGACGAACCCGTGGCTGTTGGGGCTGCTCTTGATGAACATCATCGGCGGCAGGTCGTCGAGGTACCAGTTCGCGGGTATTTCGACCAGGCTTGTTTCCTGGCCGCGCACGAGCGGTTTCATCCAGGTGTCGGCCGGTTGCGAGTAGTCGATGTTGGTCCAGGAATCTCCCACGCGCACGTAGTAGGGGCTGAAGTCATTGTGCATGAGCGAGTGATCGTATTTGATGCCGCGTTCCAGTAGCAGTTCTGCCGTTGCCGGAGAAAACTCCCACCACGGCGCGACAGCACCGGTAGGGCGGACGCCGGTGACGCCTTCGATGAGTCCTATGCAACGGTCGAGGATCGCGCTTTCCTGGTCGCGGGTCATCGCGATCGGGTTCTCGTGTGAATATCCATGCACGCCGACCTCGTGGCCCCCATCCACGACCATTCGTGTCTCATCTGGAAAGGTCTCTATGGAGTGTCCTGGGATGAACCACGTCGTGCGAAGGTCGTGTCGCTCGAACAGCCGAAGAAGGCGCGGTACGCCCACTTCACCTGCGAACATGCCGCGGGAGATGTCGTCAGGGGAGTTTTCACCTCCATATGACCCGAGCCAGCCGGCAACAGCGTCAACGTCGACGCCAAACGCAACACGTATTTCCTTGGTCATTGCAGAAGTCCTTTCAATAGCGACAGATGGGGGGGTAAGGCGATTAGATTGCTCGGCGGTGAAGTTCCTGTCGGACTCGATCCGGATCGTGAAAGCGGGCGAGTAATGCGATCAGGAGAATCCGAGCCTGCGGCGGTCGCAGCGTGGCGATGAGTACGGCCCCCGCGTCCACCAAGTCGCTCCCGCCACCTGCGCCATAGAGTGCTGCCACCGGCCCCGCCGCGACACGAGTTGAAAACGCGACCACCATCCCAGCCGCAGTGAGCCGGGTAACCTCCGCGCAGAATCGGGGGTTTACATTCCCGGCCCCGACAGCTTCGACGACGATGCCGGTGGCCCCCGCCGCCTCGACGGCGCGAAAAGCCGTCGCATCGGCGCCTGGATAGAACGGGACAATATCGACTCGCACTCCCGCAAGGCTCAGGGATTCCAATTCCAGCGGCACCGGTCGACGCGGTGCACTGGTCAGAACGAAGCAGCCTTGCCGCACATATCCGACCGGACCTGAAATCGTCGACGAGAAAGCCGCAGACGCAAGCGTGTTCGTCTTGCGGGTTCCGGCAGCCGCGAAAACTTGCCCGTCGAAGACAATGAGCGCGCCCAGTCCGCGAGCACTTTCGTGACTGGCCACCGCTACCGCGTCGGCCAAATTGCGCGGTCCGTCCGTATCCGGTGCGTCGGCCGGCCGCTGCGCTCCGGTAAAGACCACCGGCCGTGCGTCGTCGTGGACGAGGTCGACGAGGTACGCGGTTTCTTCCATCGTGTCGGTTCCATGCGTCACCACCACCCCGACGACATCCTCTGACAGCAGTCCCTGACGGACCCGGCGGGCGATTTCGAGCATGTCTTCGGGCTCCAGCAGGTAACTGCCGACGAGCATGATGTCTTGCGCATCCAGCGTCACGCCGTTGAGCGACTTCGAGTTCCCGACGCTGTGAAACCGGGCGAGCAAGTCTCCAGCCGTGTCGGTAGCGACAGAGGGGCCGCGGTCCGAACGTCGCGATGCGATCGTTCCACCGGTTGCGAGAACAAGCACTCTTGGAATCGGCATTGACCCTTCAGCGATGGGGTTGTGCCTTCCGGCCACCTGTCTTACGCCTTCGTAGACCACCCTCGCGGAACAACCTACAGGAACACAAACGATCGCGCAACCGTTTGTGTAGGAATGAAATCGGCAGTCTTCTCCCGTCCTGGCTATGCGGCCGACCGCGCCGCCTACTGAGCGATCAGCCTTCGGATCCGCGCCCAGAGGATTCGCGCACTATGAGCTCAGGGGGCAATTGTTCCGATTCCACGGTCTCCCCGCGCATGACGTCGTGTAGCTTTTCCAACGCACGACGTCCCATCAGGTGCATGGGAGAACGAACGGTCGTCAACGGTACAGATGCTTCGGCGGCCAGGGGTATGTCGTTGTATCCGACCAAGGCCACGTCAGTTGGAACATGCAAACCATGGTCGCGCAGCACGCCAAGCGCGCCGAAAGCGGCAAAGTCGTTGGTCGCAAAAATGGCGTCCGGTACCGGCCCAGACTCAAGCATTTTTTCGGCGGCGGCCCGCCCGCCCGGAGCGTCGAACTCCCCAAAAACTATTCTGCTGCTCGGGATCACCAGGCCGGCCTCCCGAAAGACATCAACCAGACCCCGCGTACGATCTTGCGCTGTAGAAGCAAACGGCAGTCCCGCGAGGACGGCCACATCACGGCGACCACTACCAAGAAGATGTTCACCGACAAGCCTCCCTCCGACATAGTCGTCGCAAGTGACCGCAATGTGCGTGCCGGAGTGTCTGCTCACAAGCACGAAGGGGATACTTCGACCGGCAAGTTCGTCGAGGTACGGGTCGTCCAGACGCGCGTCGCCAAAGATGAGGCCGTCGACACGTCGTTGGAGCATCATGTTTGCACGCGCACGCTGATTCTCGAGTTTGTTGAGCGAGTTGGTTACGAAGGTCGCCAGCCCCCTCTCGATCGCCGCTTCCTCGATACCTTCATAGACCGTCGCGAGCACGAAGTCCTGAAGCCGGGGAACTATCACGCCCACCAGGTTCGAGCGCGAAGTTCGTAAACTCGCAGCGTAGGGGTTAGGCGCGTAGTCAAGCCGCTTGGCCGCCTCGCGAATGCGCTGTTCGGTATCGGGCGCCGCCCAGAGATGAGCATCCTGCTCAGGGGCGTTCAACACTCGAGATACGGTCGATACATTCAATCCGAGTTCGTCGGCAATCATCCGCAGAGTGGGCGTCGGACGGCGCTTTGGCAAAATCACAACTCCCCGAATCCTGCCGACGAAAGCACGGAAAGCTCCGTGCATCCAGCCACTTCTTTTGTCCTTATGTGTGGGCGGCTACGAGGTTATCTTAGGTGATC
>JBDTIM010000114.1:0-15517 GCA_039936355.1 Lacisediminihabitans sp. | reverse complement strand
TGCCCCAGTTTCCACACGGCATCCGTGCTCAGCACGCCAGAAATAATCGACGTCCATGTGACCCTGTCGATCCGTGAACCGCACCTGCAACTCGGGTGCGGGATAGCCGAGCTGGTGGACGACCGCGCGAATCACGGACTTCCCAAAGGAATCCGAGAAAGAGGTGCCGAAGTCGACCGCAGTCTGAGCATGCCCCGAACGATACCGAGGATCAAGCCGCCCACGCTGAGCCTGCTGAGCAACCAGATACACGACATCCGGCCAGTATCGCGTCGGCGCGACAACCGTGTGGGGCAAGTTGGCACAGTCGTGCCCAAGCGCGACCATGAAGCCAGTGTGGTGGAGAAGCTGCCGAACGTTCGCGATTCACGGTCGCAGGAAAACTGCCGCCACGCGGCGCACACACTGCGGCCACGCATCCACCACACATCCGGTGCCCGCTCCAGAAGTCTCTGGCGCCACCAAGCTATTACTGGCGCGGCGACGCCACGAGGTGTGGCAGAAAGCCGCGGAAAGCGGCGCTCCGGATCAGCGGGAGTAGTTCGGGGCCTCCATGACCATCTGGATGTCGTGGGGGTGCGATTCCTTCAGGCCCGCGGCCGTGATCCGCACGAACTTGCCCTTGTTGCGCAGTTCCTCGATCGTGCGCGCGCCCACGTAGAACATGGATTGCCGTAGCCCGCCGAGCAGCTGATACGTCACTGACCCCACGGGGCCGCGGTAGGCGACCTTGCCCTCGATTCCTTCCGCGATGAGTTGCTCGTCGCTTGGCACGTCCGCCTGGAAGTAGCGGTCCCGGGAGTACGACGTCTTCTTGCCACGCGACTGCATAGCGCCGAGCGAACCCATGCCGCGATATGACTTGAACTGCTTGCCGTTCACGAAGAGCATGTCGCCCGGGCTCTCATCCGTTCCGGCGAGGAGGGAGCCGAGCATGACGGTCTCAGCACCTGCGACGAGCGCCTTCGCAATGTCGCCCGAATACTGGAGTCCGCCATCCGCGATCACTGGGATGTTGGCCTCGCGAGCCGCGAGAGACGCCTCGTACACCGCGGTGACCTGCGGCACTCCGACTCCGGCGACGACGCGTGTGGTGCAGATCGAGCCTGGTCCCACGCCGACCTTGATGGCGTCAGCGCCTGCCTCGACGAGCGCCTGTGCGCCGGAGCGGGTGGCGACATTTCCGCCGATCACGTCGATGTTCTTGAATGCAGGGTCAGACTTGAGCCTGCGGATCATGTCGATCTCGCCCTTGGAATCCCCGTTGGCCGTATCAACCACGATGACGTCGACTCCGGCATCCGCCAGCACTCCGGCTCGCTCCCAAGCGTCACCAAAATAGCCAATAGCACCGCCGACGCGCAGGCGACCTTCGTCATCCTTGGTCGCGTGCGGGTACTGTTCGGTCTTATCGAAATCCTTGACAGTGATGAGACCGGTGAGGCGGCCGTCCGAGTCGACGAGCGGAAGCTTCTCGATCTTGTGCTGCGCGAAAATAGCAATCGCACCATCCGGATCGATTCCCGTTGGAGCGGTGATGAGCGGCATCTTCGTCATGACGTCGCGAACGAACGTGGTGTCCTTCTCAAACACAGAGACAAAGCGCATGTCTCTGTTGGTGATGATGCCTACAAGCTTTCCGTCGCCCTCGACAACCGGCAGGCCAGAGATGCGGAAGTGGCCGCAGATGACATCGACCTCCGCGACAGTCGCGTCGGGTGTGGTCGTCACCGGATTCGTGATCATGCCAGACTCGGAGCGTTTCACCTTGTCAACGAAATTACCCTGGTCTTCGATCGAGAGGTTTCGGTGCAGGATGCCGAGGCCGCCGTGACGGGCCATCGAGATCGCCATCCGCGCCTCCGTGACGGTGTCCATGGCGGCAGAAACCAGTGGAGTACTGACCCGAATCCGGCGGGTGAGCCTCGACGATGTATCAACCTCGCTTGGCAGCACATCCGTGTGCCCGGGCAACAACATCACATCGTCGTAGGTGAGGCCAATAAAGCCGAAAGGGTCGCCGCTATCCATGAAGTCTCCTGTTTTTTCGCGAGATAAAGAGACCGGACGCCACATTGATTCCGGTATCTCATGTTAACGGATTAGTAAAGCTCTCGCGCATATCTGGCACCTCGAGTGGGCGCAAAGGCGCAACATAGGTCATAATCGGCAGGTATCGTCAACGACGACGGAAGTCAGACCCCCAGGCACGCACGGTGTCTTCTGCTGGCCCGTCTTGGAGGTCTCGTGGTTGCAGCTGGTCAGGTTCGTTCGCGGTCGCGACGACTTATCGTCCTACTCATGGGTGCGCTGCTAGCCGTACTCGCCCTGTCTACTGTGATGGCACCGCCGGCCCACGCTGACGACGTCAACACCACGAAGTACAGCTACATATTCAGCGGCAACGTGAAGTACAACAACAAGCCACTCGCCGGTGTCGACATCACCGTCTCCGGAAACGGCTACAAGGCCGAGGTCAAGACGGACGAAAAGGGCCAGTGGTCTGTCGGCGTACCGAAAAAGAAGACCTATACGATCACCCTCGATGAGAACACCCTGCCAGAGGGGGTCGCTGTTACAAAGGGTGCCAACACGATCGACGCGAAGTTCGGTTACACGGACAACAAGTCGGTCAACTTCTTCCTCGGACAAGGCGAACGCCACGTCACCAGCTTTACCGACCAACTGATCGGTCGCGCCATCAGCGGGCTGAACTTCGGCCTGATGCTCGCGCTGGCATCCATCGGGCTCTCGCTGATCTACGGAACCACAGGGTTGGCCAACTTCGCCCACGCGGAGTTCGTCACTTTCGGCGCCGTGATGACCTTCGCGTTCACGGCCGTGCTTGCCTTTCCACTGTGGCTTGCAGCCCCGATTGCCATCATTCTGAGCGGTGTGCTGGGCCTGGTCCTCGATATCGGGCTGTGGAAACCACTGCGAAAACGCGGCCTGAGCATCGTGCAACTCATGATCGTGAGCATCGGTCTCTCGCTCGGTCTGCGCTACGTCTTCCAATACTTCATTGGTGGCGGCACTCTGCAGCTACCCGATAATGGGTCAACCAAGATCGCCCTGTTCGGCCCCGTTACTCTCTCTCGCACAGACATGATCAGCATGGGTATCAGCGTTGTCGTGCTGCTCATAGTGGCGTACTGGATCCTCCGCACCCGCACAGGCAAGGCCACGAGGGCGATCTCCGATAACCCTGCACTCGCAGAGGCCTCGGGTATCGACGTCGATCGCGTCATCCGTCTGCTCTGGATCGTCGGCGCTGCACTGGCGGGACTTTCCGGCATCCTCTGGGCTTACTTCCGCCCCGGGATCAAGTGGGACATGGGGTGGCAGCTGCTGCTCCTCATCTTCGCGGCTGTCGTGCTCGGCGGACTCGGCACAGCATTCGGTGCACTGGTCGGATCGATCGTCGTCGGCCTTCTCGTCGAGATCTCCACCCTGTGGATGCCCTCAGACCTGAAGTACGTCGCGCCACTGACGATCCTGATCATTGTGTTGCTGTTCAGACCACAGGGCATCCTCGGGCGCAAAGAGAGAATAGGTTAGGTAGCTTTCCATGGACTGGGGTTTCATCTTCTCAAATACAGCCTCGTGGCTGATAGCTCCCGAAACCATCGCGTACGCGATCGCCACGGTGGGCCTCGCGGTGCACTTCGGCTTTGGTGGACTGCTCAACTTCGGCCAGGCCGGATTCATGGCGCTCGGCGCCTACGGCTACGCGATCTCGATCCTGACCTTCCACTTGCCATGGTGGGTAGGGATTCTTGTTGGCATGGGCGCCGCGGTCATCTTCGCGTTCATCCTCGGGCTGCCTACGTTGCGACTGCGAGCTGATTACCTCGCGATTGTGACCATTGCCGCTGCGGAAGTAGTACGGCTGCTGTTCAACAGCACCATCTGGGATGACGTCACAGGCTCCGCAAACGGGCTTGGCGGATACCACGCCGGCTTCGATGCCGCCAATCCGCTACCTCCGGGCACATACGGATTCGGTCCCTTCACCTTCAATGCCAACGACTGGTGGATGCGCATCTTCGGCATCGCGATCCTGGTCGTCGCGCTCGTCGTCGTGTGGTTGCTCATGCGCAGCCCATGGGGCCGCGTGGTCAAGGGTGTTCGCGAGGACGAGGATGCGGTGCGCGCCCTCGGCAAAAACGTCTTCTCCGTCAAGATGCAGGTTCTGGTTCTTGGTGGTGTGCTCGGCTCTCTGGGAGGGGTCGTGCTCGCACTGCCCTCCGCTGTGGTTCCGGGAGTCTACCTACCGTCACTCACGTTCTTCCTCTGGACGATTCTGCTGCTCGGCGGTGCCGCGACCATCCTCGGACCGGTGCTCGGCTCACTCGCCTTCTGGCTCATTATGGCGTTTCTGTCCGTAGTGCTGCCCGCCATGTCATCCGCCGGCCTGCTGCCGTTTATGACCACGGTGCAGGCTGGCATCGTGCGGTTCATTATCGTCGGTGTGGCCCTGATGCTCATCGTCGTATTTAGACCGCAGGGTTTCCTCGGCAACAAGAAGGAGCTGACCTTCAATGCCCGCTAATAACATCAAGACGACGGGTCTTCACATCGACGAGATGGGCCCTGGCTGCGCAAAGGTAGATCCGATCATCATCGCGGACAACGTCACCCGAGCATACGGTGGCCTCAAAGCCGTGGATGTCGAGCACCTCGAGATCCCTCGCGGCGCCATCACGGCGCTGATCGGCCCCAACGGCGCGGGCAAGACGACCTTCTTCAACCTCATCACCGGCTTCGATAAGCCCGACACGGGCAAGTGGTCGTTCGACGGCACTCGGCTGACCGGAATGTCCGCCTTCAAAGTGGCCAGGCTCGGTCAGGTGCGCACCTTCCAGCTGACCAAGGCGCTCGCGATGCTCTCCGTGCTGGAGAACATGAAGCTCGGAGCGCAAAACCAGCGCGGCGAAAACTTCTTTGTCAGCCTCATTCCCGCGCTGTGGCGCGCTCAGGATGAGGAGATTGAGGAGAAGGCGCTCAAGATACTGGCGAAATTTAAGCTGGCTGACAAGAAGGATGACTACGCGGCGAGCCTGTCCGGAGGCCAGCGCAAGCTCCTCGAGATGGCTCGCGCGCTGATGAGCGACCCGACGCTTATCATGCTGGACGAGCCCATGGCCGGCGTCAACCCGGCACTCACCCAGTCTCTGCTCGACCACATTCTGGATCTCAAGAAGGACGGGATGAGCGTGCTTTTCGTCGAGCACGACATGCAGATGGTGCGGCACATCGCGGACTGGGTAATCGTGATGGCCCAGGGCAAGGTCGTGGCTGAGGGACCACCGGATGTCGTGATGAGAGACACCGCCGTCATCGATGCCTACCTGGGCAGCCACTTGGACACAGACCTGGGGATAGTGACCGGCCGGGTTACCGAAGAGGAGACACACTCGTGAGCCAAGAAACTGAAGCGCCCATGGTGCTCGATCTCAAGGACCTTACCGCCGGCTACCTTCCCGGGGTAAATATTCTCAACAGTTGTTCCCTCTCGGCGCACAAGGGTGAACTGATCGGCATCATCGGCCCCAACGGAGCTGGCAAGTCGACGCTGCTGAAAGCGATCTTTGGCCAGGTCAAGATCCGCGGAGGAGAGATCCTCCTGAACGGCGACGATATTACCGGGCTGAAGGCAAGCAAACTTGTATCCCGCGGCGTCGGCTATGTTCCGCAGAACAACAACATCTTCCCTTCGCTCAGCATTCAGGAGAACCTGGAGATGGGTCTCTTTCAGAACCCCAAAATCTTCGCGGAACGCCTCGACTTCGTCGTCGGCATCTTCGGAGAGCTGAAGACCCGGCTCAAGCAGCGCGCAGGTTCGCTGTCAGGAGGCGAACGCCAGATGGTTGCGATGTCACGTGCGCTCATGATGGAACCGCAGGTGCTGCTTCTCGACGAGCCATCTGCCGGACTTTCCCCGGTGCGGCAGGACGAAGCGTTCATCCGGGTATCTGAAATCAATAAGGCCGGCGTCACGATCGTCATGGTCGAGCAGAATGCCAGGCGCTGCCTACAGATCTGCGACCGCGGCTACGTCCTCGATCAGGGCAAGGATGCCTATACGGGCACAGGACGCGAGCTGCTGAACGATCCCAAGGTAATCAGTCTGTATCTCGGTACTCTCGGCGAAGACGCCGCGTAGGGCTGCACAGCGCGCCGTTCGTTGGTCAAGTAGCGCGCTGGAGCCCTGGGGAGCACGGAGCGGTCCTGCGACCCCAGTGCTGCATCAAGACCGCTCTGCGTCCGACCACGTAAGGTCTCGACACGCACAACCTACAGCAGGCACGAAAAAGGCCCCGACCAAGGTCGGGGCCTTTCTCTAGTTACTACTAGTTGATGCGCTTGAAATCGTTCGTGGCGTCGTACTGGAAAATACCAATCGTCGCCTGGGTCGGGTCGCCGACCTTGTCGAACTTGATTCCACCGGACGGGCCGTCGTAGTCGACTACCCCTCCAGCATTGATGATCTTCGCTGCGGCAGCGAAGGTGGTCGCCTTCTTGCCGTTGCCCGAACCGCCAGAAACTTCCTGGAGCTTGGCAGCGATGTCCTTGCCCACTACGGACTTGGCTGCGAGTGCACCCAGCGCGCTGAGAACGACAGCGTCGTAACTCTCGGCAGCGTAGGTGAACTCCGTGAGCTTCGCACCATTGTTCTGCGCTGCCCAGTTGTCAACGAGCCTCTGCTGGAAGTCACCATTCAACTTCGGCCCAGGGATCGTTCCCTTGGCACCAGTGAGGGTACCGGGAGCGAGCTCTGCGAGGTAATGAGTGGTGTTGCCATCAACCAGGTAGACGTGGCTCATATCAAAGCCAGCATCCTTCAGCGCCGGGAGAATCGTCTTCGACTGGTCGAAGGAGATAATCTCGAGCGCGTCGGGCTTCTGGGCCATGATTGCCGCAATCTGCGCGGTGAACGTGGTGTCGCCGTCGTTGAAGAACTGGGTCGAAACGACCTTGCCACCAGCATCTTCGAACGTCTTCTGCGTAACCTTCTGCAGACCGGTGCCGTACGCGTCGTTGAGAGCGAGGATGCCGAGGGTGCTGGCACCATCCTTCGCGATCAGGTTACCGAGAACCTCACCCTGCAGGTTGTCAGACGGTGCAGTACGGAAGTACAGGCCGTCGTCCGGGTACGTGGTGAAGTCAGGCGAGGTGTTCGACGGGGAGAACAGAATCGTTCCCGCGCCGATGACCTGGTCGATGACCAGCTTCGAAACCCCGGATGCCGCAGCGCCAATGATGACGGACACCTTCTGGTTGAGAAGCTTGGGAACTGTAGTGGCATACGCCTTGTTGTCCGGGTCACCGGAGTCACCGAGCGTGAGGTCAATTTTGATGCCGAGCTTGGCATCGTTGATGTCCTTTACAGCGAGCAGGACACCAGCTTCCTGGGGTGGCCCGAGGAATGCGAGAGAACCAGTCTCAGGCGTTAGGGTGCCCATCTTGAGCGTGAGGTTTTGCACCGGACCAGCGGACTTCTCGGGTGTGCTCGACGGTGACGAGCATCCGCTCAGCACCATTGCACCGATTCCCACAATGGCGATGCCACTGAGGATCGACTTCATGTGCCGAGAGCGGGAGGCTTTAGCCTTCGCGAATACGCTCATGTTGCTCCTTCGTATTTCGACTTTCCTGAAAGTTGGCAGACTATTGCCATCTCCCGTAAAAGTATTGCTCTAAGCGCATAAGTACAAATGGAAGCGCGCTACAACGTCATAACACTGCTCAATCGTTATGAATTACGCCGTAAACACGCGTATTTCGCCCTCTCGAAGCAATCTTGTGGTCATTCCGTGACAGTCGTTCCAGCCGGTTGGAACCGGCTCTCCCCGTCGTATTTAAACGTGCCGTAGTGCGCGCTAGTGGGGTCACCACTCGCATCGAAGCCGATCACACCGGATATCCCGTCGTAATCGATATCACTCTGTGTTTTGAGAACGTCCAGACACTCGCCATAGCTGAGACACTTGATGCCCTTCTCAGACACCGACTGGAGCGTGCGCGCTATCGCCTCGCCGCTATCATCTTTCGCGGATGAGGCAGCGAGTGCAGCAAGAATTGTCGCGTCGTAGGCCTCGGCGGCATAGCGGTAGTCGGAGACGTTGGGGTCGGCTGCCTTGACCCTCGCCTTGAACGCATCGCTCGGGACGACGCCTTCGAGGATTCCGTTCACGCCCGTGAGCGAACCATTAGGAAGTGCTTGCGAGTAGTCGGCCATGGCTCCGCCTGTGAGCCACAGTTTGGTGCCACCGAGGCCGGCCGCAGCCAATCCCGTGATTAGTGCCTTGTTCTGTTCCATCGCACTGAACGGGCTGGCCATGACAACCACATCCGGTTTCGCCTTGATCACCTCGGCGAGCACGGTCGCTACAACACTGCTCCCGTCGAACTTTTGGTTCAGGACGACTTTCCCACCGGCATCGGCCAGCGCCGTGCCGAACGTGCCGTGGATGGCGTTCCCCTGGTCATCATCGAAGTACACCAGGGCGGCCTTGACGTCCTTCGTCTTACCAAGGAGCTGCCCGAGGGCCGTCCCTTCGAGCGAGTCTGACGGGATGGTGCGGAACAGGTAGCCCGAGTCTCTTGCGGTCGTGAGCGCCGGCGCTGTGGCCGCGGTGGAGATCATGGCGACCTTCGCGTCGACGATCTTGGGCACCAGACGCAGGGACAGGACGGATGACGACGGGCCGATGATGACATCCGTCTTCTTGGCCACCAGATCGGCGAACGACGTCTCAGCCGTAGTGGTTGACGCATCGCCGGAATCCCGGTGCAGTACCTCAACTGGCTTCCCGAGCACACCACCGGCCTGGTTGATCTCCTTGACGGCGACCTCGACGCCGGCGACCTGAGCTGCACCGAGGTACGATGCGGCGCCGGTGGTGGGGAAGAGGGTGCCGATTCTGAGGATGCCGTCCCCGCTCGGGGCAACCGCGGACGGCTTCGGAGTGTGTTGGACCGGCTTCTGCTCCGGAGCACACGACGTTAATGCCAGCGGCAGCATCAGTGCGATAACTGCGGCGATGACCACCCCCAAACGTTGGGTTCTGCCCTTTGAGCGCGCGTTCTTCCTGCCGTTGTTCACCCTCGGAACACTAGCGAAGCATCAGCCCGTCGGCGCTGAGGCGCGGCGCGGTCTGGCCGTAACCAGCAGGTCGATGCTCAACACGACCAGGGCCAGCCAAACCAACGAGAATCCGATCCAGCGCTCCGTGGGCATCGCCTCATGCAGCACGAAAGCGCCGATGACGAACTGGAACACCGGAGTGAGGTATTGGATGAGACCCATATAGACAAGCGGCAACCGTCTGGCCGCAGCAGCGAATGCCAGAAGCGGCAGAGAGGTGGCCACTCCGAGGCTCAGCAGCAGCAGGCTGTGACCCACGCTCACCGTGCCGAAGGTGATACCCGTGTCCAGCTGTACGAAGACGAGCTGCACGGCAGCAACCGGGATGAGCCAGGCGGTTTCTATGGTGAGCCCGCTCAGCGCATCCACTTGCGGCCCCACTCGCTTCTTGACCAGACCATACAGCCCGAATGAGAGGGCGAGCGAGATTGCAATCCAGGGGAAAGAGCCGTACCCGATGGCGAGGACGAGCACTGCGATGCCGCTGATTCCCACGGCAGCCCACTGGGCAATCCGCAGCCGTTCGCGCAGCAGTACTACCCCCAACAAAACGGTCACGATCGGGTTGATGAAATAGCCGAGTGCGGCCTCTACGACGTGGCCAGCGAGCACCGCGAGGACATATATCTCCCAGTTGATGAAGACCAACACCGCACCGAGGCCAAGCATGAACAGCTGACGCGGCTGACGCGCGATGGCAACGAGTGCCGGCCACGCGCGCATGACCGTGATCGTGATCGCGCAGAACAGGACGGAGAACAGCACGCGCCAGTCGACGATCTCGTACGCGCCGGCCGGGCGCAACAGCAGAAAGTACACGGGGAACGCGCCCCAAATTGTGAAGGCGGCCACCGCATAGAGGGCACCGGAACGCTCGCCAGCGGATGCCGTAGCTTGTGGGGACGTAGCAGACGGCATTCTGAAAACGTTACTCCGCTCGATCGCTGGCGACGAATTGCCCACTTATGCCCCGCGGCGCGCGTCTCCGGGGTGGGTTTCGGGGCAGAACTGGGCAACTCGTGCACGCGGGGATGAAAAAGACCCGCCCGAGAAACCCGGGCGGGTCTTTCCTGAATCGTATTAGCGAACGACGACCGCGAGCACGTCGCGAGCGGACAGAACCAACAGGTCCTCGCCGCCGTACTTGACCTCGGTTCCGCCGTACTTGGAGTAGATAACCTTGTCGCCCACTGCGATGTCCAGTGGGACGCGGTTGCCGTTGTCGTCGATGCGACCTGGGCCTACTGCAATGACCTCGCCCTCCTGGGGCTTCTCCTTCGCGGTATCAGGAATGACCAGACCGGAAGCGGTGGTCTGCTCGGCGTCTACCTGCTTGATCACAATGCGATCCTCGAGCGGCTTGATGGAGACTGCCACGGTTGACCTCTTCTTTCTCAAAACTTCGAAATCTTGGGTTAGCACTCTCACTGCGAGTGTGCCAGAACTACTGTACCGGTCGATTAGCACTCCTGCAATCAGAGTGCCAAAAAAGGGACACCTCATTCGCCGCCGCTGCCGTCCCAAATGCAGGAGTCGAGCATCCATCCGCCCCGGGTTTCCGGGATCCACTCCGCAGTGGGAGCGCTCTTCTCCTGCATTTGGGACAGATCACGAGGAACGCTGGTCGGGCGACGGGAGGGGGATTGCAGCTGGGGACGGGGAATACCGAGGTGCCGGCGATGCGGACCACGGGGATGCGGAAGAAGCGTGGCCGGGCGTGGGAGAAGCGTGACGGTGAGTGCGGGAGAAGTGTGGACGGGTGCGGGAGAAGTGTGGCCGGGCGCGGGAGAAGCGTGGCCGGGCGCGCGGAAGAAGCGTCGCTGTGAGCGCGGAAGAAGCTCGGCTGTGAGAGCGGGAGAATATGGGGATGGAGACGAGCGAGCTGGTTGAACTGCTGTCCGCCGACGGACTGCGGCTGCTCGACTCTCTGCCGCCGTACGAATCGACAACGGATGTGCTGCGTTCGGTGAGCGAGCTGCGAAGGGCCGGGCACTCCCCCGGCCTCGTTGCCGCAGTGCTCAGCCAATCGAAGATGCGGGCGCGGGCATCCGCCAAGTTCGGTCCGTTCGCCGAGCGGATGCTGTTCACCGAGGCGGGACTGGAGCAGGCGACGAGGCTGCGGGTGGCCGCGCTCCACGCCGGGCGTTTCCACGCGGCGGGCCTCAGCCACATTGCTGACCTCGGCTGTGGAATTGGCGCCGACGCAATGGCCATGGCAGCGCTCGAGATAAACGTCACCGCGGTTGAGATCGACGAGGTCACGGCGGCGATCGCGAGTTACAACCTCGCACCGTGGACCAATGTGTCCGTCGTCAACGCGGATGCCGTGTCCTTCGACCTCGGCTGGCCACCTTCCCACAGCACGGGTTCGCACGGCGCAGCATCCGTCCGCCTTGACCCAGAAGGCGCGACGGCTTCCGGCATCGACGGCGTGTGGCTCGATCCGGCGAGGCGTGCCGCCGGTCACCAGCATCGCTCACGCCTCACCGACCCGGCGGACTTCTCTCCGTCCCTCGACTTCGCCTTCGGTCTCGGCAAGCGACTGCCAACCGGTGTCAAGCTCGGACCGGGTATTGACCGCGACCTCATTCCTGTTGGCGCCGAGGCGCAGTGGGTCTCGGTGAACCACGAAGTCGTGGAGCTGGGGGTGTGGTTCGGGACGGTGGCGCGGCCTGGCATCCGTCGCGCAGCGCTTGTCTTGGGAGACCATGGCAGCGCTGAAATCACTGCCGACGCGGATAGCGAGGATGTCGAGGTCGGTCCGCTTGGTGAGTACCTTTATGAGCCGGACGGAGCCGTCATTCGCGCACGCCTCATCGGTGAACTGGGCCACCGGATCGGCGCATCCATGGCAAGTGAGGGCATCGCCTACCTCACGTCTGACACTGCGGTCGAAACTCCCTTCGCGAGCTGCTTCCGCATCCTCGAGACGTTCCCGTTCGACGAGAAGCTGCTGCGCAGAGAGCTCTCGGCACGAAAGATTGGCAGTCTCGAGATAAAAAAACGGGGCGTGGATGTCGACCCGGCCCGCCTGCGCACCAAGCTGTCCTTGAAGGGGGGCGAAAGCGCAACGCTCATCGTCACCAGGGTGGCAGGAAAACACGTGGCGCTGCTCGCTGATCGGGTGCTGGTCCAGCCGGTCTAGTCGGTCTAGCTGGTCCAGCTGGTCTAGCCGGTCTAGCGGGTCCAGCAGATCCAGCCGGTCTAGCGGGTCCAGCAGATCCAGCCGGTCCAGCCGGTCCAGCCGGTCCAGCCGGTCCAGCGACAGCCTCACCTAACGACACACGGCGCCCGCACACAGGGTACGAGCGCCGTGTGCAAAATCGACTAATACGTGGAGATATTTCCTGAACTTGCCGCGATCCCAAACGCCGCGATGATGATAACGAGGTAGATGATGCTGATCAGGATGGCGATGAAGCCGGCGACAAGGCCGACGATCCACATCCACTTGGGCGCCATCTTCTCCTTCGCCTTCGCGATGAAACCAAGGATTACCGCGGCAAGACCAGCAAGGAACCCGACGATCCCGACAAACGGGATCCAGGCGAGCAGGAAGCCGACAAGGCCGAGGATGAACGAGGTGAGGCTGAGGCCCTGCTTGGGTCCAGCAGCCGGGGCGACATACGGCGACGCTGGTGGTGGCGTCGGGATTTGGTCAGACATGGTGGACTCCAAGTTAGTTACGGAACATACATACAGCGCTGCAATAGTGTCAGCACCCCCGGCGGGTGTCAATTAGCCAGCGGGAGTGTTCCCGTTACATCACGCCTGGATAGTGGTCACCGGAAGCGTAGAATCGGCACCAAATTCAAGCCCGGACGGTGGATGCCCCGCGTCGACCAGCTGCGCACCGAGCGCCGCGATCATGGCCCCGTTGTCTGTGCACAGTGACAGCGGTGGGATGCGCAGCTCGATGCCCGCGGCCGTGCACCGCTCCTCGGCCAGAAGACGCAGGCGCTGATTGGCAATTACACCGCCACCGAGCAGCAGGCGCGGAACGCCGAGATCGCTGCAGGCGGCGAGTGCCTTGGTGAGCAGCACGTCGGCAACGGCCTCGCGGAAGCTGGCTGCGACATCCGCCTTCGGCACCGCCTCTCCCGCATCCTGTTGTTTTTCGACCCACCGGGCAACCGCGGTTTTCAACCCGGAGAAGGAGAAGTCGTAACGATGCCGAATGAGGTCCTGTGGCTTGTTGAGACCGCGGGGGAAGCGGATGGCCTTAGGGTCGCCGCCGACCGCAGCACGGTCGATCTCGGGTCCGCCAGGGTAGGGAAGACCAAGTAACCGCGCGACCTTGTCGAAGGCTTCACCGGCCGCGTCATCGATGGTTTCGCCGAGCAGCTCAACATCGGAAACCAGGTCGCGCACGAGAAGCAGTGAGGTGTGGCCGCCGGAGACGAGAAGCGCGACCGTGGGATAGTCGATCGGGCCGCTGTCTGAGAGGACATCGGCGCCCACGTGCCCAACCAAGTGGTTGACGGCGTAGAGCGGCTTGTCGAGTGACACGGCGAGCGCCTTGGCCGCACCGACGCCAACCATGAGTGCGCCGGAGAGCCCCGGTCCGCTCGTGACGGCGATCGCATCGAGTTCCTGCAGGGTGACGTTGGCCTCGGCGAGCGCCTGCTTCAGAGCCGGCGTGAGGGCTTCGAGGTGTGCCCGTGCGGCAATTTCCGGAACAACGCCGCCGTAACGGGCGTGCTCCTCCATGGATGATGCGATCACGTTCGCGAGCAATTCCTGGCCGCGCACGATGCCGATCCCGGTCTCGTCGCAGCTCGTCTCGATGCCGAGCACCAGTGCGCCACCGGCGGAGGCGCCCCCGACTCGCACTCTCATGAGCCGACCGCCGGCCGAGTTTCGGGTTCCGGAATTTCGTACTTCATCACGATGGCGTCCACATTGTCTGGCTGGTAATAGCCGATGCGCTCGGCGATGGCGACGAAACCGAGGGTCTCGTAGAGGTGCTGCGCGCCGCCGTTGTCCGCTCGCACCTCGAGAAACACCTGACTGGCACCGCGCTTACGTGCCTCGGCTACGAGTGCCTGGATGAGAGTGCGGCCGAGACCCTGGTGTCTGGCCGGTTCCGCGACCGCGATTGTCTGGATGTCGCCATCATGAGCACCCTGCGGTGCAGACAAACCGGCATAGCCGTCGATGCCGTCGTCGCTCAGCCGCTCCGCGACGAGGTACCACGTGTGTTGGCTCGCCAACTCGGCGCGCATGTTCTCGGCAGACCAGGCATCCGTCCCGAAGACGCCGTTCTCCAGCACCATGATCGCGTCGAGGTCCTCGACAGTGGCCCTGCGCAACTGCCAGGTCATCCGGTCACCCGCTTCGGTCCTGCGGACGGGGTCACGTCTGGCGAGCGCAGGTAGAGCGCGCCTGCACCGGCGAACTCGCGGCCGTGAAAGTACAGGCTCTCGGCAAACAGTCCGAGGGCTGCCGCGGAGACGAGACTCGCATCCAGCCGCTTGTAGTCGGCGAAGCCCGGCACCTCGGATGCAAGGCTCTCCGGGCGGGCGAGCCCTGGCCCTGCGTCTCGCACCGGAAGCTGGGCGGAGTCTGCACCACGATAGGCGGACCAGTAGACCTCCTTGCGCCGGGCATCCGTCACCACCAGGAGCGGACCGCTACCGCCTGCCGCATAGTGCCCGAAGGCGACGGCGTCGTGGCTGACCACACGCGCGATGGGCTTCGCCGCCCCCAGCGCGAAGGCCTGGGCTGCGGCGATACCGACCCGGAGACCCGTGAACGGGCCAGGGCCCATACCCACCGCGACACCGGATAAGTCGGTTACCAAAATTCCCGCCTCGGCAAGGCACTGGCGGATCAGCTCGCCTATCACCTCGGCGTGGCGCCGAGTGTCTGGTTCGACTCGCTCGGCGAGCACACCGCGGTCGCGATCGACAACGGCGACGCCGGTTCCGGCAGAGGTGTCGATGGCGAGGAGCACACCTACAGCTTAATTGCCACAGTCACCCGAGGCGTGCCCGCAGCCACCGTCACCCGAGGCGTGCCCGTTCCAGCGAGCACGAGGAGGAGGCAAGCGCGACGATCGAGTCCGCATCCGCAAGGCCGTCCACATTTTCGGAACGAATCTCGAAGACGCACGTTGGCCGTGCGGGCCCGCCCATATCCGTCGAGGGTGCCCATTAACGCCGACGGTGCCCGTTCCAGCGAGCACGCTCGGCGCTAATGGGCACGCTCGACACGGGCACGGGCACGGGCACGGGCACGGGCACGGGCACGGGCACGGGAGGGGACGGTACAGGACGGGACGGGCACGGGCACGGGCACGGGCACGGGCACGGGAGGGGACGGTACAGGACGGGACGGGCACGGGCACGGGCACGGGAGGGGGAG
>JBDTIM010000113.1:0-10057 GCA_039936355.1 Lacisediminihabitans sp. | reverse complement strand
CCAGCAGGGCGTCAACGGACACTCGCCAGCCGTGGTTCTCGCGGGCGTCCACCGCAAGCTCGAGCGGATCCGCGAGGGAGAAGACGAAATTGTCATTGTCTGGGTCGAGGGCCAGTGCCTCATGCAGCAGTGACATGACTCCTGCTCCACTGCCGACCTCTCGGATAGCCAGGTCGAGATCCTTGGTCGCACGAAATTGTGACGAAAGCCGGGCCTCCAGAAGATAGCCGCCCTTGAGCACCCACCCGCCGTCTGCATGCTCACCCAGACGCCGAAGGATGCGCTGATAGGCGAGCCGACGCCGCAGAGGGTTCGCGTCGCGCCCTTCACTCGCGTTGACTATTCGCGCTTCGAGGGAGGCCCGCAGCCGCCCTGCATCGTCCGTGGTCACGTTGGGTTCCCCCGGAATCCGGCGAGTGCGCGTTCGATGCGCAGTGCCGCAGTCGGGCCGAAGTCATCCGCTCGGGCAGAGAGGGTTTGCGCATCGCTCAGCATGCGTTCCAGCGCGTCTCTCAGAAGCTCAGAGAACTGTTCTTGAGTAATGGGAGAGTCTGCGAGGTCGAGCACAGTTCGGGATGGTGACGTGACCAGCACCGTTCCGTGACTGAGCACGTCGGTTTCGGGCAGCTGTGCGACATGCACGGTCACGCCACTCAGGCGCGTGCGCCGCAGGGTGGGAAAGGTGAGATGCACCGACCCCGGGTCGAGGTCGCCAATGCCGTGAAGAGCGGCTGCTGAATCGTGGGAGAGGACTCCCTCGCGCTCGCCCCAGACGAACCAGCGGGTATAGCTGTCCGACTCCTGGCTCGGCCAGTCGGCCAGTCGGTACAGGCCTCGCTCAATTCGAACCCAGTTGCCGCGATCGGCGTGGTACTTCTGGGATTGTGCGGTGTAGCCGACTTCTCGGGCCTGACTCGAGGTGAAGAAGCCAGACTGACGATAGGCAAGCTCGTTCAGAGACCTGCGCATGTCGAGTCGGTCAGCCACGTCTCGATCATAGCTGATGCGACCTCGTTGATAACTATAGTTTATTGCTACATTATTTCACGCAGATAAAGATAATAGCTATATTTATGCGGAATAGAGCCAGCGCTGCAGTTCGGTGCGCGCTTCGTGCCAGTGGGCAGGGCCACCGAAATCGCTAGCGATCTGGGCAGCTGTCCCTCGGTCGCTGAGAGGAGGAACTGACACGATCTCTGGGGACGAAACCTCGTCGATTCCCTTCTTCGCGTAGAGGTCAAGCAGGATCTCCAGCACCACGCGCGCACGCTCACCGAGCGATTCGAACTCTGAACGATGTTCTGTATGGGCGCGGCGAGCGCGTTCCGCGCGGGTGGGTGCCCGATGATTCCATGCCAGCTGGATGAGCTGATCGACAGTGTCGATTGGTGCTCCAGACTCGAGCCCGAGCTCCACAGTGAGCCGAGCCGGGTCGATGCGTGCTGAGGCCAACAGAGAAACTACGGTCGACCGGGAGTCTGGGGCGGACCAGGCCGCGAGCAACTCGTCAGGACCGGAGAACGCCTCTAATACGAGATCTCGAGTCCAATCGGTGTAGGAAACCAGCCGGGGCTTGCCGCTCTCGAGGTCGTGCACCCAGAAACCCTCACTGGCAATCTCGACAACGATCCCGCGAAGCTCGAACTTCGCCTCTGGAGCATGGCTGGTTTGCGCAGAGCCCCCCGTGTTTGAGGAACCACCAGCCGAGAATGGCGGCGGTGGTTCCTCAACCGCAGTGGTGTCAGGATCTTCGCCTTCATCCCCTGTGTCGGGCGTGTCTGTTGTGTCAACGAGCGCGCCATCCTCGTCGACGACGTCGATGATGGGCTTCTTGAGTGGGGGGCCGTCAAAGCTCGGATCGCTGAACGTGGCCGTGGCGTTAACGAAATCGATGATTTCGAACTCGTATTTGCCTTTTTCGGGGTAGAGGCGAGTGCCGCGGCCAATGATCTGTTTGAACTCTGGCACAGTGCCGATGGCGCGAGCGATCACCACGTAACGCAGGTCCTGAATGTCGACGCCGGTCGAGAGTAGCCGGGTCGTCACGGCAATCTGCGGAATGGTGCGCTCCGGATCGGTGAACTCCTCTAACAGGCGATCTTTCTCGCGCTCGGCGGTCATGATGCGGGCAACCCACTCGGCATTGACCCTCGTGCGTTCTGGCCGAAGGTTGCGCAGGCAAGTAACCATCTCGAGCGCATGGTCTTTGTCAACACAAAATACAACTGCTCGATCGGTGGTGTCCCCAACCACGCGGTCGATTACCCTCGCCATGGCTTGGGTACGATCCGGTAGCCGCAGCGTTCGCTCAAAGTCGCGTGTCGTATAGACGCCGGCGGGTAGCTCACGGCCCGCGGCGTCGGTGAGGCCCTCAGCGATCTCGAGGCCCGACTCATCAACGTCGAACTCGACCCGACGGATCGTATAAGGGGCAAGAAAGCCGTCTTCAATACCCTGTCGCAGGCTGTATTCGTAGAGGGGATTGCCGAAGTACTCGAAGGTGTCGGCTGTGCCCTTGTTCACCGGGGTGGCCGTCATCCCGAGCTGCGCGGCCGAAGCAAAGTGATTGAGGATTTCCCGCCAAGACGACTCCTCGCGGGCACTGCCGCGGTGACACTCATCGACGATGACGAGATCGAAGAAGTCAGGCGGATATTGCGACAACAGATCATTTTTCTCACCCGTGTCGTCTTCCTGATCCACCGTTGATGCGTCCATCGCTTGGTAGGTCGCGAAGTAGATATCCGGTGAGTGTTTGAGGTTTGCGCTACTCACCCGGATAGCAGCCTCAGGAAAAGCGAGCCGGAACGTCTTCTTCAACGGGTCATCAACCAGGATCTTGCGGTCGGCAAGGTAGAGAACGCGATAGTTTCGAAGCGCATTGTTTGACTGCTGCAGTTTGCGTCGGTAGTTCCAGAGCTTCCACACCAGCTGCATCGCGGTGAAGGTCTTGCCCGTGCCCGTAGCCATCACCAGCAACATCCGCCGGTCGCCCCGCGATAAAGCCGCGAGCACCTCGTGCACAGCGCGGCGTTGGTAATATCGCAGCCGCCTCACCGACTGGTCAGCAGCGGAGCGGTGATGGTCGCTGAAACGAGACACAAGGAGTTGCTGTGCTTCGGCGTTGAGGCCGTGCGACTCAGTGAAAAGATCCCAGGCCTCGATGGGCGTCGGGAATTCTGCGTGCTTGGTCGTCAGGCCGTCAATGAGATTGTGCAGCTCCCAGCCCTTGCCATTCGTCGACAGCGCAAACGGTGCGTCAAGCATGGCTGCGTAGCGAATCGCCTGTTGTAGGCCATCGCCGGGACTCGCCCACAACCGCTTTGCCTCGATGACGGCCAGCGGCACTCCCGGCGAGAATTCGAGCACGTAGTCAGCACGACGCTTCGCTTGTGACCCTGCGATCGGGATGTGTAACTCAGCTTGTACGGGGAACTGCTCAGTGATCTGCGATCCAACCCATCCCACAGCTTCGATTGCGGGCAGCACGAAGTCGGCACAGGTGTCAGCCTCGTTCGGCCCCGATGAACTCACATGCTCATACTAGAGAGACCGTCAAGAAATAGGGCGTCCAAGCGTGAACCGCTACGGCAGCAGCCGGTTCGGTCCGCGGAATAGGTAGGTCGCCTCACGCAGGTTCGGCAGGCCAAGCATGAGCATGATCACCCGCGACAGGCCCATCCCGAAACCACCGTGCGGCGGCACTCCATACCGGAAGAAGTCGAGGTAGAAACCGAGCTCCTCGGGGTCGAGCCCCTTGTCTCTGGCCTGCTGCTCTAGTACCTCAATGCGGTGTTCGCGCTGTGCACCAGTCGAGATCTCGGTGCCGTTGTAGATGAGGTCGTAGCTGTTGGTCAGGCTCGCGTCATCCGCGTGGCGCATGTGATAAAACGGGCGGATGCTGGAGGCATAGTCGGTGAGGAACACGAAGTCGTGCCCGGAGGTCTCCTTCACGAAAGCCGAGATCTGACGCTCGCCCTCCGGGTCCATGTCGTCATCGTGACGGGGAACCTCGTAGCCGCGCTCGGCAACGATGCGTTTGGCCTCGGCGAGAGGGATGCGGGGAAACGGCCGCGTGGGAATCTGCAGCTCGATGCCGAAAAGCGCATCGATCTCGACGCCATGCTTGGCCTTCACCGCTGTGAACCCGGCGACCATGAGCTCCTCGTGAAGCCGCATGACGTCTTCGTGACTGTCGATCCAACTAATCTCGGAGTCGACGCTGGTGAACTCCGTCGCGTGACGACTGGTGAAAGAGGGGTCTGCGCGGAAGGCCGGGCCCACCTCGAAAATCTTGCCGAGGCCGGCCGACTGTGCCATTTGCTTGAAGAACTGCGGACTCTGCGCGAGATACGCCTTCGTCTCGAAGTAACCAACCTCGAACAGCTCAGCCTTCGACTCGCTCGCGCTCGCCATGAGCTTCGGAGTGTGGAGCTCGATGAAGTCGTTCTCCACCCAGTAGGTGCGCCAGGCATGCTCGAGCGTGGTCTGGATGCGGAAAATCAGGTTGTTTTTTGGCACCCGAAGGTCAAGGAAGCGCCAGTCCATCCGCTTGTCAACACCTGAGTCGTCGGCGATGGGTGTTTCAGGGATGGCGTGGGATGCGATGTCGAGGTCATCAAGCTTGATTTCAACTCCGCCAAGCTTCACGCGCTCGTCGTGTTTGAGTTCGCCTGAAGCTGTGAGAAAGCTGCCCTGGCTGAGCCCCGAGATTGTCTCAGCGAGGGCATCCTCGGCCGGAGTGCCGTCTTCCGCAAAAACGCGGGGATGCACGAGCTGCACGGCGCCGGATTCATCGCGAAGAACGACGAACTGCACCTTCTTCTGATCCCTGACCGTCTCCACCCATCCGGACACGCTCGTGGTGCCGTCGGATGCTGCGGCCAGGTCTCTGATCAGGGTGCGTTTGCTCACCCGCCCAAGTTTAGACGGGCGAAGCTTCCCCTTCGCTCCGGTGGGGCCGCGAGGGGCGCCAGGCTTTCGTAGACTTGATGCCGTGCCCGCGTCCCTCATCCACCTCGTCCGTCACGGCGAGGTCTACAACCCCACCGGTGTGCTCTATGGGCGTCTCCCCGGCTTCCACCTCTCGGAGCTGGGGCATGCAATGGCCGCTGCCGCGGCGGGGAGCCTGAAAGGACATCCCATCACCGGACTCTACGCATCCCCTCTTCAGCGTGCACAGGAGTCAGCGCGGCCGTGGGCAGATGCGTTCGGGATGCCGATTGAGACAGACGAAAGGCTGATCGAGCCCACCAACAAATTCGAGGGCAAGAAGTTCGAGTTCGGACCGGGTGTCCTGCTGCATCCGCAGGCCTGGCCGTGGGTAGTCAACCCAATGAAGCCAAGCTGGGGAGAGCCATATCTCAGCGTCATAGGGCGGATGCTCGCAGCGATCACCGATGCGCACGCGGCCGCAGGCGGTGGTGAGGTCGTGATGGTGAGTCACCAGATGCCCATCGTGATGGTGCAGCGTGCGCTCGCAGGAAAGAAACCATTTCACGACCCGCGAAAGCGTCGGTGCAGCCTGTCGAGCATTACCACCCTCCAGAAGCGCGGCGAGCATTTTGTCGAGGTGGGCTATCAGGAACCTGCGGCAGAGTTGTTGGCGAAGGCTGTCGACCTCGGTGCCGTGTGAAAGCCGAGCGCAGCTACAGCGCCGAGTGCCGCCTAAGAACTGGAGCCGTGTGAAGATTACCGCCAGGGCGGGCACTGCCTTGCTCGCCACCGTCGCGCTTGCGGCAGCCGTCCTGCTCAGCGGATGCACTGCCAACGATTCGCTCACCTCCAAGGTGCAGGACAACTACACCTCGGCTGACGGCGCCGTAACGACCATCAGCCCGAAGGATCGCGCGGATCCGGTCGTCTACTCGGGAATGAGTGACACCGGGGATACCATCTCCAGCAAGGATTTTGCGGGCAAAGTCGTGGTGGTCAACTTCTGGTACGCGAGCTGTGCGCCGTGCCGCACCGAGGCACCGCTTCTCGAGAAGGCATATCAGCAGCTCCAGGCCGACAAGGTCGTCTTCGTCGGGGTTAACACCTTTGACCAGCCAGACACCTCGCGCTCGTTCGCCGCATCGCACGGGATCACCTATCCATCCATCATCGACGTTGACTCGGGGACGACGCGGCTCGCGTTCGCGGGGAGGATGGCCCCGACGGCGACGCCGACCACCCTCGTGCTCGATACACAGGGTCGGATCGCGGCGAGAGTGCTCGGCGAACTTGATTCGGCATCCATTCTCAAACAACTCGTGAAAGATCTGCTTACCGAGGGGACGCAGTGAACCCAATCGGGCAACTCGTCACCAGCGGAACATTGCTGGTCGCTTTACCGATAGCGCTCCTCGCGGGGTTCGTCTCCTTCGCTTCACCCTGCGTCCTGCCGCTCGTGCCCGGGTACCTCGGCTATGTTGGCGGGTTCGCGGGCAACGGTGAAAAGCGCGACCGGTCCAGGCTCCTCCTCGGGGTGGCGTTGTTCGTGCTCGGATTCAGTGTTGTTTACGTCACCCTCACCCTGCTTTTTGCGACGGCCGGCTTCCTGCTGATTCCCTGGATGGGTCTGATTACCCGAGTCGTCGGCGTGGTCGTGATCGTGATGGGGCTGGTGTTCATCGGCCAGTTCAGCTTCCTTCAACGCAGCTTCAAGCCCGGATGGCGGGTCGCGACCGGGCTCGGAGGTGCGCCGCTGCTCGGCATCGTTTTCGGCCTCGGTTGGGCACCCTGCATGGGACCGACACTGGTCGCGGTGCTCGGCCTTAGCCTCGACAGCGGCTCACCGTGGCGTGGGGTGCTGCTCGGTCTGGTTTTCTGCCTGGGCCTGGGCATTCCGTTCCTTCTCGTGGCTCTCGGCCTGAGCTGGGTCACTGGATCGGTGGCCTGGCTTAAGCGTCACATCCGTCTTATCAATATCATCGGAGGAGTCCTGCTCATCCTCGTTGGCCTGCTCATGGTGAGCGGTATCTGGAGCAGTTTCATCTCACACCTTGGATCGATAATTCCCGGTTATGTCTCGCCCCTCTGATCACTACGACTCTCCGGCGCCCGCGCCCAAGAGCAATGACGTCGCGTTCGCGAAGCTCGGCTTCGTCGGTTACAGCAGGTTCTTCTGGCGCCAACTCACAAACATGCGCACGGCCCTGCTGCTGTTGCTCCTGCTCGCAATTGCTGCCGTTCCAGGCTCAGTATTCCCGCAACGAGCGGCCGACCCGAACGGCGTCATCTCCTACTTCAGGGACAACCCAACGCTGGCACCCGTCCTCGACGGTTTTCAGCTATTTGACGTCTACACCTCGGCCTGGTTCTCAGCCATTTACCTGCTGCTGTTCATTTCGTTGATCGGGTGCGTCATACCGCGCACACTGCACCACCTGCGCGCATTGCGCTCTGCACCCCCGAAGACCCCGGCAAATCTGCAGCGACTCAGCGCGTTCGCGGCCTTCGACCTTCCTGCGGGCGAAGCGGATGCCGACGGCAAGGCGTTCACTGCGGCGTCCGTGATCGAGGCGGCACGTGGTGTTCTCCGCAAGTCGGGATACCGTGTTCAGCTGTTCGACGGTAAGGCGCTCTCAGTCTCTGCCGAGCGTGGCTACCTGCGGGAGACCGGCAACCTGGTCTTCCACATCTCGCTGCTCGGAATCCTGATTGCCGTCGGTATTGGTGGTGCCATCGGATACACGGGCCAGAAAGTCGTTGTAGTCGGGCAATCATTCGTCAACGTTCAGGGGGCGTTCGACTCGTTCAACCCTGGCCGGTTGTTTAGCGAGAGTTTCTTGCAGCCGTACCGCCTGGTCGTGAACTCGTTCGCCGTCAAATACGAAGCGAAGAACCTCGATGCACTCGGTGCAGTGACCGATTACACGGCGAAGCTCACCAGTTATGGTCAAGACGGCGTCGGCACCAAGCAGGTGCTTAAGGTCAACGATCCGCTGCGCCTCGGTGGTAACGACATCTACTTGCTCGGCAACGGCTACGCGCCGAAGGTGACGGTGCGAGACGCGGGCGGCAAAGTCGTGTTCACCGACTCCATCCCGTGCCTGCCGCAAGACGCGAATCTCACCTCCGTCTGCATCGTCAAAGTTCCGGATGCGCTCAAGAAGCAGTTGGGCATGGTCGGTTTCTTCTACCCGACCGCGAGTCCGCTCGACAGCGGAGCACTTGCTTCTGTGCACCCAGATCTCGGAAACCCGATGCTCACCCTGCGCGTCTACGCCGGCGACCTGGGCATCAACAAGGGCATCCCGAAGTCCGTTTATGCTCTCAACACGGATGGCATGACCGAGATCGCCGGCGGCACGGCATCCACTCCTGCGCTCCAGTTGAAACCGGGCGAGACCGCAAAGTTGCCCGGTGGGTACGGCTCGATCACGTTCGAGAACGCCACCCCCAAGGCAGCGCCGAACGACCTCTCCAAGAGCGTTCCGCGCTTCGTCTCCCTGGACGTGCACAGCGATCCGACCCAAGGGTGGGTGCTACTTTTTGCCATCCTGATCGTCGCCGGGCTCCTCACCTCCCTGTTCGTTCCGCGCCGACGCGTGTGGGTGAAGGCGCTCGAGACGGATGATGGCGGCATCCGCATCGAATACGCCGGGCTCGCGCGCGGTGAAGACCCCGGCCTCGACTCCGCTGTGGCCGAAATTGCGCGGCGTCACGCTCGGCAACTCGGGCTTAGGCTGTCAGCGTGACTGCAACGCTCTCCACCTACTCGCTTGTCGCGATCTACTCCGCGATGGCCGTCTATCTCTTCGCGTTCATCGCGTTTACCCTCGACCTGGCCAAACGTACTTCGGAGGGCACAGCACAACCCGTCGCGTCCGAGTCGCGCGTAGGCGTGCTCAGCCGAGCGGGCGGCAGTACCGCCACACTCGAGCGTCTCGATGTGAAGCCTCCCGTGGCGGGGCGACGCTCCAGCAAGTTCGAGCGGGTTGCCTATGCGCTCACCGCCCTTGGGTGGGTCTTGCACGTCGCTGGGACGGTCCTGCGTGGGTTCGCGGCCGGTCGCGTGCCGTGGGCCAACATGTTTGAGTTCTCGCTCACCGCATCCGCGATCATTGTCGGCGTCTTCATCTTCGTGCAGATCTGGCTCGACCTGAAGTTCCTTGGCGCGTACATTACGGGCTTCGGTCTGATCGTGCTGGGCGTCGGAACCGTTAATTTCTACGTGGCCGTCGTTCCGCTGCCACCGGCATTGCAGTCGTACTGGTTGGTCATTCACGTGTTCGTCGCGACGCTCGGCACAGCATTCTTCGCGATCGGCGGTGGGCTGTCAATTGTGCAGCTTGTCCAGACCAGACGCGAGGCCGGGAAGTTCGAGGCGGTCAAGTTTCTCGACACGGTACCGAATGCCGAAAAGCTTGAGACGCTCGCCTACCGGGTTGTCGTGGTCGGATTCGTGTTCTGGACCTTCACCCTGATCGCCGGTGCTATCTGGGCCGAGCATGCCTGGGGCCGCTACTGGGGCTGGGACACCAAGGAGGTCTGGACCTTCATCATCTGGACAATCTTCGCTGGGTATATCCACGCTAGAGCGACTCGTGGGTGGCGCGGATCCCGCTCGGCCTGGCTTGCGATCATTGGCTTCTCAGCGGTGATGTTCAACTTCACCATCGTGAACCTCTTCTTCAAGGGGCTGCACGTCTACTCCGGACTCTCGCTCTAGGGCGTTTCGGTCCCGCGGAGTAGCGCCGGTCCCGCGGAGTCGTGTCGCGTCGCGTCGTCTGGTGCCGCGTCGTCGTGCCGGTCCCGCGGCGTCGTGTCGTGTCGTGCCGTGCCGTGTTAGATCGTGTCGCGTCGGATCCCGGGCAGCGTGCTTGGCCTTGCCCTGTCCGCATGTCTTGCCTGCGCGTCCCGTTCTCATACCCTCCTGCCGTCGTGTTCCTTTCGTAATTCAGGCAGTTTGCGAAGGAAGCGCCCCCCGCTCCTGAGTTTCCAGTGTGATGTCTTGAGGCAGAACTGTCACCGATGTCCCGAGACATCACATCCTGAGTTTCCGGGGCGCCAAGACGCGCGCGGCCGATTCTGCCTGAGTTACGAACGGAGCGAGCGCGGGTATCAGCGG
>JBDTIM010000112.1:0-8960 GCA_039936355.1 Lacisediminihabitans sp. | reverse complement strand
TTTAAACGGAACGTGTCGATCGAACCGTTGGGCAGAATCGTCGAGGTGTCGATCGCGAGCGCGTCAAAGTTCGGGGACCCGAGGGCGTCCGGCATCGCCTCCTTCGTCCAGCGCTCGGCGACTGCTCGGTTGAGGGCGAGCGATGCGATGTGGCAGCCGGTGTGCCCGAGTGACATCGCGGTGCGGTAGTCGGCATCGACCGTCACCGCGACGGCCTGACCGAGCCTCGGCGGCGTTCCATCGATGATGTGCGCCACGACGAAAACCCAGCCTTCCGTGCCCTTGCGAACAGGGATATCGGCACCCAGATAGAGGTGGATGCCATCTGTCGCGCCGATGACGCAGTCCAGCAGCGGATGCACGGCCCCGTCCCACTCCAGCGTCGCGCGATCGGGACCCTGGTCGGGCCAGCCGGAATCGACGGGGTGACATGGAGTTGCATCCAGCACCACTACCGCCCGGCCATCGGGCCGGAGGTCGACGTGCAGGGTTGTGCCGGTGCCGCTGAGGGCTCCGGACGGGTAGCTGACCAGAGTGTCACGTGAGGGAAGGGTCATGCCTCTATTCTGCGGACTCGTCACACATCAACCAAGACAGTCAGGACCTCAGGATCTCGAGCGCATCCGAAACTGCGGACGTTAAGGCCGAGGTTTGTGTCGCGCCGAGATCCCGGGTCAAAGATTCTGACCACGCCTCACTCATGGTGTTGAGCCGGTCGAGTTTCAGTCGTCCGAATTCCGAGAGGTACACATTAGTGCGTCTGCGATCGTCCTTACTGGCGAGGCGAAAGACGAGCGCATCGTCGACGAGGGAGTCGATCGTGCGGGTGAGGGTCGCGGGAGGTAGGCCGGTATCACTCGCGAGCTCCGACATCGTTGGAGCCTGCAGTGCGGCGATTGCGGCCAGCGCTCGCCACTGTTCGAGGGTCGCTTTTTCCTCTGAGAGTATGAGCGAAAGACCTTTGGTGAGCCGACGCTCAAGTTCTGCGAGGCCTAAGCCGAGCGGGAGTGCGGTGGAGAGGGCAGCTTGCTCCGATTCTGGCGTGTGCATAAGCGCCCCTCAATAATTCGCGCAACCAACACAGCTGGTAGCGGACCGGTCATACTTGGCTGATGGTACGTCCGCCCAGCCTAATCCTTCCGGCTGAAATTATCGTGTCAGGACGTGAGCCGTCTCGTCTGACGCTGGGCATTCTCGCTCCCATGTCTGGTGTGATGGGTGTCATCGGACCGTCTGTGATCAATTGCGCCTGTCTCGCAGCGGAAGAGGCATCGAACCGCGGGAATGGCCGGATAGTTGATCTGGTGCTCGTCGACGCGGGTGCACCTCCAGGCGAAGTGGCTGCTGAGATTGATGCGCTTGTGTCGAGCGACCTGCTGGACGGGTTGGTCGGGTGTCACACGTCGGATGTTCGGGTGGATGTCAGCCGTGTTCTGCGCGGGCGGGTGCCGTACGTTTTTACGCCTCCGCGCGAATTCGCAAGTGGCAATAACGACTCTTTTCTTATGGGTCTTGCCCCGGATGTGCAGCTGCTGGAACCTCTGCGTTGGATGAGTGAGCAGCGCCGGCTCAAGAAATGGGCGCTGATCGGCAGCGACTATGTCTGGCCGCGCCACGTGCATGCGGCTGCCCGTCATATTCTGTCTACATTGGGCGTCGATGTCGTGCTCGAACGTCTGGTGCCTTTTGGCGAGGTGGACGTAGATTCCCTTGCTGCAGAGGTCGCCAATGCTGGCGCACAGGCAATCCTTGTCTCCGTCGTCGGGCGTGACGGCGTGCGCTTCCACCGCGATTTTGCGCAGACTCGAGGCGCTGAAACGGTATTTCGCTTGTGCACCAGTCTCGACGAAAACGGGCTGCTGGCAATCGACGGTGATACGAGCGGTAACCTGTTCGCCGCTATGCCTGGATTCGTGTTGGGGGATGACGACCGTCATCTACAGCTTCTTGAGGCCTACCAGTCTAGATTCGGTGCCCTGGCTCCCCTCCCGGGTTCATACTCCGAGGGTAGTTACGACGGTGTGCACTTGCTGACTGCGCTGCATATGGGTGGTCAGTTGGCGTCTGGTCCTTTGTCTCGAGTCGCGTCGCGGCTTCTCATGTCACCGGCACAACGAGGCGTCTGGGCGTCTGCGCCACTGGGCGGTCCACCCAGATCGTTGAGCCTCGGGCGAGCGAATGGGCTCGACCTCGAAGTGATCTCAACGTTCGCGCTTGCGTAAGTGCCATCATCCTCCCTACACTGAGCGCACTATTAGTTTCATTTGGAAGTAACTGGCAAAGGTGTCAGAGAGGACCCCCGTGTCGAACCAGAAGCAGGGTATCGAGCAGTTCGGTTATAAGCAGGAACTTAAGCGCAGTTTGAATTTTGTCGACCTGGTCGTATATGGCTTGATTTTCATGGTGCCAATCGCGCCATTCGCAATCTTCGGCAGCGTGTTTCAGGCGTCGGGCGGCATGGTTCCGCTGACCTACATCATCGCGCTCGTCGCCATGATCTTCACCGCGAACTCGTACTCGCAGATGGCTCAGGCATTCCCGATGGCTGGGTCGGTTTATACCTATGTTGGGCGGGGTCTGGCGCGGCCAGCGGGCTTTGTAGCAGGCTGGATGATCCTGCTCGACTACGTTCTAGTGCCGTGCCTGCTGTACTTAGCGGCGTCACTGGCGATGGCGGCGATCATCCCCGCGGTGCCCGTGTGGATCTGGCTGGTCATCTTCGTCGTGCTCAACACTGTCATCAACTACATGGGCATTTCGCTCACGGCCAAAGTCAACAAGTTCATGCTCGTCGGTGAACTCATCGTCCTAGTGATCTACCTCGTCATCGGCATCATCGCGATCGCCCAAGGTAAAGGCGGAGCAAGCTTCGGGTTCGAGGGCTTCTTTAACCCAGAGACCTTCACGCTTCCACTCATCTTCGGTGCAGCATCCATCGCCGTACTTTCCTTCCTCGGGTTCGACGCAATCTCCACGCTTGCAGAAGAGAACGCTGGCACCAGCAAACAACTTGCGCGTTCGATGATCGCCGCGCTAGGTGGAGTCGCGTTGCTCTTCATTGCCCAAACATGGGTCGCGGGGATGCTGGTGAGCGACCCGGCAGGTTTGATCGCCAAGGGAGATGGTGCTGGCGTAGCGTTTTACGAAACGGCGGGTAACGCGGGTGGTCCGTGGCTCTACGTGCTGACCGCAGTATCGACCGCGATCGCCTGGGGTTTCGCCGACGCGCTCGTGGCCCAGGCTGCGACGTCGCGGCTACTGTTCGCGATGGCCCGGGATCGCCAACTGCCCAAGGTGCTGGCGAAGGTACACCCGACGCACCGCATCCCCGTCAATGCAACATTCTTCGTCGCAGGGCTCTCGCTCGTACTTGGAATCATCCTCACCATCCTTCCCGACGGACTCGCACTGATCGCCACCTTGGTGAACTTTGGCGCTCTCACCGCCTTCCTCATTCTGAATGTGGCAGTGATCTGGCACTTCATTGTGAGGCAGAAGAGCCGTCGCTGGTTCGTGCATCTGATTTACCCGGTCATTGGCTTCTTCGTGCTTGCCGCCGTCATGTTCAACGCGAGAGAAGCAGCTCAGACCGTCGGCCTCATCTGGTTGGCAATCGGCATTATTGTGGCCATCGTGCTCTACAGGCGAGGGATTATGAAGCCGCTTACTGGCCCGGATGTAGTCCCAGAGCGGGAAACTGAGGACGCGTGATGAAAGTCCACGAACTGCATCCGCGTCCCGAAGAGTTCTCGTATGTCTTCGGCGGCCGCAGACCACTCCTTGGCGTGAAGCCCGGGGACGTCATCGAGGTCAGTACCGAGGATTGTTTCGGAGGGCAGGTCACCTCGGCCAATGACCTGCCGAGCGAGGCCGTGCAGTTTGACAAGCTCAATCCAGTGAGCGGTCCAATCGAGGTTGACGGGGCTGAGCCCGGTGACCTTCTCGCCGTGCACTTCATCTCAATCGTTCCGGCTCGCGACTATGCGATATCCGCAACGTTTCCGCATTTCGGTGCACTGACGAGCACTCACGAGACAATGACGCTGCAGCCTCCGCTGGAAGAGCGGGTGTGGTTCTACGACATCGATGTGGAGGCCTGGACAGCGACCTTCTCCGCCCGCAACTCAGACCATCGACTCGTCATGCCGCTTGACCCGATGCACGGCACCGTGGGTGTTGCTCCTGCCAGCGATGAGGTAAGGCTCGTAGTGACGCCATCGACGTATGGCGGCAACATGGATACGCCGGAGCTCCGGGCAGGAACGACGCTATACCTCCCCGTCAACGTCGCTGGGGCAATGCTGTCTCTCGGTGACGGCCACGCGCGCCAAGGTGAGGGAGAAGTGTGCGGTACGGGGCTCGAATCGGCAATGAACACAGTAATCAGCGTCGACCTCATCAAGGGCGCAGCTCCTGCCTGGCCTCGTCTGGAAAATGACGACTACCTGATGTGCACGGGCTCGATCCGGCCCCTCGAGGATGCTTACCGCATCAGCCAGCACGAACTCGTGACCTGGACTTCTGAGTTGACAGGGCTCGATACTCTCGATGCCTATCAAGTTGTGAGCCAGTTGGGACTGGCGCCCGCGGCAAACGTGTGCGACCCGAACTACACGATGGTTGCGAAGCTTCCGACCTGGGCGCTGCAGGGGCGGTCGGTGTATGGCGGTGTGCATGCGAAGCTGCGCGCTACTGCCGACGAGTACCGCCAGTCACACTAACCGCACACCCGCGCTACGCCGCGACCGTGGCCCTCGCGAGGTCCGCGAACAGGCCCGCATTGAGGCGGAAGGCCGCGTTCGCCTCCTCGATCACCCTGGCGCGTTCCGTATTGTCCCAATCGACAGCATCCAGTTCGGCACGGTAGGCGTCCTTGAACAACTTCGGCTTGGGAATCTCGGCGAAGATGTAGAACCCGACGCCGTTGGTCTCGAACCCGAACTGACGCTGCAGCAGTGTGCGGATGACCTGGCCGCCGGAGAGGTCGCCGAGGTATCGCGTGTAGTGGTGGGCGACGAATCCGCCCGGCCAGGAGGCCATCCTGTGGATTCGATCCACGTAACGGACGGTCGCGGGCAGCGGTGTCACGGCGTCGCGCCAGCGGTCACCGACGAGAAAGGTGAGGTCGGCCTCCAGGGCCGGGAGCCTCGTCAACTGGGGAGAAATGAAAGCTGCAGCTACCGCATCCGACTTCACGATATCGGCAACGTCCTCTAGCGCTGCGTAGACGAAATACAGCTGGCCGACAAGCGCGATGTAGTCCTGTTTGCTCCGCTTGCCGGAGAGGAGCTCTGTGATAAACGCAGAGCTTTCCGTGTCGCTGTGGACGGCTGCGGTCCGTTCCCGCAGTGCGTCGGAGAACGAGATAACTGAGGACATGAGGCGCTCCGATTCGGATTAGCGAAAAGAGGTCTGGTCTGGATTCGAGGGTGGTACTAAATAACGACACGGGAAGCCAGCCCATCGAGCAACCATATTAGGTAACCCTAAGTTGTGTAAAGAGAGCGAGTCCCTCCCGGGCGAGCTACCCTTGGATGATCGGTCCTGAGCATGACGGAAACTTTCCGCATTTCGCAGCGGCAGACCGCTCATCACTCGCATTTACAGAAGAAAGTTCTACCGCAACTATGCCGTCATCAACAGCGCCGGTTCCCGCCGATATTGCACGATCCTGGCTCCTTATCAACGGAGCGCGCAACGAAGGTTTTGATCGTGCCGGGCAGTCGCGGGCCGACCAGATTATCCTCGACATCGAGGATGCCGTCGACCCGAAGGCAAAACCTGCCGCGCGCGAAGACGTGGTCGCGTGGCTCAGCAACGGCGGATCCGGCTGGGTGCGGATCAACTCCCGAAACACTCCGTTCTGGTCGGATGACGTCGACCGCATCAAGGGGCTACCCGGTCTGCGCGGCGTGATGCTCGCCAAGACCGAATCGCCAGAGCACGTCACCGAAACTTTCGATCGGCTGGGTGGCACATCGCCGGTCCTCGCACTCATCGAGTCGGCCCTCGGTATCGAAGAAGCCACGAACATCGCGAGGGCTCGCGGTGTGTTCCGGCTCGCCTTCGGCAGCGGAGACTATCGGCGCGACACCGGGACGAGCGCTGACGACCTGGCCATGGCGTATCCGCGATCCAAACTCGTTGTTGCAAGCCGGATTGGCGGACTACCGGGCCCGATCGATGGACCGACGGTGGGCAGCGGGCATCCGGTTCTCCGTGAGCAGGCTGCGCTTGCCGTCTCTCTCGGATTGACCGGCAAGCTGTGCCTCGACATCGAGCAGGTTCCACTCATCAACGAGACGATCAGTCCGACGTCCACAGACGTCATGTGGGCACGGGACTTTCTGGAGGAGTTCGAGTCACGTGGGCGTGTCATCCGTGACGGTAGCGACCTGCCGAGACTCGGCCGCGCCGAGAAGATTGACAAGCTCGCCAAGGCTTTCGGAGTGCAGCCACACTGAGGCTTGGTTTCGTCGCGGTTCGGGTTAGTGGCGTTCGAAAATTGGGCGCTGCCCTCAGTGCCCCATGACGTCATAGCGTGCCAGCGCATCCGCATCGCGCGAGTAGGTTGCAGAGCTGCGGGCGGTGTCGAGCGCGATAACGGGGTCTGCCTCTGCCTCGGCGATCGTGAGCAGACGCTGAGCCTCCGCTAGCCGGGTTCGGGCGTCGGCCCCGACCCCACCGCGGCGCGAGCCAATGAAGTCTGTGGTTGTTGAGATCTGACTGCGTGCTGTCAGTAGTGCCCCGGCAAGGGCGGTGCGGGCGTGTTCCAGGCGTTCGGTCTGGTTTCGGGCGCTGCCGAGAGCCAGATCGAGGGACCCGATGGCGTTCTCTAGCTGCTGGATACCCGCTGCCGGGTCGGCGACGGAGTGCGGCTCACCGAGGGAGACAAGCACCCGGTCCACAGCGCCCATTGCCGTGTTCACCGTCGCCCCGATCGCCGGATCCGGTGGAGCATCGCGCACAGCGCGTGCCTCCGCGAGATCTTTGCGCGCCTCGGCGATGAGCTGTTCCAACCTGGATGACAGCTCGGCGAGGGTGGAGGCCAACCGATCGATGCCGTCCAAGGACTGTGCGGCGCGGGCGACATCCTGTTGGGCAGACTGGATCTTGTCGGCCACCGTGCCTGCATCACCGGAGAGGAGGGGCTCCGCGGCATCCGCTGTCGTGCGCGCCGAGGCGAGCTGGGCCGTCGCCTGTTCTGTGCTGTCGCTCACCGTGGCGATAGCGCTCGCCGAGTACCTTTTCTTTAGGTGTTTGAGGGTCGTCGTGCTTGCAGGCACGCGGGCGGATGTGGATGCAATGGCCTCGCGGACCACAGCCAGGTTTGCCGGCGCGTTCTTCTCCAGGGCGCGCAGCGAGTCGAAGACGTTGTCCTGCGCCTGAAGGCTGTCCTGAATTGACTCGCAGAGGTGAACTACGCGTGCGTTCCAGTCGTGCCTCTGGGTCGCGGTATCAGGGATTGCGTCATCCAACTGCTGCTTGAGGGTGAACGCCTCTGTGAGCTGGATGCGTGCGGTAGCAAGCACTGTCGCAAATTCGCGGGTCTTGTCCTCCCCAAACTGGGCGAGCGCGAATCCGAGTTCGTCCGTGCTCGACTTAATCGCGTCATCCACCCGCACCAAAAGGATGTTTGCCCGCTTAGCCAACTCGCCGACGCCCCGATCCCGCCCTGTGATCGCACCGCGGCGCCGGAACAGGATCGCGAATCCGACTCCCACCAGTGCCACGAAAATCACCACGATGGTGATGACCGCGGTCGATCCTGCACTGAGTAGTGCTGTGGAATCGGAGGCCAGCGTCATGGCCGGTAGTTTACGACGGAACGACTGTGAACTGGGTTGCGGTTGCGCGCACAGGAGCACCGTCGGCGGCTTCGAAAGCCATCGGCAGCAGAGAGATGAACGGGTCTTCGAAGTCGATCGACTCGAGGTTGGTGAGGTTCTCGCTGATGACCCCTTCCACTCCGGCGATCAGGTGATGCGCTGGCCAGCCTTCGCCGGGGTGAGTTGCGTCGGGTGTTTCGTCGATGTTGAGCGCATCAATGCCGAACGTGCGAGCGCCGAGGGCGATCATGCGGTGGCACGCTTCGCCGTCAAGGAATGGATTCTCGAAGTAGCGGTTGGTGCCATAGTGACGACTCCAGCCGGTGTGCAGGAGCACGATGCAGCCGGGTTCTATCTGATCCGCGACAGGTGCGACGTGGTTCCAGGTGATCCTGCCTCGGTCGCCGAGATCGGTCGCGTCAACGATGACCCCTCGGCCGAGGAACAACTCCAACGGAAGTTGGTCGATCTTCTTACCGGTCTGTTCGAAATGGAATGGCGCATCGACGTGGGTTCCTGTCTGCGAGCCCATGGTGACGCTGAGGAGATTGAAGCCGTCTCTTTCTATAGTGCTATGCGGCTCAAGGGTGCAGGGCGGGTCATCCGGGTACACCTGGGTTCCCGGCCCGACGACGACGGATAGGTCTACTATTCGCGAAACTTGTAGTCTCATGTGAAACAACTATTGCATGGTAAGCACCTTTTGGGTAGATTAGGGCCGCTCTTACTCCGCTCTGTCCTCTTAGAAAGGCATTGACATGAGTGACAAGGATGTCGCTGAATTCTCTACAGAAGTCCCGCTCAACGCCAGACCTAAAGCCACAGAGGTAGAGACACACGGGATCGACACAATTCCTGACGCCGATCGGACCTCCACCTGGCTAGACCTCTTGAGGATTCAGTTCGGAGGTGCAAATACCTTCGCGACCGTGCTGCTGGGCACATTCCCAATTGCGCTGGGGTTGTCGTTCTGGCAGGCAGTGCTCGCGACCATCACTGGGGTGGTTGTTGGCACAGTATTCCTCGCACCGATGGGGCTCTTCGGCCCGAAGACAGGCACCAACAACGCAGTCTCCTCTGGCGCCCTGTTCGGCGTCCGCGGCCGTGTGGTCGGCTCCTTCCTCTCTCTTC
>JBDTIM010000111.1:0-5014 GCA_039936355.1 Lacisediminihabitans sp. | reverse complement strand
GGTCTACGCGATTATCGGGCTAATCGTTATTGTCGTTGTGATCTACGGCTACCAGTTCATGCTCTTGGTCAATAAGACCGCAGTGATCGCCAACACCATCCTCATTCTGCTCGCCATCTTTGCGTTTGCTGGCGTCTTCGATCCGAGCTTTGACCCTGGACCAAAGGCATACGCGCTTGGCGGGTTCTGGGCCACCTTTGTTGGCTCGGCACTCATAGTGATGGGCAATCCGATTTCATTTGGGGCATTTCTGGGTGACTGGTCGCGGTACATTCCCAAAAACACGCCTCAGAAGAAGATCTTGCTCGCGACGGTGTTCGGCCAGCTGCTCACGTTGATCCCATTCCTGTTTGGAGTTGCAACGGCAACACTGGTTGTCGGGAAGGGCGACTACGTTGTCGCACTCATCCAAGCATCGCCGATTTGGTACGCGGTTCTGCTCATGCTCGTGGCATTCATCGGCGGCCTCTCGACTGGCACGACATCTTTGTACGGCACCGGTCTCGACTTTTCGTCGGTATTCCCCCGCTTTTCGCGTGTGCAAGCGACCATCGGGATCGGGCTGCTCGCATTCCTCTTCATCCTTACTGGCCGTATCTTCTTTGACCTGTTGGGCGCGGTGAACGCATTCATCGGGGCAATCATCGTAACGACAACACCGTGGATGGTCATCATGGCCATCGGCTATATCGTGCGCCGCGGGCATTACGACGCACGCAACCTGCAGGTGTTCAACAAGGGTGAGACAGGTGGTATCTATTGGGCCACTGCGGGAAACAACTGGAGAGGCCTAGTGGCCTGGATCACGGCGGCGATCATCGGACTGCTGTTCGCGAACTACCCTCCGGTAATCGTCGGGCCACTTATCAACCTGGGCGGTGGTATCGACCTCAGTCTCGTAGCAGCAGTAGTCTCGGCTGCAGTTCTGTATCTCGGAGCTCTCTACCTCTTCCCGGAGCCGCGATATGTCTTCGGACCCAAGGGACCGCGTGGTGTGCCATCGAAGGTGGCCATTCCCGCACCCATCGTCGAGAACGCAGATTCGGCCGCTGCAAAGGCATCGATGCGGCGAGCGGCTAAGACTGGTCACTAAGCGTCTAGACGAGAGAATAGGAAGTCATGGAATGAACGACGAACGGGAACGAGCAGTCCTGGCCGCTATCGACAAGATCATCGAAGACTTCGGTAACCACCGGCGTGACGCTTACTTCTCCGGGTTCGCGGAAGATGCAACCTTCGTTTTCCACACCGCGGAGCGACGGCTCGAATCTCGGGCAGACTACGAGGAAGTCTGGGCTGGCTGGGAACGCGATAACGGGTTCGCTGTGCTCCAGTGCGCGTCAACGAACCGTCGAATCCAGATGCTTGGCGACGTCGCGATATTCAGCCACGACGTTGAGACTCGAGTTCGGATGGATGGAACTGAAGAGCTGCAGCACGAGCGCGAGTCGATCATCATGCGTGAGGTGGATGGCCAATGGCTGTGCGTCCATGAACACCTTTCCGGGCGGGACTAACGGCAACAGCTACGTTGATACCAGGTAAAGCCAGCCGCTTTCAGCGTTGAGAACTTGTCAGGGCTCTCTCGGCGCCATAGCCGAGATGAGTTCGTATGCGACGTGCGATGCTGCGATGCCCGTGAGCTGGGCGTGGTCGTAAGCGGGGGAGACTTCGACCACATCGGCACCGACGAGGTTGGTTGCGGGCAGCGAGCGGATCATGGTGAGCAGCTCTCGACTGGTGAGCCCACCGGCTTCGGGAGTTCCCGTGCCCGGAGCGTGTGCGGGGTCCAGTACGTCGATGTCAATACTCACGTAAACGGGCCGGTCGCCGATCCGCTTGTGCATCCGTTTGATAGCGCTTCCGACTCCCTCGTCTTCGATTTCCTGGGAGCTGATGATGGCGAAGCCTAGGCGCTCATCGTCGCGCAAATCCTGTCGACCGTAGAGCGGGCCGCGGGTTCCGATGTGGATGCTCGCCGTCAGGTCGATGAGCCCCTCCTCCGACGCACGGCGGAACGGAGTGCCGTGGGTGATCGGAGCACCGAAATAGGTGTCCCAGGTGTCGAGATGCGCATCGAAATGGATGACGGCCACCGGCCCGTGTTGTGCCGCGACGTTTCTCAGCAAGGGGAGCGCGATCGTGTGGTCTCCGCCTATCGCGACGAGGCGACTGCCTCCAGCGGTAAGGCTATGTGCCGCTGTCTGGATCTGTTCGACTGCTTCGGCAATGTTGAATGGATTCGCGGAGATATCGCCCGCGTCCGCGACCTGCTGAGTGGCGAACGGCTCGATATCTTGAGCGGGATTGTACGGGCGCAGCAGTCTGGACGCTTCGCGCACATGTGCAGGTCCGAACCGTGCACCCGGCCTGTAACTGACTCCTCCGTCAAAGGGCACCCCAACAACCACGATGTCGGCGTGCGACACCTGATCGAGTCTAGGAAGTAGGGCGAACGTCGCGATTCCGGAGAATCGAGGGGTAAGGCTCGAGTCGGTGGGTCCGATGAAGTCGGAGGGTTCAGTCACGATCGGATACCTTTTCTTGTCGTCGAGCACGCAAGTCTGTGAGGTGGAGCTTACTTATAAGCAACTTATTACGCATATAAAACAACTGTGCTCAGTAAATATAATGAGCCGATACAGACAGCCTGTCAATCACGACGGCGGTCAGAGCGGAGCGCGGCATGAAACCTTTACATCCCACTCCATCCCAGTCCCCGCTTCTGATCGGTGCCAAAATCCGTGGTACCCGGCTCGCTCAAGGCCTAACGATCGCTCAGGTGGCCGACGCATCCGGTCTCACCAAGGGCTTCATCAGCCGAATTGAACGCGATGAAACCTCGCCGAGCGTTGCGACTCTGCTCACGATCTGCCAGGTCCTCTCTCTCTCGGTCGGGACTCTATTTGAACCGCCCGAGAACGAGGTGATTCATTTCGATGACGCGCCGTTTATTAACATGGGCGGACTCCACGCCGTCGAACGGTTGCTGACCCCGCGCAACGAATCCAGGGTCCAACTGTTGCGATCGGTGCTGGAACCAGGCGCGAGCGGCGGTACCGAGCTGTACACCATCAACTGTGACATCGAAGTACTGCACGTGCTGAAGGGTGAGGTGGTGGTGCGCTTTGCCCAGGGAGACGAGACTCTCACTACCGGAGACACCATGACCCTCGCGGGCAGGGAGCCGCATTCATGGTCCAACACCAGTGACTCGCAGACGGAAGTCATCTGGACAATTGTTCCCGCGGCGTGGAGCGGCTCCTCTTGACTGCCCACTGCAGAGCGGCACGTTCTGCGAAACCCCCCGGCACATCCCCGGAAATACGGGCGTGCTCGCTTAAGGTAACGATGTGTGGCACGCCGATAGACGAGAGCCGGAATATGACCTACCGGAGTCCGAGAACAATCCTGCCCGCGCGGAGAAACAAGTGACCGCCCCGCACTCACTCAGCCTGGGCGACCCACAATACAAGGCCGTCAATATCGCCGAGTCCGACAGGCGTGCCTGGCGCGAGCAATTGGGCGCCGTTGGTGGTGTCTCGCCGCTCCTGCACTTCGTGGATGCTGCGGGCACGAGAATCGAGCTCAGTACCACGCACCCTGGCGGACTGGCCCAGTTCATCACAGGCAAGACCACGCTTCTTTCAAGCCTCATCCGCGATGATCTGGCCCTGCGCGCCGCGAAACTTGCTGCCGGAGCGATCGCCGAGAAGGGCCTTGAGCTAGCGACAGCCCGAGGCATCGATTCCGTCCATCTCGGCATTGGTATTGCCGAGTGGCGCCACGACGACATCAACTACGTCGCGCCGCTCCTGCTGCGTCCGCTGGCGATCCGTCGCTATGGTACCGACTTCGAAGTGAAGCTGAAGGGCGCACCGTTCCTCAACCCCGAGCTTGCCCGAGCTCTCAAGGAGCAGTTTTCGATCGAGCTGGATGCCTCCGCGTTCGTTGCGCTCGCCGAGCAGGACGGCTCATTCAAGCCCAATCCCGTGATTGACCGCCTGCGCGGACTTACCGCGCACCTCGAGTGGTTCAACGTGCAGCCAAGGCTAGTGGTCTCGTCCTTCGCGGATGTCGCGACCGCAATGCTGGCGGACGCGGCAGACCTCGAACATCCCGTGCTCGATGCTCTGGCCGGCAATACCTCGGCCAAATGGGCAGTCCAGGAAAGCTTCGCGCCGGTCGAGCCGCAGCATCCGGATCAGCGCACCCCCGAGACAGACACGCTCCTCCTCGACGCGGATCTTGAGCAGGAGAACGTCGTTGCCCAGATCGCCGCAGGCAATTCCGTCGTCGTGAAGACGCTCCCAGGCACTGGCGGCACACAAACCATCGTGAACGTGCTCGGCTGCCTTGTCGCCCAGAACAAACGGGTACTCGTGGTCAGTCCGCGCCGTTCATCGCTTGCAGGAATCGCTCAGCGACTCCGTGACATCGGGCTCGACGGATTCGCGATCGCGCCCGGCACGCTTAGGCGCGACCTCATCCACGCAATCGTGCGCAATGAGAAGGCCGTTGCTCCCAAACTTGGCGAGGTGGATGACGCCCTGGTTCGGCTGCGCAAGGTACTGCTCGACTACCGCTCGGCCATCGTACGCGTCGACCCAGCGCTCGGCGTTTCTGTGATCGACTGTGTCACTGAACTGTCCCGTCTAGCCCTGTTGCCATCCCCGCCGGCCACGACCGCGCGCCTCGATCGGGAATCCGTTGCACTCATGGCCCGCGATCGTAGCCGCGCGGCTGAGGCCATCGTGCAGGCTGCGACGCTCGGAGAATTCAAGTACGGACCGGCTGACTCGCCGTGGTACCGAGCCAGTTTTGAGAGCAGTGATGCCGCGAGCGAGGCCCACCAGCTCGCCAAACGTCTGCACTCGACAAGCATTCCCGCCCTCTTGGAGCGGGCAGATCGACTCATCGGCGGCACACGGATGCGCCCCTTCGAGTCCATCAACGAGCTCGGCGTCTACCTCCGGCTGTTGGTCGACATACGCGACACGCTCGATCGTTTCCT
>JBDTIM010000110.1:0-8667 GCA_039936355.1 Lacisediminihabitans sp. | reverse complement strand
GACCCCGGCCGTTCTGCCGCGTTGGAGATAACCTGCCCCGGCAACGAGTCCGCGATGGCCCTGGTCGGCGCGGCAGGTAGGTTGAAGATCTCTGCAAAGGCACGCGAGGTGCGCGGAGTGCATCGTGTTGTCATCCGCGACGGCGAGGCCATCAGCGCCATGCTCGTTCACATGGGCGCCCATGCCACACTTCTCAACTGGGAGGAGCTTCGCCAGCGCCGCGAGGTCAGGGCGACCGCCAACCGCCTGGTTAACTTCGATGACGCAAACCTGCGCCGCTCGGCACAGGCCGCGGTTGCTGCCTGTGCCAGGGTCGAACGGGCACTCGAGATACTCGACGGAGACCTTCCCGCTCACCTGAAGTACGCGGGGGAGTTGCGCCTCCGGTTCAGAGATTCAAGTCTTGACGAACTCGGCCATCACGCTGATCCGCCGAAGACGAAGGATGCCGTTGCCGGCCGGATAAGGCGGCTGTTGGCGATGGCCGACAAGCGCGCCGTCGAACTCGCTATCCCAGGCACCGACGCGAATCTTCCTCCGGACTACGACGATGTGTGATCAGCCGGGAGTCGACTCCTAGACACCCGACGCCCTCCGAGTCGACGCTACTAGACTGGATGTGTCACCCGGTATTCGCTGTTTCGCGCGCTGGGGCACAAGGCAAGGAGAGAAATTAATGGCTGACTACACGCTTCCAGAATTGGGCTACGACTACGCGGCTCTCGAGCCACACATCAGTGGCAAGATCATGCAGTTGCACCACGACAAGCATCATCAGGGTTACGTAACCGGTGCGAACACGGCGCTGACCAAACTCGCCGAAGCACGTGACGCGAACGACTTCACTAACGTCAACAAACTCGAGAAAGATCTGGCCTTCAATCTTGCCGGCCACGTGAACCATACGATTTTTTGGACCAACCTCTCGCCAGACGGCGGCGACAAGCCCACCGGCGAACTCGCATCCGCAATTGACGACAACTTCGGATCCTTCGACAAGTTTGTCGCTCACTTCACGGCGGCGGCAGCCGGCATCCAGGGCTCCGGATGGGGCGCACTGGTCTGGGATTCGGTCGGCCAGAAGTTGCTCGTCCAGCAGTATTACGACCACCAGGGTAACTTCGCGACCGGGACCGTGCCGCTCCTCTTGCTCGACATGTGGGAGCACGCATTCTACCTCGACTACGTGAATGTGAAGGGCGACTACATCAAGGCGTTCTGGAACATCGCGAACTGGGCCAATGTGCAGAAGCGTTTCGAGCTTGCGCGCGAAAAGACGAACGGCCTGCTGCTACTCTCTTAGCTGCGGCCTGCCCGGGGCTTCCGCTCCGGGCACCGCTCATCAGGGCCAACGTCGACCCACAATCATCCCCCACAAAGCTGCGCTTCACGGCGCCTCAGCATCAGGAGTTCTCTTGACCGTCAAGATCGGGATTAACGGCTTCGGCCGCATTGGCCGCAACTACCTTCGCGCGGCACTAGCGCAGGGTGCAGACCTCGAAGTTGTCGCGGTTAACGACCTCACAGACCCCAAGTCGCTTGCGCACTTGCTCAAGTACGACTCGGTCGCTGGCCGTCTATCCCATGACGTCTCGGTTGATGGCGACTTCATCGTGGTCGGCGGCAAGCGCATCAAGGTGCTCGCCGAGCGCGACCCTGCTGACCTTCCGTGGGGTGAGCTTGGTGTCGATATCGTCATTGAGTCGACCGGTCGTTTCACCAATGCTAAGGATGCGCGCAAGCACATTGAAGCTGGTGCCAAGAAGGTCATCGTTTCAGCGCCAGCGACTGATGACGATGGAACGTTCGTCATGGGTGTCAACGAGCACCTGTACGATCCCGCAACGCAGCACATCTTGTCGAACGCATCATGCACCACCAACTGCCTTGCTCCGTTGGTCAAGGTTTTCCTCGACGAGTTTGGCATCGAGCGCGGCCTGATGACCACCATCCACGCATACACGGCCGACCAGAATCTGCAGGACGGCCCGCACAAAGACCTACGCCGCGCACGCGCTGCAGCGATCAACATCATTCCGACGAGCACGGGTGCTGCGAAGGCTCTCGGCCTCGTTGTCCCCGAGGTTCTCGGAAAGCTCGATGGTTACGCACTGCGGGTGCCGGTTCCGACCGGCTCCATTACCGACCTCACGATCGAAGCTAGCCGCAACGTCACCGTTGCCGAGGTCAACGCGGCATACAAGAAGGCGGCAGAGAGCGGCGCGCTCGCAGGCTTCCTCAGCTACACCGAGGATCCGATCGTCTCGAGTGACATTCAGGGTGACCCGCACTCTTGTATTTTCGACGCCGGACTCACCAAGGTGATCGGAAACCAAGTCAAGGTCGCCGGCTGGTACGACAACGAGTGGGGCTACTCCAACCGCCTCGTCGACTTCACCGAGTACGTTGCCGAGCGCCTGTCCTGAGCCGGACTGCCGCGGCAGAACGATAGACCAATGACGCTTCGCACGATCGACAGCCTTGGCTCGCTCGCCGGAAAACGGGTAATCGTTCGTTGTGATCTCAACGTCCCGCTGAAGGACGGACAGATCACAGATGACGGACGCATTCGCGCGTCACTAGCAACACTCAATGCCCTAATCCACGCCGGAGCGCGGGTTGTGGTGATCTCTCACCTCGGCAGACCAGACGGCGCACCAGATGCCAAGTACAGCCTCGCTCCTGTAGCGCAGCGTCTGTGCGAGTTGTTGGGCAAACCAGTAACTTTCGCCACTGACACCGTCGGCTCCGCCGCTAAGGACGCTGTCGACGCCTTGCGCGACGGTGACGTCGCTCTCCTTGAGAACCTTCGCTTCACCGCGGGGGAGACGTCGAAGAGTGAAGAGGATCGCGCGGCATTCGCGCGACGTCTCGCGGCTTTCGGTGATGCTTTGGTCTCGGACGGGTTCGGAGTGGTGCATCGCAAGCAGGCGAGCGTCTACGAATTGGCACAGGTGTTGCCGAGTGCGGCCGGTCTTCTCATCACGGCCGAACTTGACGTGCTCGAGCGACTCACCGAGAAGCCTGCCAAGCCCTATGCCGTGGTTCTTGGCGGGTCCAAGGTCTCTGACAAGCTGGGGGTCATCGGGCATCTTCTGCCCAGAGTCGACTCTCTGCTGATCGGCGGCGGCATGCTCTTCACGTTCCTCGCGGCCCTCGGCTACAGGGTCGGTGCCAGCCTGCTCGAGAGTGACCAGATCGATACGGTGCGCGGCTACCTGGACGAGGCACGACGCTTGGGCGTCGAGATCGTCCTACCGACGGATGTCGTCGTTGCCTCGAAGTTCGGTGCCGACGCTGAGCACGAAGTTCGCCCAGCCGGCTCGATCGAAGAAAGCCCATGGGGCGCGGCCGGACTGGGTCTGGACATCGGGCCAGACACCGCGGCACGGTTTGCAGAGGTCATCCGGACATCTGAGACGGTGTTCTGGAATGGTCCCATGGGTGTTTTCGAACTTGCACCGTTCGCCGCAGGGACAAAGGCGGTAGCAGCCGCACTCACAGACGTGCACGGACTGTCTGTCGTCGGCGGAGGAGATTCGGCCGCGGCAGTTCGCGCGCTCGGCTTCAGCGATGATCAATTTGGACACATTTCTACCGGAGGCGGTGCCAGCCTAGAGTTCCTCGAGGGCAAGCGTCTCCCAGGACTGGAGGTACTCGGATGGCAGTAACGACTCGAACCGGTGGACGCGTTCCACTGATCGCAGGCAACTGGAAGATGAATCTCGATCACCTCCAGGCAATTGCTTTTGTCCAGAAGTTGGCGTGGAGTCTGAAAGACGCGCACCATGACTTCGCCGCGGTTGAGGTCGCGGTTTTTCCGCCGTTCACTGACCTGCGCTCCGTTCAGACACTGGTATCCGCGGACCGTTTGCCGTTGAAGTATGGCAGCCAGGATGTTTCGGCACACGAGTCTGGTGCGTTCACGGGAGAGATTTCAGCCGCATTTCTCAAGGCTCTCACGTGCGACTACGTCCTCATCGGACACTCGGAGCGACGCACCCTGCACGCCGAAACTGACGAGATCGTCGCGGCCAAGGTGGCTGCTGTGCTCGCACAATCGTTGACGCCCGTCATCTGTGTTGGTGAGACTGCGGAGGATCTTGAAATCCATGGGCAGAGTGCCGTTCCGGTTGCCCAGCTGCGCGCTGCTCTTGATGGAGTTGCGCCCGGTGCCGACGTTGTCGTCGCCTACGAGCCGGTCTGGGCGATCGGGTCTGGTCAGCCGGCGACACCCGAACAGGCCGAGCAGGTCGCGGCGCAGCTCCGCGCGGTGGTCACAGAAACGATCGGTGCCGATGCGGCCGCGGCAACCAGGATCCTTTACGGTGGCTCGGTCAAGGCGAACAATATCGCTGGATTCATGCGGCAGTCGAACGTGGATGGTGCGCTCGTCGGCGGGGCAAGTCTCGACGTCACCGAGTTTTCCAGCATCGCGCGTTACCAGAAGCACGTCGGACTCTAGCTTCGATCGCGGATATACTAGCAGCGGTTTGTTGCAAACCCTCACAGCTTCGTGCCCTTGAAAGGTGCGGAGCCCCAGAAAGGCATTTCGTGGAAATTCTTCAGGTCGTTTTACAGGTGCTGCTCGGCATCACGAGCCTCCTGCTGACGCTCTTGATCCTGCTGCACCGCGGTCACGGCGGTGGCCTGTCCGACATGTTCGGCGGCGGAGTCACCTCAAACCTTGGCGCATCGGGAGTCGCAGAACGCAACCTCAACCGGATCACGGTGCTTCTTGGAGTGATCTGGATCGCGTGCATCATCGTGCTCGGCCTGATCACCAAGTTCGACACGGCTGGTTAGGAGAAACAATGGCTTCAGGTGGTAGCGCAATTCGTGGGTCTCGGGTCGGTGCGGGCCCGATGGGCGAGCAGGATCGTGGATTCCATGCCGAACGGCTCCAGGTTTTCTACTGGTGTTCCAATGGGCATCAGCTGAGCCCCTACTTCCTCGCAAGCATTGAGCCGGAAGAGATTCCAGAGCAGCTTGACTGTCCCAACTGTGGGATGCCCGCGGGTCGCGATAAGGAGAATCCACCATCCGTGGCGAAGCTTGAGCCCTACAAGACTCACTTGGCATATGTCAAGGAGCGTCGTACAGAGGAAGAAGCCGTCTCGCTGCTCGAAGAGGCCCTGACACAGCTTCGTGCGCGGCGCGGCAAGTTGACCGTGAAGTAGACCGCGAGGCCTGTACAAGCGATTTGCGAGTTAGTACTCAGCAGCGATCAGGTCGGCCGGAACCTCGGCCGCGGCATCCCGGTCAACGAAGAAGACCGTTCGCTTGCGCCCTTCGGCTCCGGCAACGGGCACCTCGAAAGTGCTCGCGCCTGCCAGTGCCAGCCCCAACGCGGAGGCCTTGTCGACGCCTGCCATAACCAGCCACACACGATCCGAGCTGTTGAGGGCGCTAATGGTCAGACTGAGACGCTCTGGCGGCGGTTTGGGAGAATTTCGGACGCTCACAACCGTGGCGTTGGTGACCGAAATCCCCTCGCGGTTCGGAAAGAGCGAGGCGATGTGGCCGTCTGGACCCACGCCTAGGAACGTGATGTCGAAGTGGGGAAGGGGTGTGCCGTTTCCCGCTTCCGCCAGTTCGTTTGCGTAGTGGACCGCAGCCGAGTCCAAATCAAGCCCACCGTCTGATGCCGGAAAATAGTGGATGTTCTCGGGTCGGAGTGTCACGTGATCGAGCAGTGCCTCGTTCGCCTGCTGGTCGTTTCGTTCCGCATCGTTGACGGGGAGCCAACGTTCGTCGCCCCACCACAGGCTCACGCGCGGCCAGTCGATAGTGTCTCGTGCTGGTGAGGAATTGATTGCAGCGAGCACCGCGATGCCGACCGTACCGCCAGTGAGGACGACATTCACCTCTGGCTTTTCGTCCAGCAGATCGACGACCTTGGTGATGAAACGAGCTGCTACGGCCCCAGCCAGTGACTGCTTGTCGCGGTGGACGATGACTCTGCGCTCGTTGCTCATGGTTTAGCCTGCCTTAAGTTCCTCTGGGGAGATTGTAAGTGGCTCGCGCAACTGTCCAAGACCGCGTTGAATCACCGCACCGAAAAGATCATCAGGATCCAGCCTGCGGAGTTCTTCCGCGAGACAGTCGCGAAGGTTCCGGCGTGGAAGTGAAATATCGTGCACAGGCTGGTTGGGTTGTGTCAGTGTCACGACGCTGACGTGGGTGCGTTCCAGCTCGATCACTCCGGATGCACGGTGCAGCTTTACTCCCTGGATTCCGGAGGAACCCGTCGACGGTGTCACCAGCTCGTGTCGAACGGAAACCTGCAGCTGCAACTGCAACCATGCTGCGAGAAGAGAAGTGGAGGGGGAGTCAGATGCGCCGTGCACCTCAACTTGGGTAATTTCCTCGTACGGTGGCTGATCGAGCACGGCGGCGAGTTGCGCCCTCCACAGAGTCAGCCTGGTCCAAGAGAAGTCAGTGTCGCCCGGTTGGTAGGTGGATGCCAGATGCTCCAGGAAATCGCGGGGATTGCTCTGTGCCGCGGCATCCGTTATTCGCCGCTGAGAGATGCGTCCGAGTGGCGACTGGGACGCCACGGGCGGAGCCTCGCCGGGCCACCACGCCACCACAGGAGCGTCTGGCAGGAGGAGACCGGTAACGAGTCCCTCCTCGTCTGAAGCAGTATCTCCGTAAGCCTTGAGCACGATGACTTCGCTTGCACCAGCGTCTCCGCCAACTCGAATCTGCGCATCCAATCGTGCTTCATCAGTAGCCTGACGGGCTTCCAAGTCTGTCGAGATCACGATCACGCGCATCGGATGTTCGCGGGACGCATCGTTTGCGGCTTCGATCGCCTCTTCCTCGTGGCCGAGAGTAGTGGAGATCACGAGGGTGAGCACGCGGCCGAGAGCGACCGCACCGCCCTCTTCGCGGATCTTCACGAGGGTCTTCGATATCTGGCTGGTGGTGCTGTTGGGCAGGTCGACGATCATGGGCGCCTCCAAGTTCTGCCGTCGCGAGCGAGAAGTTCGTCTGCCGAGCTGGGGCCCCAGGTCCCAGGTCGGTACTGTTCCGGCTGACCCTGAGTCTCCCAGTATTCCTCGATCGGATCGAGGATTTTCCAGCTGAGTTCGACCTCCTGATGCCGTGGGAAAAGCGGAGGATCACCGAGCAAAACGTCAAGAATCAGCCGTTCGTAGGCCTCGGGGCTTGCCTCGGTGAACGCGTGACCGTACCCGAAGTCCATGGTCACGTCGCGGACCTGCATGCTCGTGCCCGGCACCTTCGAGCCGAAGCGGATCGTGACACCTTCATCTGGCTGCACCCTGATGACCAGGGCGTTTTGTCCGAGCGCCGAGGTCTGGCTTTCCTCGAAGAGGTGCTGTGGTGCTCGCTTGAACACTACGGCGATCTCCGTGACGCGGCGTCCGAGACGCTTTCCGGCCCGGAGGTAGAACGGCACACCGTCCCAACGCCGGGTTCCAATGTCGAGGCGGATGGCCGCAAACGTTTCAGTCAGCGAATCCGGGTTCATTCCGTCTTCATCAAGGAATCCAGCAACCTTCTCGCCCCCTTGCCACCCGCTGGAGTATTGTCCGCGCGCTGTCGCTGTGGAGAGATCCTTCGGCAGGCGCACTGCCGAGAGCACCTTCTCCTTTTCGGCCCTGAGGTCTGCTGCGTTGAACGAGACCGGCTCCTCCATTGCCGTGAGAGCGAGGAGCTGCAGGAGATGATTCTGGATAACATCCCTAGCGGCACCAATGCCGTCGTAATACCCTGCACGGCCACCAACGCCGATGTCTTCCGCCATCGTGATTTGCACGTGGTCGACGTAGTTTGCGTTCCAGATAGGTTCGTAGAGCTGGTTGGCGAACCGCAGGGCGAGGATGTTCTGGACCGTCTCCTTGCCGAGGTAGTGGTCAATTCGGAAGACCGAGTCCGGCGGGAACACCGACTCGACGACATCGTTCAATTCCCTCGCCGTTCTCAGATCGCTGCCAAAGGGTTTCTCGATGACAACTCGTCGCCACTGCCCCTCTGTCTGATTTGCGAGTCCTGACCGGCGCAACTGTTCCGTCACCTGCGGGAAGGACTTCGGCGGAATAGACAGGTAGAAAGCATGGTTACCCATGGTTCCTCTAGTCCGATCGAGTTCGTCAAGCGTGACCTTCAGTTGCTCGAATGCGGCGTCATCGTCGAATTCACCCTGGACGAAGCGGATGCCGAGGGCCAATTGTGCCCACACCGCTTCGTCAAAAGGCGTGCGAGCGTACTGCTTGACCGCGTCGTGCACAACCTGGGCGAAGTCCTGGTCGACCCAGTCCCGCCTGGCAAAGCCGACGAGCGCGAAGCCGGGTGGCAACAACCCGCGGTTCGCCAGGTCATAGACGGCCGGCATCAGCTTCTTGCGGGAAAGATCCCCTGTCACTCCGAAGATGATGAGGCTACTAGGTCCTGCGATTCGGTTCAACCGACGATCGGAGGGCAACCGCAATGGGTTGAACTCCGAGGTGATTTCCACCGGCGACATTCGACTCCTTGAATTTTGAGGGAACAGTTTCTGTTGTGGACTCTGCTGTTAGTTCAGCAACGCCTTCAATGCCGGAATGTTCTTCGCCGGGTCCGTGAGGGTGAGGGTGAGGACGGGACGGCCATGCTCCGCAAGCACGCTCGCGTCACCGGTCGCCTGCGCCTGGATCAACT
>JBDTIM010000109.1:0-28976 GCA_039936355.1 Lacisediminihabitans sp. | reverse complement strand
GGTCCTTGATGCGCGCGGTCAGCATTGCGACCTGCACTTCGGGGCTTCCGGTATCACCCGGGTGAGTTGCGTACTCGTCGATGATCGCTTTCTTGGCATCTGGTGCTAATGGCATAGATGGCCCCTTCCACTCGTTGCGCGGCGCCCGTCACTGGTTGTGCGAGCTCTCTTGATCCGCGGCCGTTCTACGGCAACCTTGCGAGTTTAGCAGAGGTGTCGATGACGAGCGGGGACTAAACAACAGCATCCACGAGTAGTGTTTCAAACGGATCCCTCAACGAGGGCCACGAGCACTAAGGAGTTCACCATGTTCTCGGAAGAAGGAGCGGTCGACGAGCTGGACACCACAGCCTGCTGGAACTTGCTGAAGGCCAACGAGCTCGGACGACTTGCTGTGACAGCGGCCGGCGAGGTCGACATCTTCCCGATCACCTACTACGCCGACGGCCAGACACTTCTCTTCCGCACAGCACCGGGCACCAAACTTCTCGAAATCATGGTCCACAACAACATCGCCCTTGAAATCGACGGCTACACCGACACCGACGCGTGGAGTGTGGTCGTCAAGGGCACCGCTCGCTGGCTGGAACACCAGGATGAAATAACCGAAGCGGATACGACCCCGCTTCGCCCCTGGGTCCCCACTCTCAAGTACGCATACGTTCGCATCACGCCCACAACGCTGACCGGCCGCCACTTCAATCGTGTGCCAGAGCCAGAGAGATAGCGAGAGACGCCACAGGTTCACTCCCATCGCCACGCCTGGTGTGCGTTTAGGAGCTCACAGAAGCAAGCCAGATCATTCCGGGAATGCTGACGGCCGCACTCCCGATGAGAAACACGCCGTGCAGGCAACCGAGCACAATGCCGACGACGCCCATGCGGCGGCGGCGCGCCAGCGCATGACCCGCGTTTGCGGATACCGATATCGAGGCTGCGCTTCGCCGACCAGCGTCAATCGGCACTGACGGCACCGCCTGCTTGGTGATCCCCAGTACCCTGCAACCGTAATAGATCGCCAAGGTGACGCACGTCGCCACAAGGGCGAAAGCGACCAGCGCACCGATCGAGTACGGGAGGAATGGGCTCGTGGTGATCGCGACCAATGTGATGGGTATGGGGAGGGCTGCGGCAAACAGGCTCCGGAGTGCAGCGGCGGTCGCTAATGCGCAAATATCCGGTTCGGAATCATGTCGGAACCCCATCGTTTCGGGCTCCCCTGCCCCCGATTTAGCAATCTCCCCGCGAATCCCCATGGCGTCACGGTACCAGCGTGGCAAGGCAACGTCCCGGTTCGGCACAACCTCGCTCGCTAAAGTGGAAACATGACCAGCCGGCGCAGTGAGCCCATCTACAGCACGGCAGTAGCAGTCGGCCGCGGACTGTTCGGATTCTGGCAGCTGAAGCACGCAGAGACAGGGCTCGAGAACCTTCCTGACTCGGGTGGTGCAGTGCTCGCTATTACGCACTTCGGCTACCTTGACTTCGCACTCGTCGAATGGGTGACCTGGCTGCACAACCGGCGCCGCATCCGCTTTCTGGCCCAAAAGCGCGCGTTCGACAAGCCAATAGTCGGACGATTGCTGCGCGGAATGAGTCACATCTCCGTTGACATGAAAGCCGGAGCCTCTGCCTACGCCAACGCCGTGGCGGCTCTGCGCGGCGGCGAACTCATCGGGGTGTTTCCTGAAGCCGGGGTGAGTGCATCTTTTACCGTGCGCGACCTCAAAACCGGCGCTGTCCGGCTTGCGGCCGAAGCGGGAGTGCCCATAATCCCCATCGCCGTGTGGGGTGGCCAGCGACTGCTCACCAAGAACCATCCTGTACGTTTCAGGGAACGTTTTCGCGTGCCGATTCACTTCGCGATCGGCGCACCTATCGCGGTTAGTCCGACGGAAAACGTGGTCGGGACAACTGAGACCCTGCGGAAAACGCTTCAGCAATTGACCGATAAGGCGCAATCTAACTATCCGATAGACGGAAAGGGGGCCTGGTGGCAGTCTCGCGCACGCGGTGGTACCGCACCAACGCCCGTCCAGGCGGCCGCAGCGGATGAGGAACGCCGCAAGCGGCGGGAACGAGCCGCCAGCGAGGGCGAATAAGACACCTTAGGTTGATCTGAACAATTGGTCGCTGCCCTGAGGATTGCTGAGTGAAGAACTTGCGTCCTGGCCTTGCACGGAAAGACGCAAGCTCTCACCCCCCGGGGGCCGCTGTCGCCCACAACACAAGTGCTGTGGTACGAAAACTATGTCGGAATTTTTCGAAGCCGTCTCCTAGGCAAGTCCAAAAAATGGAGCCGAAAGTGCCGCCGTAACCGCGACGATCCCGCCCACCAGGACAGAGGCTGAAGCAAACAACCACATGCGAAAACGGTGGTGCGCGCTATCCACCTCTTCGTGGAGCCGATCGAAACGCTGGATGTGACGCCGGGAATCGTCGCCGACATCCGAGCACGCCCGCCAGGTTCCTGGTGATTCCACAACAGCCGATAGGAAGGTGATCGTGTCGTCTGAGAGAGTGCGAGGAAGGTCAGCGAACCAGTGGGCTATCCGTGCGGACTCTGTAACGGCGACCTGTGGAGCCTTCAGGGTGAGCGATGCGGCATCCACAACGACGATGAGTGGCGTTACCTGGATCCGCGTGCCGGCGACATTGCTCAGTTGGTGTGACGTTAATTCCGCATCGCGAACGGCATTGGCAACATGTCCGGCTCTGTGCCCGTTGATTAAGAATCGCGGCCCATCCGCCCGGATTCGCTTCGCCGAGAAACCCTTTGTGGTAACGGCAAAGAGCCCGGGAGGCCCGAGGATGAGATGATCTGGTCCTGAGCTGGTGGGCTCCACGGGCTCCAATAACGTGAATGTTGGACCGAGCTGCGAGAAAATCGCGGTCATGCGCAACTCCCCGAGTGCCGAGCGATAGTGAACCCGGGCATCCGGATGCAGAGGGCTAAGCCCAAAAAAACGTGCAACACAGCCTCGCGGCCTCGCGCGCAGCTGAGTGCTCAGACACTCCTCAACCACGGATGAAGCCGAGCCGCGGTTGGACAGTCCTGGCGCGAAAACTCCGTGGGTTGCAATTCCAGTCATTGCTCTCCCGGATCGGATGACCCGAGCGTACTCCACCCGCGTGTACCCCTAAAGCCCCCAAAACGGTGGACACGGAGTTGCCCGCCCAGCGTTGTTGCGACGCTAAAACTCCTCGTGCGTGTTCGGGTCGGCATCCCACAACCGACCAGATTCCAGTGAGGAGATCGCGGCCATCTCCGCGTCGGACAGTTCGAATCCGAACACACCAAGGTTCTCTTTTTGGCGCCTTGAATCAGCCGACTTGGGGATCGGAATGCTGCCCAGCTGGACGTGCCAACGCAGCACGATTTGCGTCGGTGTCACCCCGTGAGAACGAGCGGCAGTCGCCACGGCTGGCTCCCGCGTCACCGAGTTACCCTTCGCGAGAGGGCTCCAACTCTCCGTGACGATTCCGTGTTCCTCGTGGAATCTACGCAGCGCCGCTTGCGGGAAGCGGGGATGCAACTCCACTTGGTTGACCGCGGGTGTGACATCCGTCTCATCGATCAGCCGGGTGAGCTGCTCCTGCGTGAAGTTGCTGACTCCGATTGACCGAACCCGACCGTCCTCCCGCAGGGCGATCATGGCTTGCCACGATGCCACATATTTGTCGATTCGAGGCAGCGGCCAGTGGATGAGATACAGGTCGATGTAGTCAACGCCGAGGTTGCCCCGCGACTCCTCGAAGCTCGCAAGGGTTTGATCGAAGCCATGATGCCGCCCCGGAAGCTTCGTCGTGACGAACAACTCCTCCCGGGCAACACCTGAGCACCGCACGGCCTCGCCCACCTCCGGTTCGTTGCCATAGTTCAGAGCCGTATCAATGAGACGGTAACCGGAATGGATAGCGGAAACGACTGATGCCGTGCCATCGTCGCCGCGCAATCCGTAACTTCCGAGACCGAGCTGCGGGAGTTCGGCGCCGTCGTTGAGTTTCCTGCTGGGAATGGGGCCCATTGGAGCGGTCATTGAGTCAGTTCCTCTCGCGTGCTGTCGCCCCGCGCTCGGCCAAGTAGGCCAGGCGATGCAGGCTCTCATGGTTTCTATAGTGCAGGGCGAGGTTGCGGACACCTGTGGGCACCAACAGCGCCGGACCGCTCGTAGCGTCTTCGATGAGCCGCACGTTGCATCCGGTGCCCCGTGGTCTGACGTCAATGATCACCTCGGCCTCCCCCGTGGGCCAGGCCCGCGCCTTCAACCTGGCGTGCCTAGGCGAATCCCATTCCAGAACCGATGTGGTGTCATTGATGAGTGCCGGCCAAATGCCGAACGAGTGAAAGATTCTCGAGCCTGGTGCCGGCCAGTTGCCGTCCACACCACGAATACGTGACGCGCCGACGACCCAACTCGGGTAAAGCCAGCCATCCGCCAGCACCTCGAATACCTCAGTGGGCGTGCACTTCATGGTGCGGTTGTTGGTTGCCATGTCATTCTCCTCGTCCAAGCGGCGGTGGGGTCAAGCCGAACTCCCTCGCGAGCGCGCTGCGGGCCGCGTAATAGCCTGAGAGACCGTGAACTCCGGGACCAGGCGGAGTGGACGATGAACAGAGGTAGATTCCCTTGGCCGGAGTCCGCCATGGGTCTCTGGAGAAGACCGGGCGCGCGATCAGTTGCGTGAGGCTTACCTCGCCCGCTGCGATATCTCCGCCTACATAATTGGGGTTGTGCTCCTCCACTTCCAGCGCGGTCCTGCTCGCGCTGGCGAGGATCGTGTCGCGAAACCCGGGTGCAAATCGCTCGATCTGACGCGTGACTGCCTCGGTGCGATCCACTCTCGAACGCCGCGGTACGTGCGTGTATGCCCAGAGCACGTGCTTACCGGCCGGCGCCCTGGTCGAGTCGAACCGCGATGGTTGGGACACCAGAACGTATGGATCGTCGGGATGCTGCCCGGCAGCAACCTGCGTCTCAGCCCTGGCCATTTCCCCTCGCGTGCCACCTATATGGACAGCTCCCGCCATCGCCACGTCTTTGTTGCTCCACGGAACCGGCCCATTAAGTGCGAAATCAACCTTCGCGATGGCGTTACCGTAGCGAAACCGATTCAGCACGCGCAGGTAGTCCTGCGGGAGGCGAGTCTCCGCAATGCGTGTGAGCGCTCGTGGGCTGACGTCGAACAGAACCACGGTAGCGGGTGGCAACTCGTCAATCGAGGCGATCTCCGTACCGGTTAGGATCTCTCCCCCGTGCGCCAGGAAGTCGTCCGCCATCGCGTTGATGATCGACTGGCTGCCTCCGATCGGTATCGGCCACCCCCCGGCGTGTGCAGCAACTGCGAGTGCCAATCCACCGGCTGCAGCAGCGAGGCTTGGCATGGGACGCACCGAATGTGCGCTGACACCGGTGAGCAACGCCGGGGCGACATCCTCTGAGAAACGGAGCTGCCACGCCGGAGTGCCCTGTTCCAGGACCCGAAGGCCGAATCGCAACACGCTGAGCGGGTGCCGCGGCAACTGAAGCAACTGCGAACCAGTGAACTGCGCAATGTGAGCTGCATGGTTGACGAGCGGTGCGAACAACTGCCGCCAGGCGGTCCCGTCGCGCCCAAGCGCGTCAACGGTACGATCGAGGTCGCGCCAGGCAATCCCCGCACGGCCACGATCGAGAGGCTGGGCGTACGACACTTCCGGAACAGCCAGAATGATGCGTTTACGCAGTTCAAAAGTGGAAAAGAATCCCGATGCGACTGCCAGCGGATGCACTGCTGAGCACACGTCGTGGAGAAAGCCGGGTAGGGTCAGCTCCCTCGTACTTGCACCGCCACCGATCCGCTCGTCTTTCTCATACAGGCGCACGGACAGACCTGCGCGGGCCAGCGTGACGGCAGCTGACAGACCGTTCGGACCGGAACCGACGACGATAGCGTCGAAACTTTCCATGTCGTCCACTCTCGCACGCGCACGGCAATTCGCTACCCGATATTTTGGGCGAGGCTATGTTACGGCGTTCGAGGCCCACGATAAAGTCGGGGGGTGCGATCCGTGACACCCCTGAAAATTCTGCACCTTTCCGACACCCACCTTTCTGGAGACGGTTCCCGTCACTATGGAGTTGTCGATACCGAAGAGGCGTTTGCCCGCTCACTGGACCAGTTTTCGGGCGCCATGGAGCTCGACCTTCTGGTGATCTCAGGCGACCTCTCGGACGACGGATCTCCGCGGTCGTACCAGAAGCTGCGCGCCATGGCCGAACCGTGGGCTGCCGCGCGGAACGCCCGCGTGATCTATGCGATGGGCAACCACGACCTGCGGACTAATTTCAGGCAAGTACTGGGCAACGGCCATGGGGTTCGCACAGGTCAGGGTATCGACGCGACAGACATCGGCTCCGCTCACCCGGTGGATGCCGTGAGCACCATCGGCCCGTGGCGCATTATCACGATCGACAGCTCTGTTCCCGGTGCAGGGTACGGAGAGTTGGACAGCGGCCAGGTGCGGTGGCTGAGGGAAGTGCTCAGCACTACCGCGGATGCGGGGACTGTGCTCGTCATTCATCATCCGCCTGTACCCGCTTCCACAGCGCTGCTCCAGGCGCTGGAGTTGTACAACCCTGAGGACCTGCTCGATGCTGTGCACGGCAGCGACATTCGTGTGATCCTGTCAGGCCACTACCACCATCCGCTGCGGCAGACGTTTGCTGGGTTCCCTTTAATTGTCACGCCGGGAATCGCCAACACGACGGATATGCTCGCTCCGGAGGGCACAGAGCGTGCGGTGGTCGGTTCCGGTGGAACACTGATAACGGTGGCCTCAGACGACGTGCGATCGAGCGTCCTGAGGGCCTACGGACCCGATGACGGCCAACAGATCTTCCATTTGGCGCGGGAGACGGTGGCCGATATCGTGGGGGAAGCCGGCCGGGTCGACACTCGATAATGTCATCCCGGGTCTCTGAGGTTTCGCACTGTGTGACGGAAAACCGAGACGCGGGAGATCAAAGGTGACACGATCGAGTGATGAGTTGCTTCATCATTCCGCCCTACCTACTCGAACGCATCGCCGGACTTGACGACCCGCGTTTCGAACGCGCGGCCATCGCTGCACGCTCCTCGCGAGCGTTTGATGACCAACACCGCGGCACACGCATGGCACCAGATAATTCGACGGCGAAATCAGAGCACTACGACCGGCTCTCCGCCGTCGCAGCGGCGCCAAAGAGATCCTTGGATGGACCACATCGGACTATCTTCGACGCGGCGAACGCCGAAGTGCTCCCCGGGAAGCGTGTGCGTGGCGAGGGTGAGCCCGCCGGCTCCGACAAATCTGTCAGCGAGGCCTATGACGGACTTGGATGCACGCACGCGCTATACCGCAACGCGTATCACCGGGCATCCATTGACGACCACAATCTGCCACTTCTGGCCACGGTTCACTACGGCCACGATTACGACAACGCATTCTGGAACGGTGACCGGATGGTGTTTGGTGACGGCGATGGAACGGTATTCCAGGGTTTCACCTCATCGCTCAGCGTGATCGGTCACGAACTTACTCACGGCGTCACCCAGTACACCGCAGGCCTCGAATACGACGGTCAGTCGGGCGCGCTCAACGAGTCCATCTCCGACGTCTTCGGCGCGCTCGTCGAACAATTCACCCGGAAACAAGATGCAGCCAATGCCAGTTGGTTGATCGGGGCCGGTTTGTTCACTGACCAGGTCCAGGGAATCGCGCTCCGCTCGATGAAGGATCCTGGTACTGCGTACGACGACGACGTGCTCGGCAAGGATCCACAGCCTGCCGACATGAGCGGCTACGTGACAACCGAGGATGACAGCGGCGGGGTGCACCTCAACTCCGGCATTCCCAACCGTGCCTTCTACCTCGTGGCCACTTCCCTTGGCGGGAACGCCTGGGAACGTGCTGGGCAACTCTGGTACGACACACTCGTCGGCGGATCCCTCCCGTCTCGCTGCGACTTCGCCCGCTTTGCACAGGAAACGACGGACGCCGCAACCAGGCGCTACGGTCGGAATTCGAAGGAGCAGAAAGCCGTCACAAAAGCTTGGCGAACGGTTGGGGTGACCCGGTGAAGGTCTCGGTGGTGCGCAGCGGTGGTTTCGCCGGACTCACTAGCAACTGGGAGGTCATCGTTGACGATCAGGACGACCCAGACTCATGGATCAAGCTGATCGAGAGCCTGCCCTGGCAGACGACACCGCGCGAGCGTCAGCTGCCCGACGGCTTCAACTATCGGATCTCCTGTTCACGACACCGGATTACCCTGCCAGAGCACCAGGTCACCGGTAGCTGGCGCGAACTGGTTGACCGGGTACGAAAGGCCGCCGACTGAATCTGTCGCGTCGCGGGCACATCATGTGCAACTTAGTGCGCACGCCCCGGGGCCAGGTTTAGGATCGCGAGAGTTGCGATCGCAGTAATCGTCACGATGGACAGGATCGTGATGACGCCAAACCATAACTGGCGCAGCATTCGGGAACGGACCACACTGCGTCTGAGCCTCTCGAAGTCCCGAATCGCAGATGGATTGTCATCCACTGCGAGCGCGGCATCGCCCCACACTTCGGGTCTGCCCGCAGTCGCTCCGATGCGCTCCACCTCAGCCGTGGCGAGGATTTTTGGCTGTGCGGCCAGCCACGGCAGGAGCTCGCTCGATGACAGCACCTCGAGGTCCCTCGGTACATCGTGCGAACTCAATGACTCTGGTTCGACAAACACCAGAAGACCCGTGACAGTCACTACTACGCCGAGCGCCGCGCTGAGAAGACGTTCTGCTCGCCCGAGATTGTGTTCCGCGTCCCGCACACAGGAAACCTTGGCCCCGGCAACCAGCACGGTTCTGCCGGAAACGGCTATGTCCAGACCGGGGTGATTGCGGACTGTGATCGTGAAACACCCCGGTGGGCCGATGACGAGATGGTCAATATCAGCACCGTTGACACCAACAGGGGCACCCGTTGCCACGCCGACTGGAACCGAATGGAACACTACCCACTCGTCCCCGAGTCCGGCCAGGAGTTCTCCCACGAACACTTCACCGACCGCAGTCTCAAACCACGGCTGGCCCTCCACACCGATCGGGCTGGCCCCAAATAGCCGTGCCCAACGAGATCGTGGCACCTGCGCCGCCTGCACTCTCAGTAACTCGCCAATGGCGAACTGTCCAGAACTGCGCTCGCCAAGAGGGTGCACATCGAAGGGCATGTGCCCGTCCTCCGTGCCGTTCCCCGTGACACTGTGCGTCATCGAATACCCACCCGTCATGCACCGTGCCTCGTGCACGCAACCTACTACTCTCAGGATGGCGACTGCGCTGCCTCAGCGCGACCCCCAATGCAGGGCGCGCACCGATGGAACATCCTGACAAAAAATCCTGACCGGGAAACGCTTGCAATCCCATCCGGGAGGGGGCATTCTGGAACAAGATCAACTCGTCGCCCGGAAGTGCCGCACCAAGTGCCGCGCCGGGCGTCGAGTCTTTAATCCCGGATTCTTGGCTTATAAGCCAGCCTACAAGCCCCGGATTCTTCACGAAGCCGGCCAGGTATACGTGGCGATTAGGCGAGCGGGCCAAGCAGTGCCGTCGCGACAGTGGAGTGTGCAGAATCTTCGTTGCTGGGGTGAAAACCCCCGGCGAGCACGTCGCGGTACAGGCGCCCGAGCTCGCTCGAGGCAGAGTATGCAGAACCACCCGTGACCCGGATGGCCTGATCCACGACACAGCGCGCGTTCTGCGTGGCACGCAGCTTGAGCCCGACGAGTGAACGGAACCACTGCGAGCCACGATCGACGAGGTCGTCGACATCACGTGCGATCGCATCGAGCTGCGGGAGGATCGCGTCCTGGGAAAGTGCGGCGTCGGCGATTTTCCAGCGGGTATCCGGGTCTTGGTCTTTGGTCGTGCCCGTCCTGGCTGAGGAGCGCCGCTTGACGCTGTCCACTGCCAGCTCCAGTGCACGCTGACCAATACCGGTATACACGGCGGAGAGGAGAATCTCGAAGTTCGCAAAAATTGCGAAAATCAGCGGGTCGCTACTCGGCCCAGGGTCGAGCCTGCGGATGACTCGATCGGCCGGCGCCGGCACCCGCTCGAGTTTCGTGCTGTTGCTCTGACTGGCGCGCATTCCCATCGTGTCCCAATCATCCAACACCGTGATGCCGGGCGCACCGCGCTGGATAATGGCGTGGACGAGTTTCGGTGCGTCATCCGAGAGCGTGTCTAGCCCAAACAGGCCGAGGCGGGTCCATGCGGGCGACAGGCTCGTGAAGATCTTGGTGCCCGTGAACTCGTAGCTGCCATCCGGAAGTGGGCGGGCCTCCGTCTGGCTGCCAAAGAGCACGAGGTCGTTTCCCGCCTCACTTATGGCGAAAGCGAACACTTCGCCGGCGGCTGCCTCCGTGAGAATGAATTCTAGGGACGAATCGCCGCGGTCGCGAAGGGTCTTGGCTATGCCCGTCCAGATCAGGTGCATGTTGACGCCCAGTGCGGTTGCCGGAGCGGCCGAAGCGAGGCGGACCTGCTCCCTGGCGATTTGTTGCAGGCTTAGCCCGAGTCCACCAAGTTCCACAGGGACGAGAGCACGCAGATATCCGCTGTCTTTCAGCTCATCCAGATCCTCGGTGAAGAACACATTGCGCCGGTCATAGTCCGTCGCACGGCCATGAACGCGAGCCAACAGCTCATCACTGAGGATCTGGTGATTACCGGGGAGGTGGCGGTCAGGGTGATGGGGTTCACGCTGGTCTGCTGGCTGCTCGATATCGGGCCGTTCCGTTGTCGCTGCCATGTACCCAAGCATCGCAGGATACTGCTGGCTTCGCGCAACAACCACGCGCGGCTTTACCGGGTGAGCCTAGATTCCTTCAGGCAACGCACCGGATGCCACCAGAGTGAGTCGTTGTGTCGGCCTGGTCATCGCAACATAGAGCCCCGCCGCCCCATGCTCCATCGCAGCTATACCGGACGGGTCAACGAGCACCACGGAATCAAACTCAAGCCCCTTCGACTCCTGCGGGCTGAGCACCACAACTGGAAGAACGAGGCCGTCGGCTCCCAGGCCGACGAGCGAACCGAACTCGGCCGAGAGGGCTTCGTGCAGCCCACGCACGCTGTCAGGTGCGGCAATGACAGCAAGGGTACCGACGGAGTCGATATCGCGATCTGCTTGCACGGCCTCAGCGACATTCGTCACCACCGAAACCGGCCATTCGCTCTCTCGCACCGATCTTGCCGGCGTGACCGGCAGACCGTGGGCAATCGCCATGGACTCGGCCACGGAGGCAATCTGGCTAGGGGTACGGTAGTTCACCGTCAGTTCTTCCAGACGCCACCGCTCTCCCTCCGGAGAGTCACCGATAAGCGCCGTGAGTGCCAGCTGCCAACTTGGTGACGCCGATGCCGACGCGGCCTGGGCGATGTCGCCCACGATAGTGAATGACCGCAGTGGGCACTTCCTCAGCAACATGCGCCACTGCATCGGCGACAGCTCCTGTGCCTCGTCAACCACGATGTGACCGTAGGTCCAGCTTCGGTCGCTCACCGCACGCTCCGCCGTCGTGAGCCGAGCGCCGAACTCTGCGAAGTTGTCAGCCAGGGCCTCCGCATTGACCAGACCGCCAACTTGCATGTTCTCGATCGCGTGCTCTGCGTTCTCGATGTCGCGCTTGCGTTGCTGCTTCGCCTCACGCTTCTGGGCGGCATCCACGACGTCATACTCGCCGAGGTGCTCCGCGGCCTCGTCGAGCAGCGGCACATCCGAGACGGTCAGCGGGGCGTCCCGGTCTCGGCGCAGGAGCGCACGCTGTTCCGTCGTCCAGTTGGGTGTGAGCTCGGCCAGCCAGTGCGGCCTGGCGTAGAGATCACGCAGCAGCTTCTCTGCTGTGAGTGGCAACCAGGCTGTGTTGAGCGCAACGCGCACGTCCTGTGACGAACGCAGGTCTTCCCTCAGCATCGGATAGTCGGACTCGTCGATCGAGTTGCCTGCCGCCTTCAGCTGCTCTGCCCAACGCCGGGTGAGCTGGTTCAGCGCACTTTTCACAAAAGTGACCCGTGCCTCGTTGTGCGGCTTGCCGGTTTCCCGAGCTTTGTGCATCGCATTGGCGATGAGCTGAGGATCGATCGTGAGGCTGTCGCCATTCACGTCGAGCGTCTGTGGTTCCGCCGGAATTCGCTGGCGGGACCGAACAGCGCGGGCGACAAGCCCGGCCATCATGGTCTTTCCCTTCAGCGCGGCCGTGGCCGAGACATCCTCAGCGCTCGTGTCCACGCCGGGATAGAGCTGCCCGACGCTTGCGAGAACCACGCCGGTTTCGCCGAGTGACGGCAAAACTGACTCGATGTAGTGCAGGAAAGACCTGGATGGCCCGACGATGAGAACACCGGAGTTGCGCAAGCGGTCCCGGTTCGAATAGAGCAGGTAGGCGGCGCGGTGCAGCGCGACTGCGGTCTTACCGGTTCCTGGCCCACCTTGAACCACCAGCACTCCGCGCATTTCCGAGCGGATGATGCGGTCCTGTTCCGCCTGAATCGTCGCGACGATGTCCGACATCCGCCCGGTTCTCTGCGCGGTGAGCGCGGCCAGCAGCGCACCCTCTCCCTGGAGGTTGGACGTGTCGCCCTCGAGCAGGTCCGCGTCGAAGATGTCGTCTTCGATCCGGACGATGTCCCGGCCTTTGGAAATCAGATGACGCCTCGCTCTAGCTCCGAGTGGCGTCGCGGCGGTGGCCTGGTAGAACGCACTCGCCTGTGGAACCCGCCAGTCGAGCAGGATCGGCTGCAGTGTGTCGTCGCGAAGACCGATGCGCCCGATATACCGCTTAATCGGTTTATCGCCGTCTTCGGATGCGGCAAAGTCGATCCGCCCAAATGCCAGGCGCTCGTTAACCTCCCGCAGTTGCACGATCCGGTCTTCATACAGGCGAGCGAAGGTGTCACGCTCCGAGCGGCTTTGGTGGTTTCCGCCGACATCGAGCTTCCGCACCGCCGCAAGTTGCTGTTCTGCCTCAGTTTTCAGCTCGTCGAGCCTCGCGTATAGGGTGCGCACATAGCGTCGCTCATGGTTCAGTTCTTCATCGCTCACGTATAAAAATCCCTCGAATTCCGGCATTCAAGCTTACGTGCCGCGGGGAGAGCCTGCTGACCGGACTGTCACGAGCGTGCTGTCTAAGCGAGGTTAGGCAGCGAGAGCCACAGCGCTCGGGTCGGTCACGAGACGAGCAATGTCCACCCCGTCAAACGCTCCGGAGCGGATTGCGAGGAACAGGTCGGCCGCACCCTGCTGGATACTGCCGGCTCTGAGATGGTCAGACAGCCGTGGCCGCAAGACCCTCACCTCCTGATCGGCGTCGCGAGCCCGACGATCCCCGCGACCGTACAACACGAGTTCGCCTCCGCGTCGAAGCGATGCCAGCGACGCATCCGCCGTCGCCTCTCCCACGCCGTCGTAGACAACATCCACTCCGCGACCACCCGTGAGAACCAATACGCGTTCGGAAACATTCTCGTCGCCGAAGACGATCACGTGGTCGGCTCCCGCCTGCAGCGCCCTCGTGCGCGACGAGGCCGAACCGACTGTGGCAATGACTGTGGCACCGAGCAACTTCGCCCAGCCGACGATGAGCGACCCAAGCAACCCCGCCGCAGCGTGCACGAGCACGGTTTCCCTGCCACCGACGGCGTGCGTCTCTTTTACCAGGACCCGCGCGACGAGGCCCTTGGGCAGGAGCGCAGCGGCCTGCTCGTCGCTGATGTCCCGCGGAATGCCGATCAGGTTTTCAGAATCCACGAGGGTAACGCCGTTGATCTTGCCGCCCAGATAGGCAACCCTGTCACCAGAAGCGAAGCCCACGACATCCATACCAACCGCATCAATGGCGCCCGCGACAGCACCACCCCGAAGAGCGACAGAGCCTGGAACGAAACGCACCTGGCCACCGCTCGGGCGACCGATCACCGACGTGACCGGTGACCGCGTTGATCGAGGCAAGACACTCGCAATTTGTGATCGCATACACAAAACAACAGGCGTGTGATTAGAGGTATTCCCACGCCGATCTGGCTCAAAATACCTTGCCGGGATTCAGAATGCCCTGCGGATCGAATACGGCCTTGATCTGCCGCTGCAACTCAAGCTGGTCGTTGCCCAGTTCCCTCCCCAGCCAGCGCTTCTTCAGGATGCCGACGCCATGCTCCCCCGTGAGCGTTCCACCGAGTCGCAGCGCCGCCAGGAACAGTTCGTCTGCTGCTGCCCACACCTGCGCCGGAACCTCCGCACCGTTGTCGGACTGGTAAACGAAGTTCGGGTGCAGGTTGCCGTCTCCTGCGTGCGCGACGGTCGGGATCTCGATGCCGAACCGCTCAGATATGTCTTCGATTGCCGCGAACATTTCCGGCAGGGCACTCCTCGGAACTGCGACATCCTCGATGAGTACCGTTCCGAGTGCAACGAGTGAGGGATGGAACGCCCGACGAATGGCGAGCAGCCGCTCCCCTTCGTCTGAATCGGTGGTCAGCTCCGCGTCCCCGTGGAGCGAGCGGATGATCTCGACCGCCGCCGCCGCTTCTTCACCGCTGGCAGCGCCATCCGTCTGCACAAGAAGCCAAACAGTGCCGCGGCTGATTAGGTCGATACCAAGAAGGCTCCCGATTGCCCGTAGTGATGCGGTGTCGAGCAGCTCCATGGCTGCGGGGTGAAGTCCTGCCGCAGTAATGGCGGAAGAAGCGGATGCCGCGTCAGCGACATTCGCAAAGTACGCCCCGATCGTTGCCACGTTTCCATGACTGAGCGGACGCAGCCGCACCGTCGCCTCAACAATCACGCCGAGTGTCCCCTCCGAACCGATCATGAGTGCGGTGAGATCAAGACCGGTGACACCTTTGACGCTGCGATGGCCGAGGCTGAGCAGGCGCCCATCGGCAAGCACAACCTTCATGCCGAGCACTGCCTCGCGTGTCACGCCGTACTTGGCGCAGAGCAGTCCCCCAGCGTTCGTCGCAATGTTGCCACCGACTGTGGAGATGGCTTTGCTGGCCGGATCCGGCGCGAACCAGAGGCCGTATGGTTCGAGCGCCGTGTTGAAATCACCATTCAGGATTCCCGGCTCGATCACCGCAAGCTCGTCAGTCGCCGAAACTTCGAGAATACGGTTCATGGCCAGAGTGGAAAGCACAATTTCGCCCTTCCCAGCGATTGCTCCTCCAGCCAGCCCGGTTCCGGCGCCACGGGGCACGACGGGCACACCGAACTTGCTGGCGATACGGAGCGCGGACTGGACGTCGTCGATGCTGCGCGCAGAAACGACAGCGAGCGGCGCCGCCAAGGAGCGATGCCCGGATTTGTCCTGCCTGACTTCAGAGAGCGCTCCCTGACCAACCGAAACGGTGTCGCCCAGCGCTGCTTGCAGAGCCACCACGACTGGCTCGCCCACGGGAACAGTGGGCACGGCGTCGCTCACTTCGCCAAGGCCTCCTCGATGCGCGCACGCTCGGGAATCGACGGCACCGCGCCTACAGTCTGCACGGACAGCGCGGCCGCAGCCGTGGCAAAACGGGCGGCCTCCTCAAAATTTTGCCCTTCGGCAATCGCCGAGGCGAACGCTCCGCAGAAAGTGTCCCCTGCACCGGTTGTGTCCACGGGCGTCACCGTCTGCGCGGGAACCCTCGCCAACTCGGCCCCTGCGTCGTACAACACCGACCCGGCCGCTCCGAGGGTGACGACCACCCGTGGAACAAGAGCGGCAAGCGCAAGCGACGCGGTCTCTAGATCATCTGACCCGCCAACCTGACAGGCTTCGTGTTCGTTCACGATGAGGCAGTCGAGCGTTTGCAGCAGCTCTCTCGGCAACTCACGGGACGGCGCAGCGTTCAGCATCACGATGGTGCCGTCAGCGTGCGCGATGGCTGCCGCTTCGCTCACGATCGACAGTGGCAATTCCAGCTGCATGAGGAGCACGGATGAGTCGGCCAGCACCGCACGATCGGCGACGGTGAGCGCGACCATACCAAGGTTTGCTCCTCCGGCGACGATGATGGTGTTTTCGCCATCCCGACTCACAACGATGAAGGCCTGCCCGGTCGCAGCATCGACTCGACGCACGAGCTGGTCTGCAATACGCGCATCTGCAATTGTCGCAGCGAGCTGCTCACCATTCCCGTCGTGCCCAAGCGCCGCGACGAAGGTGGTGGCCGCCCCCGACCTCGCAGCAGCGACGGCCTGATTCAGTCCCTTGCCTCCGGGGAAGCGGTCCGCGGAAAGTGCCAACAAGGTCTCGCCGGGCAACGGAATCCGTTCGGTGCCGAACACCATGTCAAGGTTGGCGCTGCCGACCACGACTACACCGCGTTTCACCTGTCCATTGGCGGGTGCATCCGGGGAAAAAGCCGGCATCTGGGCTGTCATGGCTCCAATCTATCCCGGGATGGCGTCCGCACGGACAGCACACAAGCAAGATCCTTCGCGTCTGAGAGGTGGTCCACGCCGATGTCTGATTTCCGCTATTTGAAGTCGGCCGCCCGTGCGAGAGTTGAGAGGTGAACACCAACCCTGCGGCCATCGGAGTCGACGATCCGCTCTTTGCCGAGCGATATTTGGCGATGTCGTCGCGTGATGTGCGCTTCGACGGGCAATTCATCACCGGGGTGCACTCGACGGGAATCTACTGCAGGCCAAGTTGCCCGGCAATGACACCAAAACCGGGCAACGTTACGTTCTACCGCACTGCGGCCGCCGCACACGAGGCGGGGCTGCGAGCGTGTAAGCGCTGCCTACCCGATGCCATACCCGGTTCGTCGGAGTGGAGGATTCACGACGACCTTGCAGCGCGTGCTATGCGTCTGATTGCGGATGGCGTCGTCGAGCGAGACGGTGTTCCCGGCCTCGGCCGTCGGTTGGGTTACACCCCACGACACCTGACCCGCGTACTGGTCCGCGAACTCGGTGCCGGACCACTCGCACTCGCCCGCGCGCACCGCGCCCAGACCGCAAGAGCCTTGCTCACGGGCACGGAGCTGCCAATCGCTGACGTAGCCTTCGCGTCTGGATTCGCCAGCATCCGCCAGTTCAACGACACCGTCCGTGCCGTCTACGAGACCACTCCGAGCGGTCTCAGGCGGCTCGGACGTCGTCGAGACACACCTGCGCATGCCACAGAGCGAGCCGACCCGACCGAGACATTCGACTCCACCTCGGTAACGCTGAGGCTTCCGGTCAGGGCGCCCTTCGACGGTTTGGGTCTCATGAAGTTCTTCGCGGACCACGCTGTGCCCGGTCTCGAAGACGCCGACGAGGCCCACTACCGTCGGGCGGTCCGCCTGCCGCACGGCATCGCGACCATGGAACTCTCCTTGGAGGAGGTCCGCAAACGCGGTGCCACAGCGCACAACGCTTCCTCACGACATGCCACCGGGGACGCCGGGGCGATGGACAGCCCAGCCGTGCTCTGCACCGCGCGGCTCGAACACATCGACGATGTGGGCGCTCTCGTCTCCCGAGTGCGTTTGCTCCTTGACCTGGATGCCGACTCCGCTGCGATAGACGCCGCGCTCTCCCACGATGCCGAATTACGGGGATCTGTGCTGGCCCACCCCGGAGTGCGCCTGCCTGGCAGCCTCGACGCCGAGGAGACCCTGTTTCGCACTCTTATCGGGCAACAGATTTCGGTCAAGGCTGCTCGGACGGTTCTCGGGCGGATCGTGACCGAACTACCGGGCGCAGACTCCAAACCCGGCCACACCCTGTTTCCCAGCGCGCTGCAGCTCGCCGAGAGCGGCCACGAGGTCCTGCGGGGACCGGCTTCCCGGATCCGGGCGATTGTCGGGGTCGCCGAGGCACTGGCTTCTGGCTCCCTGCGGCTGGACGTCGGTATGCCTGCCGAGGAGCTCACAGGAAGGCTCATCGCCCTCCCAGGAATCGGGGCATGGACCGCTGGCTACCTCGCCATGCGCGTGCTCGGAAATCCGGATGTGCTCCTCAGCACCGATCTCGTCATGCTGAAGAGTGCGCAAAAGCTCGGCCTGCCCGCAACCGCGCGCGGCCTCGCCGAGTACGGAACGCGCTGGGCTCCCTGGCGCAGCTACGCCGGACTGCACCTGTGGCGTATGGCGAGGACTGCGCCCCAATAACCGTCGATATTTCGCAAGCTTGTGCGCTAGTCCTTGTCTGTCGGGACCGGCCTTACGATGCTAATCACGCCGGTGGTCGGGATCATTCCGCTGAGACGCTCAGGTGCAAGCACCTTGGTGACCTCCTCGAGTGACATGAGTCCCGCAGCCACGACGAGGTCAGCAATCGACGCGTTCGTGGTCAGTGCGGTGTGAGCGAGCGTCGCAGACGCGGAATAGCCGATGTACGGCGTCAGCGCGGTGACGACTCCGACTGACGACTCAACCTGGGCCGCGAGCCTGGTGATGTTCGCGGTGATGCCGTCGATGCAGTTGATGCGCAGCGTCCTCGACGCATTCGTCATCCACGCGATCGACTGCAGGATGGAGTGCGCGATTACTGGTTCGAACGCGTTCAGCTGGAGCTGCCCGCCTTCCGCGGCCGCCGTCACCGTGGCATCCGCCCCGATCACACTGAACGCGACCTGGTTGACGACCTCCGGGATCACCGGGTTGACCTTACCGGGCATGATCGAGGAACCCGCCTGCACAGCGGGAAGGTTAATCTCACCTAGCCCGGCCTGCGGGCCACTGGACAGCAGCCGCAGGTCGTTGCAGATCTTGGACAGCTTGACCGCGTTGCGCTTCAGGATGCCACTCAGGGTCATGAACACCCCAGCGTCCGAGGTCGCCTCGATGAGGTCGGGGGCGGTCACCATGTTGAAGCCTGTGATGTCTACCAGGTGCCGACGCACGGCATCCGCGTAGCGCGAGTCGGCCGTGATCCCAGTGCCTATGGCGGTCGCACCCATGTTCATTTCGTTGAGCCATGGAATCGTCTCACTCAGCCGGTCGAAGTCTTCGCGGAGAGTGTGCGCGAAGCCCATGAACTCCTGTCCGAGAGTCATCGGCACGGCATCCTGCAACTGGGTACGTCCGACCTTCAGGATGCTTGCGAACTCCGCGCCCTTCTTGGCGAAAGACTCCTCCAACAGCGTGTGCTCGGTCAACAGCCGGTTAATGCCAAATACCATCGCGAGCTTGATCGAGGTCGGGTACACATCGTTTGTGCTCTGGCTTCGATTGACGTCATCAATTGGGTGCATGTGCTCGTAATCACCGAAGGGGAACCCCATCATTTCCAGGGCACGATTGGCAATCACCTCGTTGGTGTTCATATTCGTCGAGGTACCAGCACCTCCCTGGATGACGCCGACCATGAACTGGTCGTGCAACTCACCGTCGATAATCTCCTGGCATGCCCGATCGATGACGTCGGCCTTCGCCGCGTCGAGGACACCGATCTCCTTGTTGGCTCGAGCGGCGGCCTGTTTGACGGTTGCGAGCGCACGAACGAGATCGGGGTAAACGGACACGGAACGTCTGGTAATCGGAAAGTTCTCGAAAGCTCGCGCCGTGTGAACGCCCCAATAAACGTCTGCGGGAATCTCCATTGACCCCAGCGAGTCGGTTTCGGTGCGGGTTGCTATCGATGCGGTGGATGTGGGCGTAGTCGTATTCACGAAGTTGGGGCTTCCTTGCCTGGTTAGGTCAGTTCGTCAGCTTGCGTAGCATGACGTGTCAATCCTACGCAGTAGTCACAGCGTGACCGATTAGGAAAGCCCGGGGATGATCAGGTAGATCCCGTACATGATCAACAGTGCACAGGCCACGAAACTCGCGATCCCCAGCGGTCTTCGCCATCCGCCTTCGGCACCCACGAGTCGAAGGCCGAGGGAGAAAAGCAGCACGATGCCACAGGCGCCGATGATCGACACGACAAGCACCACCAAAAAGCTTCCCCACTCGATCATCAGCTGCGCCCCTTCGATGTGGACGGCTTTGACTTCTTAGAAGACGCGGACGGTTTGGATCTCTTAGACTTTTTCGCTTTCCCGACCTTCTTCGCCTTCCTGGCCCTCTTTGCTTTCTTCATTTTTTTGGTTTTCTTTGGGCGAACGAATGCCCTTGGTTCAACCTGAAGACTCTTCGGGTGAACTCGATTGCGGCGCGAGTAGAAGAAAATCCACACGACCACCGTTCCCGCGACCAGAGTGTCGATCGCGATACCAATTGGACCTGACAGCGCGACCCAGGACGCGAGCGCCCCCACCGCAGCAGACGCCGGAATTGTGATCACCCAGCCGATAGCGATGCGGCCAGCAGTCCGCCAGCGCACTGAAGCGCCCTTGCGTCCGATTCCTGTGCCGATGACCGAACCGGATGCCACCTGGGTGGTCGATAGAGCGAAGCCGAGGTGCGACGATGCGAGAATGGTCGCGGTCGTCGCCGCCTCTGCGGCGAAGCCCTGACCAGGCTCGATCTCGGTGAGGCCCTTTCCGAGGGTGCGGATAATTCGCCAACCCCCCGTGTATGTCCCCAGTGCGATGGCAAGCGCGCACACGATGATGACCCAGAGCTCTGGACCGGAACCTGCGGCCTGCATCCCTCCCGCGATCAGGGTGAGCGTTATCACGCCCATCGTTTTCTGCGCATCGTTGGTTCCGTGTGCAAGAGAAACGAGCGATGACGTGAAGATCTGCCCGACCTTGAAGTGCGTGCGCTGCTTCTTCTTCACCATCGCATAGGCGATCTTCGTGGCGAGAAACGCGGCAAGTCCGGCGGCGAAAGGCGCGAGCAGTGCCGGAACCACAATGCGCGACATCAAGATGCCGAGGTCGATTGCCCCTAAGCCTGCTGTACCGACGATCACTGCCCCGATAAGCCCACCAAACAACGCATGACTTGAGGACGAGGGTAAACCAAGCAACCACGTGACGAGATTCCACAGAATCGCCCCGATGAGTCCCGCAAAAATCATCGCGGGAGTAATGTGCACGCCACCCTGGCCCTCACGAATCAGGCCATCTGAGATCGTCTGTGCGACAGCCGTCGACAGGAATGCACCCACCAGGTTGAGTACCGCGGCAATTGCGACCGCAACCTTCGGCCGCAGTGCGCCCGTCGCGATCGGCGTAGCCATCGCGTTGGCCGTGTCGTGAAAGCCGTTAGTGAAGTCGAAGAAAAGAGCTAGCACGATAACTAGCACGACCATGACCGAAATGTCCACCGGGAATGAGTCTTACAGTCCGACGAACGCTTGGCAACCTCGCGCCTACGGGGCTATCGTATTGGGCCGAGTACACGGAAGAATCGGTGAAATTTCCGTCCGGTAACCACGGATAGTCTGCAGATGAGCGCGACGCAGTGCTGGTAGAGTCCGTCTCGCTTCCCAATTGCCCGTTCAATCAATACAATCAAGAACCGCAGCAATTTCACGGCATGTTCAGGAGCCAACTCCTACAACCCGATGGCGTGGTGCTGGACCGCGCGAGGGGAGGCACGGTGGAACCGGACGATGTCGTGCGCCTTCCGGCGGGCTGGTACCCAGACCCAACCGGACTTCCCCAGTTGCGTTGGTGGGATAATCACGCCTGGACGCAGCACACGACCGCCGCGCGCCAGCCACTCATCGTGCAGGAGTCGCCGTTGGCATGGGCGGATGACTTGCCGACCAGAAGAGAACGTCGCGCGAGCGAGCGGGAGGACCGCAGCACCTCCGACACGACCCCACAGACCACGCAGTCCCTCTTGGAACTCGACCCACCATCCGAAGACGCGCAACCCGCCGATGAGCCTGCACCCAACGAAACGGAATCGGGCGAGCATCTCGCTCCAACATCTCTGAATGCCGACGGCGAGGCCCATCCCGACGACACTCCCGAGAATGATGATGACGACCCGCGAGTCGACATTGGAGTGACGGCCCCCGGCGGCGAAGATCCCGGAGCAGTCTTCGAGCCCCGTTCGGCATCCGGCCATGCAGGCCGAATCCCGGAGGTGCCGCCGCTGGGCGACGGTATCCCAGGCCTCTCCCCCACCCTGTCCGCAGCCCCAGAGCCTCGGATGATCTTTACCGCTCTACGCAGTGACCCACCAACGGTCGGCACGCCGTTGTTCGACCAGGTTGCTTACGGCGCTCACGCCGGCGCGCCCGCGCCGTCATTTCGAGCTTCGCAGCCGCTGGAACACCAGTCGATCGCGGGACACGGTCAGAACGGCAACGGAATGCTGTCGGTTCCTGTCAGCACGGCACCAATCTGGATAATCGCCTTGTTCCCGCTGCTGCAATTGGTCATCATGCTGCTGCTGGTGACCGGTTTCGGTGCAGCATTGCAGCTCAATCTTGTCGTCCCCGTTCTGCTCGGCATCGTCTACCTCACCACTGTGGCACTTGCCTTCGGCGACTATCGCATCCTAAAGCACAGCGGCGTCAACAAGCCCGCCCACTGGAGCTGGGCACTCCTGACCTCGCCCGTCTATCTCTTCGTGCGCGCAATGGTCCTTACCCGTCAAACGGGCCGCGGCTTCGGTCCGGTGTTGGTCTGGCTCGCGCTCGCCGTGTTGAGCGTCGTCTCCGTCGTGGCCGTCCCTGGCATGCTCATCACCACCGTGCCTGCCGTGTTCAGCGCACAAGCCGAACAATCCATCGCTTCGGACGCCGCCGCCAACGGGGCGACCCTCGACGTCCGCTGCCCGGCAACCCCGCCCATCCTCGTCGGCCAGACCTTCAGCTGCCACGGCACTGCCGGCCCAGGCAAGACCTTCGAGATCGAGGTCAGCCTCCAGCGTTCGAACGGGTGGATCGATTGGCGCGTGGACGACTGGGGCGTCAACACACTCTCGAGGTGAATGCGACTCCCCAAGACTCCATGGGGTAGCTAGGGTGAGACAATGCTGTTCCGCGGATCTTCCCACCAGGATGATGCCGAGTCAGACGAACCTGCAGCGACAAATGAACCCATCGAGGGGTCTCTCACAGAACGGCAACGCAGGCGCCTCACCCGGCGACCAAGTGACCGCGCGATGATCGCGGCGCTCGCCGCCAGCGGACTTATCGCGGCATTCATGCAAACTTTGGTGACCCCGGTCATCCCCGAACTGCCCCAGTTGCTCTCGACAACGCTCGCGGACTCATCATGGGTGCTCATTTCGACGCTGCTCGCCGCAGCTATCAGTACGCCCATCAGCGGACGACTCGGCGACATGTATGGCAAGCGCTTCATCATCCTCGTGCTGCTCTCGATCATGGCGGTCGGCTCTGTGGTCTGCGCGCTTTCGGACACCCTTGTGCCTATGATCGTCGGTCGCTCCCTGCAGGGCATCGGCCTTGGCGTGATCGCCCTCGGGATCAGTGTGCTTCGCGACGTCATTCACCCTAAAAGCCTGAGTGCAGCTGTCGCGATTGTTAGCGCCACTCTCGGTGTCGGCGGCGCTCTTGGACTGCCACTGGCCGCGGTGATAGCCGAACACCTCGACTGGCACTACCTGTTCTGGCTGGCGACGCTGTTCAGCGTGATCGCTATCACCCTGGTGGCCTGGATCATTCCCGTGAGCACGCTGCGCACGGCCGGCCGCTTCGACTTCCCCGGCGCAGCGATGTTCGCGGTCGCGCTGGTGTGCATCCTGCTGGCGGTATCCAAGGGAAGCGAGTGGGGCTGGTTGAGCCCACTGACTCTAGGAATGCTGGGCGGTGGAGTGCTGCTGCTCCTGATCTGGGGACTGTTCGAAATAAAGACTCGGGATCCATTGATCGACCTTCGTGTGGCTGCCCGGCGTCCCGTGCTTCTCACCAACCTCGCGTCCATCGCTGTGGGCTTCGCCTTCTTCATCACCACGGCCGCGCTGCCGATTCTGCTGGAAGCACCCACCACGACGGGCGTCGGACTCGGGCAGTCGCTGCTCGTCGCGAGCCTTTGCCTCATGCCGCTTGGGATCGTGATGTTCTTGCTGTCCCCTGTGGCGGCACGACTATCCAACGCGCGCGGCCCGCGTACGAGTCTCATTATCGGTAGCGCCGTGATCGGGCTTTCATTCGCACTCGGCACGGTGCTGATGAGCGAGGTGTGGCACATTGTTCTGATCTCGACCCTGGTCGGGGTCGGGGTCGGCTTCGCCTACGCTGCGATGCCCACGCTCATCATGCACTCCGTACCGCCGAGCGAGACTGCCGCGGCGAACGGGCTGAACTCTGTGATGCGCACCTTGGGCTCGACCGTCGCGGCCTCCGTGGTTGGTGTGATTCTCTCCTCGGAGTATGTGCGGGCGGATGGCATCGACATTCCGACCGCTGGTGCTTTCCAACTCGTGTTTATCGTGGGCACCGCTGTGGTGCTCGCCGGGGTCATCGTGGCCCTCTTCATACCCCGTCGCGACCGCCGCTACGAAGACACCGCGAGCATCCCCGTCCCCCGATAGTGTCGAAGCCCGAGCGTCAGCCCGTGTCTCGCTAAGAAATCCGGGCTGAGGTGCCGACGGCTAGAACCGTGAGACCTTGTCCACGCTCATCACGATGATGACGCGATCGGAACTGTCAGCCGGTGGCTGCTGTTCCTGGTTGCCATAACGCTTTCCCAGCACCACATAGAACGCGCCAGTAGGGTCCGGGACAAATTCCACGACGCTTCCGCGCACTTCGATGTAGCGAATCGGGTCATCCGGATCGACTACCAGCAGGCTCATGGATGGGTTCTGCTGCAGATTTCGGTACTTGGCGCGCTTTGTCGTGTGGGTGAAGCGGATGCAATCGCCGTCGTATTGGAACCACATTGGGTTCACCTGTACGGTGTTGCCGGGTCTGACCGTGCCGAGCGATCCGAAGAGAGGGCGCTCCAGCAAATCGACCAGGTCGGTGGGAATGATATCAGTCATGGATTGTGCGACCCTTCGTCGGTCTTTGATATTTGTGTGGTTCCCGCATTCTTACGGGTACCCGTCTTCTTGTCGGCCCCAGCCGTCTTCTTGTCGGCCGCAGGCTTCTTCTTGGTGCCCGCCTTCTTCTTGACGCCCGCTTTCTTCTCAGGTTCCGCCGCTACTTCGGGCTGGTCCGCGTCCTTTGGGTAGGTAACCTGCAGCCCATCGACGTGTGCGAACCGCGTGATGGAATGCGGACGGGGATCTTTCTCACTCATGATGTCAAGAACGCGGATGTCCCGCACGAGCAGCGCGTCACCGATTAGCGATCGGTGACACCGCCACGGCACCGCCTCAGCGCACATGATGGCTACGGACTCGTGTCTTCCGAGCTCGATCAACTCAGCGATGCCTGCAGCGAACGCATCCGTCTGCATGTAGTCGGCGTAGCCACGGAACGACGCATTTCTCCACGCACCGTTGATCGAGTGCGGGTCGGTGTGGCGAAGCCCCCCGAGAATCTCGAGCCGCTGATAGCCGATGTCCTGCGCAGCAAGGCTCGGCCCGAGCAGATCCTCCCCAAACTGAGGATTGTGCCGCGACTTGGCAATGGTGCGCACGTCAATGATGCGCTTCACTCCATGGGCGTGCAGCAGGTGGATGAACTCGTCTATCGGTCGCGTGGAATGACCGATGGTAAAAATTGTCTCGACCATGGGAACTTCCACGCTACGCGAGTTCTCTGGAGAAGTGATGGACGGTGAAACGTCGGTGGCGAGAACAGGTGGCTAGAACGGGAAAAGCAGCCGGTGCAGGAATTGCCGGGTGCGCTCCTGCTCTGGGGAACCAAACATGAGCTCAGGGTTGCCTCGCTCCACGATCACCCCGCCATCAACGAACGCGACCTCATGTGCGACTTCGCGCGCGAACTGCAGTTCGTGCGTGACGATAACCATCGTCCACCCTTCGGCTGCGAGTTCCTTCATGAGCGTCAAGACGTCTCCCACCAGCTCGGGGTCGAGGGCGGATGTTGGCTCGTCGAAGAGCAAGAGTTGCGGCCGCAGAGCAAGCGCCCGTACGATTCCTACCCGCTGCTGTTGCCCGCCGGAAAGTTCGAACGGGTGGTTGTCCTTCTTCTCGGTGAGTCCAACCCGGTCCAGCAGTTCAAGTGCTTCGCGCACCGCCTCCGCGCGCGGCCGACGCTGCACCATGACCGGACCCTCGATGATGTTCTCCAATACGGTCATGTGGGGGAACAGGTTGTAGTGCTGGAACACCATGGCCGAACGGTCGCGGAGCGCGGCGAGCGTCTTCTTCGACGGAGTGCTCGAGAAGTCAATCGAAAGCTCGTCGGCGACATCCACGATGCCTCCGTCTGCGATTTCCAGTCCGTTTAGACAGCGCAACAGAGTCGTCTTACCCGATCCGGACGGACCGATGAGCACGAGAACCTCGCCACGGGTGACCCGCAGATCGATCGACTCCAGCACGCGAGTGGAGTCGAAGCTTTTCTGGAGCCCGCGGACGCTCAGTAGCGCTGGTGCCGAATCCATCCCGCGCGGTCGGGACTCTGGCCGTTGGGGCTCCGGCGTTGCGGGCTCGAGGATTGCAGGCTCGGGGGTTTCAGGCTTTGGCGTAGACGCGTCAGCGGGCGACATAACGATCCAATCGCTTCTCCAAAAGCCCCTGCCCAGAAGAAAGCATCAGGCAGATGATCCAGTAGATGAGAGCCGCCTCAAGGTAGAGCAGCATGAAATCCCCGCTGAATGCCGCTACCTCCTGCGCCTGCCGGAACAGCTCGGTCACCAGAATAAGCGAGGCAAGCGAGGTGTCCTTCACGAGGCTGATGAAGGTATTGGACAGCGGCGGCACGGATACCCTGGCGGCCTGAGGCAAAATGATGCGAGTCAGCGCGCGTCGGTGGGACATCCCGATCATGTATGCGGCTTCCCACTGTCCCTTCGGAACCGACAGGATCGCCGCTCGCACCACCTCGGCCGCGTAACCACCGACATTGATGGAGAACGCGACAACCGCACTCGGCCAGGGATTGAATACCAGTCCGATCGACGGCAATCCGTAAAAGATTACGAAGAGCTGAACCAGCAACGGCGTACCACGCACGATGGAGATATACGCCCTGGCGACGCCCGAGACCAGCTTCACCTTCGACAGGCGCATGAGCGCAAAAATGATAGCGAGCACCATGCCGATTGCGAACGACGCGAGCGCCAGCGGGATGGTGCCGACGAGCGCCCCCTGGACCATCGGCCAGAAGGAGCTCAGCAGCAAATCCCACTCGGACTGGTTCATCGTCAGTCAGACTACTGACTTAACTTCTGTCTGTCCTCCAAATTACTTACTGACGTTGTCTCCGAAGTACTTGTTGGAAATCTTCGCGAGGGTACCGTCGGCGCTCAGTTCCACGAGCGCTTTGTCGACCGCCTTGACGAGGGATTCGCTGCCCTTGGCGAACGTAAATGCACTCTTGGATGAGTCTGCGGTCTCCGCTGCCACTTTCAGCCCGGATGCCTTCCCTTGCTTCTTGTAGTCCAGCCAGGTCAGCTTGTCGTTGAGTGTGGCCTCCACGCGGCTCTGCTGCACGAGAGCGATGGACTGCGCCCAGCCCTCGACGGCCTGGATATCCGCACCACTTTGTTGCGCGAGCGTGTAGAAGGAACTTGTGAGCGACTGTGCGACCTTGACACCCTTAAGGTCAGCAAACGATGTGATTTTGTCATCGCTCGACTTCACCACGATGACACCGGTCGAGAATGTGTATGGCGTCGAGAACTCGTACTTCGCCTCGCGCTCTGGGGTGATCGAGACCTGGTTGGCGATGACGTCGAACCTGTGTGCCTCAAGTCCGGCGAAAATGGCGTCCCACTGCGTCTCTTCGAACTTCGCCTTCACGCCGAGCTTCTTCGCGACGGCCTGAGCCACCTCGACGTCATAGCCGATGAGCTTGCCTGAGCCGCCGTCGTGGTAGCTGAACGGGCGGTAGGTGCCCTCTGTGCCGATCGTTAGAACCCCTGCCTTCTGCACCGCGGCGAGCGCACCGGTTGCGGCCGTCGACGACCCCGATGAGGGAACCGTGGCCCCGGCCGAGCATCCACTGAGCATGATGGCTGCTGCGGCGACGATGGCTATCGAAAACGTTCTGATTCTCATGGTTTCCTGATCTGTGCGCCCGTTATCAACGGGGAGGACTGATACTGATCGCGCGGTCGACGCGTCCTGTGCGAATGGTAACAACCGCGAGACACGGTCCAGAATTCCGTTACGAGCGATGACACTGGACGTCTACCCTCCCTCATCATCGCTTGGACGCGGCTCGGCACACTCGCATAGCCTTGGATCATGCCCAAAGACTTCAGCCACGAACCAGATGCACGCCGCTATGTCCTCCGAATCGACGGTGAGATCATCGCGGTTGCCGACTATTCGATCAGTGGACGCTCCATCTCCTTTCATCACACGTACACGAACCCGAAGAAAAGAAAACAGGGATACGCCGCGGAGATCGTAAAGTTTGCCGTGGATGATGTGGAATCCACAACCGACCTGCGGGTTCTGCCCATGTGTTGGTTTGTTGCCGACTGGTTCGAGAAGAACCCCGAACGCGCAGGGTTGCTGACCCGATAACGCCAGACCGATACCCTGAATCGATGAGCGAAAACTACCTGACCTTCGCGGTCGATTCCCGCTCCGCGGAACAACTTGCACGTGGTGGACTGCGGATGGCGCTCCTCAGCACGGATGACGGTGCGTATCTCCCGTGGATGGAAGCGGTCAACCGCGGCTTCCACGAGCCCCGCCCCACAATGGAGTTCATCCAGGCTCGGGCCACGAAGGCCCCGCATCGCCGTATGACCGGGATTTGGGATGCAAGCCTGAGTAATCCAGCATCCCCGGTCGCCACAGCGAGTTCCTGGCCGACCGAGCTCACCGTACCTGGCACGAGAAGCGTCACCGCGTGGGCAATCAGCACCATTACGGTTGCTCCAACACACAGGCGTCGCGGCATCGCACGCGCCATGTTGGAGGCGGAACTGCGTACAGCCCATGCCCTGGGCGTCCCTGTGGCGATCCTTACGGCATCCGAGGCCACCATCTATCGACGCTGGGGCTTTGCCCCTGCGGCAATGACAGCGA
>JBDTIM010000108.1:0-10360 GCA_039936355.1 Lacisediminihabitans sp. | reverse complement strand
AGTTTTTTGTTCTGACCGCATACTGATACAAATCAATATTGTTTCGGCGGCCATAGCGAGAGGGAAACGCCCGGTTACATTCCGAACCCGGAAGCTAAGACTCTCTGCGCCGATGGTACTGCAGGGGTGACCCTGTGGGAGAGTAGGACACCGCCGGACTTCTTTGTAAGATGGCCACCCGCAAGGGTGGCCATTTTGCGTTAACTCACGGCCATTCCGGCCGCATGATGTGCAGGATCGATAGCAGGAGAAGTTCGTGAGTGAATCAGGGGATCGGGCGAGACGGCCAGGCGGCAAACCGGAGGGTAATCGCTCGGACAGCGGCAGACCGGCACGGGGTGCACCGACCGGGCATCGCGGTCCGCGCCGCGATGACACTAAGCCTCCACGTTCTGGAGCGGGGGAGAAGCGCCTGTGGACCCGCGAAGGAGCGCCAGCCCGAGGCGATCGCACCGCTCGTGAGCGCGAGCTTCCAGAAGATCGCGACCCCTACGGCACTCAATCAGTGCGTTCACGCCACGACGACCCGCTTATCCCTGAGGACGTAAAACCTGGTGAACTCGATCGTGTCGCCAGGGCACAACTGAAGACGCTGAGCAAAGAGAACGCGGATGGCGTGGCAAATCATCTCGTGATGGTGGCGCGACTGATTGACAGTGATCCGCAGCTCGCTCACCAGCACGCGGTGTCAGCAGCCCGCCGCGCCGGGCGTATAGCTGTGGTTCGCGAAACGCTCGCCATCACGGCGTATTCGATCGGGGATTTCGCCCTGGCGCTTCGCGAGTTGCGGACCTATCGGCGGATCTCTGGCAAAAATGACCAGTTGCCGATGATGGTTGACAGCGAACGCGGTCTGGGACGACCAGACAAGGCGCTCGAGCTCGGGCGTTCGGTCGAGCGCGCAACTCTGGCTACCGAAGTTCAGGTCGAACTGGCAATCGCCATGTCTGGCGCACGACTGGATCTTGGGGACCCCGAGACTGCGCTGCTGGAGTTAGAAATCCCTCAGTTGGACCCCGAGACCGCCTATTCGTACAGCCCGGATCTATTCGACGCCTACGCGACGGTGCTCGAAGATCTCGGCAGGACCGCGGACGCAGAGCTGTGGTGGAAGCGCTCTGATCGGGCATCCGCCGCGCTATCGGCTGCCGCTGGCGAGGAAGACGACGAGGTTGTCGAGGTAGAAGAAGAGGAACTGGATGACGGCGGCGAAGTGGATCAGGTCAGTGGCGGTAAAGGGGAGCAGGGCACGGAGAGCGAAAGAAGTGAATAATGTTGAACTGACTCCGCTGGACGGCATTGAGCTCCTACTCGCCGACCTGGACGGCGTCGTTTATCGTGGTAGCGACGCGATTGATTACGCGATCGAGAGCCTCAATCGGGTGGCGGAGCGGATCCCTGTCGCGTACGTGACAAACAACGCGTCGCGGACGGACGCGTCCGTTGCGGAGCATCTGCGTGGCCTGGGGCTGGATGCGCAGTCGACTGACATCGTGACTTCACCGCAGGCCGCTGTTCGCCTGCTGGCCGAGCTCGTTCCAGCAGGCTCTACCGTGCTGGCCGTGGGTGGCGAGGGGCTGACTTTCGAGCTGGCTAAGGCGGGTTATGTCCCGACATCGTCTGCTCTGGATAATCCTGCCGCAGTAGTCCAGGGTTTCGCATCGACGCTCGGCTGGGAACAGTTGGCAGAGGCCTGTTTCGCGCTGAACAGCGATGTCGGGGGCGGTGGCATCCCGTGGGTGGCCACCAACACCGACTGGACAATACTGGTCGCACGGGGGATCGCACCGGGCAACGGGACACTCGTCTCCGCTGTGCATTCCGCGGTGGGACGTTTGCCCATAGTTGCGGGAAAGCCAGAGGTTGCCATTTACCAGGAGGCTCTGGGCCGCTTCGGAATGGCGAACGCCCTGTTCGTTGGCGATCGGCTCGACACAGACATCCTCGGTTCCAATCGCGCCGGAATAGCGTCGGTGTTCGTAATGACCGGTGTTGACGGAGCCAAGCAGCTGTTGGCCGCGGATTCGCCGTCGCGGCCAAGGTTCATCCTCGAAGACCTCCGACAGTTGCACGAGCCGTATCCGCAGACTATCCACTCTGATGCCGGCCAGTTCGCAGTGGGTGACTCTGCGGTGCGGATGCAGGAAAACCGCATCGAATTGGTGGCCGCAGGCACGCAGATCAACCTGATTCGTGCGTCGACCGCCGCGATCTGGGAGTCCGGCCTGGCAATCTATGGGATCGAGCTCGCACCGGACCTCATGGACGAGCTGGGGATCACACGCTAACGTGCAAACAGCAGGCTCACCCGTGATCCACGCGGGCGTTCGCAATGAGTAAGGGGAAGTCGTGACCCAGTCAAACGGAGAGCGCACAGATACGGTGCTGTCTGATGAAGCACCTGAGGCCGATGCACTGGTTTCAAGGCTCCGAGTGATCGAAGACCAACCACTGGATCGGAGGGCGTCCGCGTTCGCGCAGATTCACGACGAGCTGCAGTCCGCGCTTGAACGCGGAGACGCTCCCGTGCGCAATGGCTGACGTCGAAGACGTTCACACTGGCAGCGCTGACGACGGGATCGGGCGTCGGCTTGATGCCGCACTTGCCGAACGGGGCATCGCTCGTTCCAGAACCAGCGCGGCGCGCTTGATCGCAGCCGGATCCGTCACGGTCGACGGCGTGACGGCATTCAAGGCGTCTCTGCGCGTGCGCGACTGGCAAGAACTCGCGCTCACAGCGTCCGATCACTACGTGAGCCGTGCTGCGCACAAGTTGGTCGGGGCGCTCGACGCGTTCGGGATTGTAGTTGCGGGCAAAAGCGCGCTGGATGTCGGCGCTTCGACCGGAGGATTTAGTCAGGTTCTGCTCGAGCGTGGCGTGGCGACGGTCGTGGCACTCGATGTAGGGCATGGGCAGCTCTCCGAAGAGGTGTCGCAGGATAGCAGGGTCACCGTGATCGAAGGGTTTAATGCCCGCGAGATGACGATGTCGCGCCTGGCAGGAGCGGTGGGTCACGATGTCGCGTTCGACCTGGTGGTGGCAGATCTATCATTCATCTCACTGCCGATCGTGTTACCCGCTGTTGTGGCAACGGTGGGCACGAGTGCGGATTTCGTGCTGCTCGTCAAGCCACAATTCGAGGTCGGACGGACCGGCATCCGTGAAGGCATCGTGCACAGCCCAGGATTGCGGGCAGATGCAATCAATGGTGTGCTCTGGGCGGCCTGGGATCTCGGGCTCCGAACGGCGGGCGTCATCTCCTCACCAATTGCGGGAAACGCGGGAAACCTCGAATATCTGGTCTGGTTAAGCGCCGCTGTTGGCAGCAATCCGACAGAATGGAGTAACCGGGTGAATGCACTCGCGTCCCTCACCGCACAGCACTAGGAGCGACACGTGGCCGCACGGCACATTTTGGTTGTGTCTCACACCGGACGTCAGGACTCCCTGGCCGCGGCCGTACAGGTGTGCCGTCAACTCGCAGCTGAGGGCGTGGTCCCGGTACTGAAGGCGGACGAGTACGCGGATGTTTTGGCCCAGGCCCCGGATCTCCAGATGCTCGCGGTGCTTGACGATCCAATCGGTGTGCAGGATCTCGAGCTCGTCATTGTGTTGGGTGGTGACGGCACCATCCTGCGAGCTGCAGAGATGGCCCGCGGTTCGTCCGCACCGCTTCTCGGGGTCAATCTCGGGCATGTTGGCTTCCTCGCCGAGAGCGAGCGGGACAATTTGGACGAAACCGTGCGGCGGGCCCTGGCACGTGACTACCTCGTCGAGGAGAGAATGACCCTTTCCGTGCGGGTCAAGGTCAACTCCGAGGTCGTGTACGAAACGTGGGCGCTGAACGAGGCGACGGTCGAGAAGGCGAGTCGCGAGCGGATGCTTGAGGTCGTTATCGAGGTCGATGGCAGACCGTTGTCGTCATTTGGTTGCGACGGTGTTGTGATGTCGACTCCCACGGGGTCGACTGCATACTCTTTTTCGGCAGGAGGCCCCGTGGTCTGGCCCGGTCTTGACGCCATGCTCCTGGTTCCACTCAGTGCTCATGCACTATTCAGCCGCGCTTTGGTTGTCGGCCCGGGCTCTGTCTTTGCTGTTGAGGTGCTCGATCGGACCCAGGGCACAGGCGTGCTCTGGTGCGACGGTCGACGTACCCACGACCTGCCGACCGGGGCACGAGTGATCGTACGGCGCTCGTCGATTCCGGTGCGGCTGGCCAGGCTGCATCCTGGGCCATTCACGGACCGGCTTGTGCGCAAGTTTGCCCTCCCGGTCACGGGGTGGCGTGGGCCAGAGGGTGAGGCTTTCGCAACGTGATCGAAGAGATCTCTATTCGGAATCTCGGCGTCATCGGTGAAGCCAGACTGCCGCTGGGTCCGGGCTTCACCGCACTCACTGGCGAGACAGGCGCCGGCAAGACCATGGTTGTGACCGCTCTAGGGTTGTTGCTGGGCGAACGCTCAGACAGCTCGGTGCTGCGACTAGGCGGCGGTTCGGCAGTCGTGGAGGGGCACTGGCAGATCGATGCCGACGGTCCTGTGGCCGATCGGGTGCGCGATGCCGGTGGGGATATGGATCCCTCCGACGTCTCCGGGCACCTGCAGCTCATTCTCGGCCGGTCTGTTCTCCAGGACGGCCGAAGTCGCGCGGTGGTCGGAGGGCGGTCGGCTCCCGTCGGCGTGCTCAACGAAATTGGACAGCAACTCGTCGTCGTGCACGGACAATCGGATCAGACAAGATTGCGTTCCGCAACGGCACAGCGCGAAGCGCTTGACCGATTCGCAGGCCACGGGTTCTCTGTTGTTCTGGATGAGTACCAGGATGTCTACCGCCGTTGGCAGGCCAACCAGGGTGAGCTTGACGTGCTGGAAGCCGAACGAGATCGCCGCTCCAGCGAAGCCGACCAACTGCGCAGTTCGCTGGCCGAGATCGAGGATGCTGCACCACATCGTGGAGAAGACGCCGAGCTTGCAGAGCGCGTGGAACGTTTGGCCAACCTGGAAGACCTCCGCTTGGCCGCAGCACAGGCCCACGAAGTGATCTCCGCCGAGGGCCTTGACGACGTGCAAGATGTTATCGGCCTTCTGGATAGTGCTAGGAGGAATCTTGAAAGGGTTTCTGACCACGATCCCGCCCTGGTCCCCATCACCGAGGGAATTGTCAACGCGTCGTTCGCTGTCTCCGACATTTCCGCCGAGCTATCACGTTATCTCTCCGGACTTGACTCGGACGGAGGTCGTGAGCTCGAGAAAGTGCAAGAACGTCGCGCAGTTCTCGGGGCGCTCACGCGCAAGCACGGGCTGAGTCTCGATGAGGTAATCGACTATCTGGACTCTGGCAGTGGGCGGTTGCTCGAGCTGGACAACGACTCGGATCGTATCGAACTCCTCCGAGGAGAGGTTGAAGCAAATCGAGCACGGTTGGTCACGGTGGCGAACAGGCTCAGTGAGTTGCGCGTCGCAGCCGCCACCCGCCTATCTGAACGGGTCACCGCCGAACTTGGCGCACTAGCAATGCCGGATGCTCGCGTAACCGTCGACGTGCAGGACCGCCAGGAGTATTCATTTTCGGGCAACGATCACGTCGCGATCCTGCTTCAGCCTCATTCCGGAGCGGAACCGCGACCGCTCGGCCGAGGCGCCTCTGGCGGTGAGCTCTCGCGGGTGATGCTCGCGATCGAAGTCGTCATCGCCGAGACTGACCCCGTCCCAACCTTCATCTTTGACGAGGTCGACGCGGGAGTCGGCGGGGCATCCGCCATCGAGGTCGGCAAGAGACTTGCACTGTTGGCTCGATCTGCTCAGGTCATTGTGGTGACCCACCTCGCCCAAGTGGCTGCCTTCTCGACCAATCACCTGCGCGTTGTCAAAGACAGCGATGGAACGGTAACGGCCAGCAGCGTGCAGCAGTTACACGGTGAGGAACGCATCGCCGAGATGGCCAGGTTGCTCTCCGGGCTTGCGGATTCCGAGAGCGGTCTGGTGCACGCGCGTGAGCTTGTCGAAACCGCTCGCTTACTCTCCGCCTGACTCGGCTGTGACGGGATGTCGCAGCAGAAGCTGATGGGCCTCGCGGTGATAGGCTAAAACCCCGTGGTAGTCAATCAAAGCGCGGAGACAACAAAGCACATATTCGTCACCGGGGGCGTTGTATCGTCCTTGGGTAAAGGGCTTACCGCCGCAAGCCTCGGTAACCTCCTGACCGCACGCGGACTACGCGTGGTCATGCAAAAGCTGGATCCCTATCTGAACGTGGATCCCGGCACCATGAACCCCTTCCAGCACGGTGAAGTTTTCGTGACGGATGACGGTGCCGAGACGGACCTTGACATCGGCCATTACGAGCGATTCCTCGACATCAACCTGAGTCAGGCCGCCAACGTAACTACCGGGCAGATCTACTCCACGGTGATCGCCAAGGAGCGGCGTGGTGAATACCTCGGCGACACCGTGCAGGTGATTCCGCACATCACCGATGAGATCAAGCGTCGTATGCGACTGCAGTCATACAACGATCCAAAGCCGGACGTGATCATCACAGAGATCGGCGGAACTGTCGGTGACATCGAAGGACTCCCATTTCTTGAGGCGGCACGACAGGTGCGTCACGAGATCGGCCGAGCCAACTGCTTCTTCGTGCATGTGTCGCTCGTGCCATACCTCAGTGCGGCAGGCGAGCAGAAGACGAAGCCGACACAACACTCGGTGGCGGCACTGCGGTCGATCGGTATTCAACCGGATGCCATCGTGCTGCGCAGCGATCGTCCGGTTCCGGAGTCGATGAACCGCAAGATCGCCCTCATGTGCGATGTGGACCCGGAAGCGGTGGTGAACGCGGTCGACGTGCCGAGCATCTACGACATCCCCACGATGCTGCATGACCAGGGACTCGACGGCTACATCATTGAACACTTCGGGCTTGAGGCAGCCGACGTCGACTGGTCGGGGTGGTCGGAACTTCTGCACGCCGTGCACGAGCCCAAGTACGAGGTCAACATTGGACTCGTCGGCAAGTACATTAATCTGCCGGACGCATACCTTTCGGTAACAGAGGCGCTCCGCGCCGGCGGCTTTGCGCAGCAGACCAAAGTTAAGATCCACTGGATTCCTTCTGACGAGTGCGAGACGTCGGAAGGAGCAGCGCGGCTCCTGTCTGAGCTCGACGGGGTCTGCGTCCCCGGTGGTTTCGGCGTTCGTGGGATCGAGGGCAAGCTCGGTGCGTTGCGGTTCGCGCGCGAGAATCAGATTCCCGTGCTTGGGCTGTGTCTTGGCTTGCAGTGCATGGTGATCGAGTACGCCCGCAACATGGTGGGGCTGAAGGGTGCGTCATCCACGGAGTTCGACCCCGACACGGAGTTTCCGGTCATTGCGACCATGGCGGAACAGGTCGACATCATCGCTGGCGGCGATCTGGGCGGCACGATGCGTCTCGGACTCTACCCGGCCAAGCTTCTAGCAGGTTCGATCACTGCAGAGGCATATGCGTCGAGCGAAGTTTCGGAGCGTCACCGGCACCGATACGAGGTCAACAACGCCTACCGGCAGCAGATTGCGGATGCAGGGTTTGTCTTCTCAGGGCTGTCCCCGGATGGCAACCTCGTCGAGAACGTGGAGCTGCCCCGTGAGGTACACCCGTACTACGTGGGAACGCAGGCCCACCCGGAGCTGCGATCGCGGCCCAACCGCGCGCATCCGTTGTTTGCCGGACTGGTCGGCGCCGCTCTGGCTCGTCAGCAGGCAAGCCGACTGTTCGAAGTCAAGGATGCCTGAGTTTCGAATGCTCGGATCAGAATCGCTCGGGTCAGAATCGCCCAGCTTAGGGATGCCTGCTACTTTCGACACCTCCGTCGATCTGAGAGAACTCGTCGATGAGCCCTCGACTGTGACGGTGCTCAGCAGCAGTGTTGAGTTTCACGGGCACGTCTGGGATATACGCCGTGATCACTTCGAGTACGGGGCGTCCACCATTGCGCGGGAGTACGTCGACCACACCGGAGCTGTGGCGATCCTGGCCTTGGACGAAGACGACCGGGCGATGCTAATTCGGCAGTACCGGCATCCGATTGCCCGACGCGACTGGGAGATCCCGGCTGGCCTTCTTGACATCGCGGGCGAAGATCCGTTGGTTGCTGCCCAACGCGAGCTAGCGGAGGAGGTCGATCTGCGGGCATCCGAGTGGTCCCTACTCTCCGACATCTTCACCTCGCCGGGCGGTAGCAACGAGGCGATCCGCATCTACCTGGCTCGCGGGCTGACCGCGACCGCCGTGTATGACCGTGTGGAAGAAGAAGCAGAGCTCGAGACTCGCTGGGTGGACCTCGATGACGCGGTTGACGCAGTTTTAGGGCGGCGCCTCGGTAATTCGATTCTTGGTATCGCCGTGCTGGCCGCACACGTTTCGAGGCAGCGCGAGTGGTCGAGCCTCGGCGACGCAAATGCCGCCTGGCCAGCGCGCCCACGTCGTAGCGTGCGGGACTGACGAGGCCACAGTGCCCAGGGCGGGGATCGACGAAGCGGGCACGGTATCCGCTCTGGAGCGATCGGTCGACCACTACCTCCGCTACGTGGCGATTGAGCGCGGACTCTCGACGAACACGGTTGCCGCCTACCGGCGTGACCTGGCCTGCTATCTGGCAACGCTCCGATCCCGCGGCATTTCGGCGCCGAATAGCATCAGCGAGGGCGATGTGTCGGCGTTCGCGCAGCAGCTACGCACGAGACCGGATTCGCCACTCACTGCGTCCTCCATGGCCCGCATGCTCTCCTCGGTCCGTAACTTCCACCACTTTCTGTTAGACGAAGGGGTCGTTGAGACGAACGTCGCGGCGGAGATCAAACCGCCGAAGTTGGCGATCCGTCTCCCCAAGGCGATCACCGTCGAGCAGATGGCTGCGGTGTTGGATGCGGCTACCGGCGACGACCTGCAATCACTGAGGGACAAGGCGCTGCTCGAACTGTTGTATGCCACGGGCGCTCGGGTGAGCGAAGCGACAGCACTCAACGTCGACGACGTGCTCGGCTCCACCGGGCACAGTGCCGATCTGATCCGCCTGTTTGGCAAGGGCGGCAAGGAGCGGATAGTGCCGCTCGGTAGCTTCGCGCGTGCCGCGATCGACGCCTACCTTGTGCGTGCTCGACCCCTGCTTTCCGTCAAGGGAAAAGCGACCCCCGCGTTGTTCCTTGGGGCGCGGGGCGCGCGGGTTTCGCGGCAAAATGTCTGGCTAATCATCCGCGCTCGAGCCGAACAGGCCCGCATCGGTGTCGAAATCTCCCCGCACACGTTTCGGCATTCCTTCGCCACGCACCTGCTGGCCGGGGGAGCGGATGTGCGGGTCGTGCAGGAATTGCTCGGCCACTCCTCCGTCGCCACCACACAGATTTACACTCTCGTTACGGCTGACACTCTGCGAGACATGTACACGACAGCGCACCCCCGGGCTCGCTGAGTTCTGTGGCGACCTTTCAAACCACGGTTTCGCCTCCCGGGCGCAGACTTGCGCACCGGTAGAATCGTGTGAATCGGCACCGGTCGGGGACTAACAGTAAGGGAATGTCGGGATGACAGCGAAACGGGACACCACGGCCGAACAGCTCTCTGGAGTCGATGTCGTGGCATCCGGGCCGACGGGTCGTCCACAACGGAGCTTTCCCGTCCCACCCACCCTGAAAAGCCACGGTCCTGCACGCATCGTCGCCCTCTGCAATCAGAAGGGCGGTGTTGGTAAGACGACGACCGCGATCAGCTTGGGGGCGGCTCTCGCGGGCTATGGTCGGCGCGTGCTCGCGGTGGACTTCGACCCGCAGGGTGCCCTGTCTGCCGGTCTTGGCGTACCAGTGCACGACGTTCCCAACATCTACGACCTCATGCTTGGAACTGTGAAAGATCCGCACGACGCGATCCAGAAGACCACAACTCCGAACCTGGACGTCATCCCGGCGAACATTGACCTGTCCGCGGCCGAGGTGCACCTGGTCAACGAGGTCGCACGCGAGCAGATCCTCGCGAGTGTCTTGCGCAAGGTGAGCGACGAGTATGACATCATCCTGATTGACTGCCAGCCGTCCCTCGGCCTGCTGACCGTGAATGCGCTGACCGCGAGCCACGGCGTACTGATCCCGCTCGAGTGCGAATTCTTCGCGCTGCGCGGCGTCGCACTGCTGGTGGAAACCATCGACAAGGTCAAGGACCGGCTCAACCCGCGGCTCGAACTCGACGGCATCCTGGCGACAATGTACGACTCTCGCACGCTGCACTCGCGCGAAGTTCTCGAGCGGGTGGTCGAGACGTTCAAGGATCGAGTCTTCGAGACCGTCATTGGCCGCACCGTGAAATTTCCTGACGCCAGTGTCGCGGGCGCAC
>JBDTIM010000107.1:0-10383 GCA_039936355.1 Lacisediminihabitans sp. | reverse complement strand
CCTCGGGGCGAGTTGGCGAGTCGAGAGTTGGCACATCGGGAATGGACCTGCGGCGTAATGAAGAACCGTGACTCCGCTTTCACCCGCTAAAGTATTAGTGTCCGCGCCCCAATGACCGTGGCGCACGCGAATCCCCGCCTGCCCAGTCAAAGGAATTGTTCCGTGCCAAAACCGATCGTGTTGATCGCAGAAGTTCTTTCACCCGCCACTGTCGATGCTCTCGGTCCGGACTTTGATGTCCGCTCTGTCGACGGTACCGATCGCCCCGCACTGCTGGCTGCTTTGGTCGACGCGCAGGCCATCCTGGTCCGTTCGGCCACCAAGGTTGATGCAGAGGCCATTGCAGCGGCGAAGTCGCTCAAGGTGATCGCCCGAGCCGGCGTCGGGCTCGACAACGTCGACATCAAGGCGGCAACGAACGCCGGCGTCATGGTCGTGAATGCGCCAACCTCGAACATCATCTCGGCTGCAGAGCTGACCATCGGCCACATCGTGAGCCTTGCACGGCATATTCCTGCTGGGCACGATTCGCTCTCGCACGATCAGTGGAAGCGGTCGAAGTACACGGGTGTCGAGATCTATGAGAAGACCGTTGGCATTATCGGCCTCGGGCGCATCGGTGCCCTTATCACGGCACGCATGCAGGCGTTCGGGACGAACATCATCGCCTACGACCCCTACGTGACTAGTGCTCGTGCCCAGCAGCTCGGCGTTACTCTGGTGAGCCTCGAGGAGCTCCTGTCTACGAGTGATTTCGTTACCATCCACATGCCGAAGACGCCGGAGACCGCCGGGATGATCGGCGACGAGCAGCTTGCGCTCATGAAACCAACCGCGTTCATCGTGAATGTCGCCCGAGGTGGCCTCATCGACGAAGACGCGCTCTACCGCGCGCTCAGTGCCCACACGATCGCAGGGGCTGGTCTCGACGTGTTCGTTAGCGAGCCACCGACGGGGTCTCCACTGCTCGCCCTCGACAACGTCGTCGTCACGCCGCACCTGGGTGCCTCGACCAATGAGGCGCAGGAGAAGGCCGGTGTGTCGGTGGCCAAATCGGTGCGTCTTGCGCTCTCAGGCGAGCTGGTTCCGGATGCAGTGAACGTTGCGGGCGGAGTCATCAACCCAACGGTACGGCCCGGCATCCCTCTGATGGAGAAGCTCGGTCAGGTGTTCAGCGGACTGTCCCACGGAAGCCCGGTTACCACTGTCGACGTGGAGGTTCGTGGAGAGATCGTCGAGTTCGACGTGAGCGTTCTGAAGCTTGCCGCCCTCAAGGGCATCTTCACCAATATCGTCAGCGAATCCGTCTCATACGTTAATGCGCCGCTTCTTGCGGAACAGCGCGGCGTTCAGGTGCGCCTTGTGACGGATGCCGTCAGCGACGAATACCGCAACCTCCTGACCATTCGTGGCGCTCTGAGCGACGGGTCGCAGATCTCCGTTTCGGGTACGCTCACCGGTACGAAGCAGACGGAGAAGATCGTCGAGATCAACGGTTATGACGTCGAGGTGCCGGTCACCGATCACCTCATCGTGATGGTCTACACGGATCGGCCCGGCATCGTCGCTATCTATGGCAAGGAGTTCGGTGACGCCGGGATCAATATTGCTGGGATGCAGATCAGTCGCAAGGAAGCGGGCGGCCAGGCACTGTGCGTATTGACCGTCGACTCGCCGGTCCCCGATGGATTGCTCGAAACTGTCCGCGTGGCAATTCAGGCCGAGCTCGTGGGGGAGATCGACATCACGGAGTAGCTTCCGGAAAAGAAGCGGCGCGCCTCACCCGAAGCGAACGGGAAGACGCGCCGATCTGTGCAGCTGCAGCTGCAGAGCAGGTGCAGAATCCAGCAGGTGCAGTGTTTAGAGAGTGTCGCTCTTGGTCTCGTGCTGTTCGATGCGCTCACCGCTGTTGGGATCAACGGCTGAACGAGTGGTGACGAGCGATGAACGACGTCGAAGGACGAGCACGAGCGAAATAATAAAGACGACAACGCCGGCGCCCATGAGCAGATAACCGACCAGATCGAGGTTAACCCAGCTCACCGTTACGTTGATCGCGAAAGCCAAAATGGCGCCGATCACAAACAAGAAGATTCCGCTTCCTATGCCCATGTTCTGTGTCCTTTCAGTCGTGGTGCCGGAACACCAGCTCATCTCACGATTGTGAGGCATGCTGGTCTTCCGTGTGTTTCACCAGCATGGCCCCTAAAAGGGTCACATAGCTGGGAGTAAGCTGGCAGAAGGCTGTGCGCTTCCGCCCGTTAGGCTCGGTGGGTGACACGATTCCTGCGGTTTTTCGCGGCCTTCGCGGCCCCCCTCGGAGCGCTTCTGATCGTCTGTGCTCCGCTTCCGGCATCCGCTCTCCCGTCAACTGCAGTGGAGATCTCCGCAGAGACTGGCGTGCAGGACTTCACCTTTACTTCGTACAGCGCTGACTACTACGTGGCCAGAGATGCGGAGGGTCACTCCACGCTACGAACGGTGGAGACCATCGTGGCGAAGTTTCCGAACTTTGACCAGAACCGGGGCATCATCCGGGCCATCCCCAACGATTATGACGGGGTCCCTTTGCACACAGCCGTTGCCTCGGTGACGGATGCCCTGGGTGCGCCTGTGCACTTCGATGCGACCGACAGCGGAGGCTTCACCGAGCTCGCACTGGGTACGGACGACTACGTGCACGGGAAGCAGAGCTATGTCATCACGTACACGCAGCAGAACGTCGTGCGTTCCTTCGCCGACACCGGTGACGAACTGTACTGGGACACCAACGGCACTGGCTTCGCGCAGCCATTTGGCAGCGTGACGGCTCGCGTACACGTTGATCCGGCGGTTGCCGAATTTTTGACAGGCAATCACGCGTGCTATCGGGGGGCGCAAGGCTCAACGGATACCTGCGCTATCAGCCAGACGATGGATGATGAGTCGGCCGCGGCCGGTGGGCAGCTGTTCACCGCGCAGACCCAGGAGATCGGACCGCACGAGAATCTCACCGTGTCCATCGGGTTCATTGCCGGCACGTTCGTGCAGGTGCCTGCGGACGACACCTCGCAGGATCCCGGCTATTCCGGAGACGGATACACGAGCAACAACCCGTTCAACCTCGGTCAAACACCGTGGTGGTCGAACCTTGTGGCATTCTTGTTTCTCGGCCTGGGTGGCCTCGGGGCAGTGTTCGCGGTTGTTCAGCGAGCGTTCCTGGGCAAGCGCAACGCGAAGGGCCGCGGAATCATTATTCCCCAGTACAGCCCGCCGAAAGATCTCACCCTTCTGGAAGCTGCGAACCTCATTGGCAAGGCCGAGAACGGGATTTCCGCGCAACTAGTGAGTTTCGCGGTGCGCGGCATCATTCGCATCCTCGACTACCCGGTAACGGGTGCCGGGAACGACTACACGCTGCAGCTTGTCAACGCAAAGACCGAGGGTGCACAGCGCGTTGACCCCGTCGAATCACGCATGCTGGGGATGCTGTTTGGAGCCGACCTGGTCCCGGGCGCGACGTGCGAGATCGGAGTGCAGAATGACTCCCTCGCGCGGAAGCTCGCCACTCTGAAGGCCAGCGTGGCAGGGTCTTTGATCGCGCGGGGGTTGAGGAGCAGAACCTCGATAAAAAGTGGCCTGGTCACTTTGTTCGGGCTTGTGCTCCTGTTGGTGGGGTCAGTCATGGCTACTGTCCTTTTGGCATTCGTAGGCGCTCTCAGCGGCTGGATGTTCCTCGCTATCCCGGTGATATTCATGTGCGTTATTGTTGCGGCCGGTGTCCTGGTGAAGCCTGCCGCACTCACCGATTCGGGGGCAGAGCAGCGCGATTACCTGCTGGGGGTGCGCGACTATCTACAGCTGGCGGAGGCAGATCGGTTCCGGATGCTGCAGAGCCCTGAGGGCGCGGAGAGAGTGGATGTTGGAAACACGGCCCAGCTCGTGAAGCTATACGAGAAGCTCTTACCGTTCGCCGTTCTGTGGGGGATCGAGCGCGAATGGAGCAAGGAGCTCGCGGTCTACTACGACACCGGCGTCGCTTCGCCCGACTGGTATGTGTCCAGCAGTGCGTTCAATTCGGTGCTGTTCGCACAGACCTTAGGCGGGCTGGCCTCATCGGTGACGACCACAGCAACGCCAACGCCAGTGACATCATCGTGGTCCGGGAGCAGTGGCGGTAGCTTCTCGGGCGGCTCGTTCGGAGGCGGATTCTCCGGTGGTGGTGGCGGTGGCGGCGGCGGCGGGGGCCGCTAGCACAACGTGATTAGTGGTTGGCGGTATTCTGGCCGTACACACTGTTTACCGCTGGAGGCCCTATGTCGCGCACCATCAACCTCGCTGTCATCGCGGGGGACGGTATCGGGCCTGAGGTCACTGCGGAGGCGGTGAAAGTGCTGCGCGCTGCTGTGCCGGATGACGTGACCGTGGAGACAACGGACTATCCGTTTGGCGCCGCCAACTTCCTGGCCACAGGCAACATTCTTTCGGATGCTGACCTTGAGTCCGTGAGCGCCCATGACGCCATCCTGCTTGGAGCAGTCGGGGGAGACCCGCGTGATCCGCGTCTGGCCGGGGGGATCATCGAGCGAGGCCTGCTCCTTAAGCTGCGCTTCGCATTCGACCAGTACGTAAACCTGCGTCCCACTCAGATCTTCCCGTCCGTGACCTCGCCGCTCAGCGACCCGGGCGCCGTCGACTTCGTGGTGGTTCGGGAGGGCACGGAGGGGCCGTACGTCGGTAACGGGGGTGGCATCCGCGTCGGCACGCCGCACGAGATTGCCACTGAGGTGTCGATCAACACGGCGTTCGGCGTCGAACGCGTTGTGCGCTTCGCTTTCGAGACCGCCCGCTCGCGCCCCGCAAAGAAGCTCACGCTCGTGCACAAGACCAATGTGCTGGTGAATGCCGGCTCACTCTGGCAGCGAACGGTTGACGCGGTCTCCGTCGAGTACCCAGAGATCGCCGTTGACTACCTGCACGTGGATGCCGCAACTATCTTCATGGTCACTCGCCCCAGTAGATTTGACGTAATCGTCACAGACAACCTCTTCGGCGACATCATCACGGACCTTGCCGCAGCGATCAGCGGCGGAATAGGGCTGGCGGCTTCGGGCAACATCAACCCCGAGAAGGCTTTTCCCAGCATGTTTGAGCCGGTTCACGGTTCCGCTCCTGACATTGCTGGCAAGCACGTGGCCGACCCCACCGCGGCGATCCTCTCCACGGCGCTCCTACTCGACTTCCTCGGGTTCACGGATGCCGCATCCAGGGTCACCGAGGCGGTTACGAAAGATCTCGCATCACGCGGCCCAGCGAAGCGCTCGACCTCGGCGGTCGGTGACGCGATTGCCGGAACATTGGCGCACAGCTAAGCGACACACCACGACGCAACGAAGAAGGACATCATGAAGAACCTGCTCGCCCCCACCGGCTTCGACTTCGCCGTCACCGTCAGTGAGGCCCGACATTCGGAAGCGGAGCGCGCCGAAGTTCTCGCCAATCCCGGCTTCGGCAAGCACTTCACCGATCATATGGTCGACATTTGCTGGTCGGAAAAGGGCGGCTGGCACCGCCCTCGTGTGCAACCGTACGGCCCGATCACACTCGATCCGGCCGCAGCAGTGCTGCACTACGGGCAAGAGATATTCGAAGGACTGAAGGCATATCGCCATGCGGACGGGTCGATCTGGTCCTTCCGCCCGGAGGCCAACGCGGCCAGGATGCAGCGCTCGGCGGCCAGGCTTGCCCTGCCACCGCTCCCGACCGAATACTTCATCGAGTCGCTCAAGCAACTCATCGCGGTCGACGGCGATTGGGTGCCAGACGCACAGGAGACGAGCCTCTACCTGCGCCCCTTCATGTTCGCCAAGGAAGCATTCCTGGGTGTGCGCCCGGCAGAGAAGGTCGCGTTCTACGTGATCGCAAGCCCGGCAGGAGCCTACTTCAGCGGCGGAGTCGCGCCGGTGTCGATCTGGCTGTCGACCAACTACGCGCGTGCGGGTAAGGGCGGAACTGGTGCTGCCAAGACCGGTGGCAACTACGCATCCTCCCTCGTCGCACAGGCCGAGGCCTACGACCACGGGTGCGCCCAGGTGGTGTTCCTTGACTCCGCGGAAGGCAAGTATCTCGAAGAGCTCGGCGGCATGAACATCGTGCTCGTCTACAAGGACGGCACGCTGGTCACTCCGGATTCTGACAGCATCCTTCAGGGGATCACCCGTGACTCGATCCTGCAGCTCGCGACCGACCGTGGCCACAAGGTCGAGCGCAGGCGCGTGGCCATCGACGAATGGCGCGACGGCTACGCTTCCGGCGCCATCACTGAGGTTTTTGCCTGCGGAACGGCCGCGGTCGTCACCCCCATCGCTGAACTCAAGGCAGCCGATTTCAGCATCGGTTCCGCGGATGCGGTGGCCGGCGAGCTAACGATGTCACTGCGCCAGGAACTCACGGACATCCAGTACGGGCGCGGCGAGGACCGACACGGTTGGATGATGCGGCTGGACTCCTAGTCCTACCGCAGCGGAGCTTCAATACACCCCCAATAAGATCGGCTGACCAGGTGAAGATCGCACGATTCAGCATTAACGGCGGCGACCCCCGATTCGGGATCGTGGACGACGACGAACTAGTGGTGCTCGCAGGCGACCCCATGTTCAGCGGACTCGACACGACCGGGGAGCGGGTGCCACTTTCGGCCGCCAAGTTGCTAGCGCCGGTCATCCCGCGCTCAAAGGTTGTCGCCGTTGGCAAGAATTACCTCGAGCACGCCGCCGAGATGGGTGGCGAGGCACCAAAGGAACCACTGCTTTTTCTCAAGCCGAACACCGCCGTGATCGGCCCAGGGGACGCGATAATCCTTCCACCGCAATCGCAGCGGGTTGAACACGAGGGCGAACTGGCGGTCGTGATCGGCAGCATAGCCAAGAATGTTCCGGCCAAGGACGCTAGTCAGGTGATTTTCGGATACACGGTCGCAAACGACGTCACCGCCCGCGACCTACAGAAGTCCGATGGCCAGTGGGCCAGAGCCAAGGGCTTCGACACGTTCTGCCCGCTCGGGCCGTTGGTAGAGACCGAGTTCGACGCCGAATCTGCTGTGCTGCGGACCCACGTCAACGGCGTGCTGCGCCAGGAGGGCCGGGTCAGTGACCTTATCCATTCGATATCAGCGATCGTCGAGTACGCCTCAAGCGTGTGGACCCTGCTGCCGGGCGATGTGATTCTCACGGGCACCCCTGCGGGCGTCGGCCCGATAGTCGACGGCGACACGGTTGTCGTCGACATCACGGGCATCGGCACGCTGAGCAACCCGGTTCGACGCCGCTAGTGCGCTTGGCTTCGTCAACGATGCGTCGTTTCGTCAACGATGCGCCAGTCACTGCAGCAGCATCGTTGACAAACGGGTGCGGCGTTGCGGCGGGAGCCGGCGTGGGTGGGGGAGCCGGCGTGGGTGGGGGAGCCGTGAGGCTCGCGTGGTGACAGCGGTGCGGATGCGGTGGTTGCCGGGCGTCGTGGTAGCCGGCGCCGCGACCGGAGCCGCCTTTGCCCTGCATGGGCTGTTTCCGGTCCTGCCGCTGCTCACGGCATCCGTCGGCCTGGGGATTCTTGCCGGCCAGTTGCCGCCCGTGCGGCGCTGGATCGACGGCATACTCAAGAACGGGTTGACGTTCTCGGCGAAGAAACTCATGCGAGTGGGGATCGTTCTGCTCGGGCTCAAGCTGAGCCTCGTCGACATTGTGCACCTGGGTTGGGTGGCGATTGTGCTCACAGTGCTGATCGTGCTGCTGACCTTTGCAATCACCTGGGGGCTGGGCAAACTGTTCCGGCTACCCGGCGACGAGCCGGTGTTGCTCGCGACCGGTTTCTCTATCTGTGGTGCATCCGCGATCGGCGCGATGAGCGCGGTGACGCGCACCAAGCACGAGGATCAGGCAACTCCAGTGGCCCTCGTGACTCTCTTCGGCACCCTCGCCATCGGAGTCCTTCCCCTGCTGCAGGGCCCACTCGGGCTGAACGCTCACCAATTCGGGCAGTGGGTCGGCGCGAGCGTGCACGACGTTGGGCAAGTCGTGGCGACAGCGCAGACCGCCGGAGCAGCGGCCCTCGCCATCGCAGTCGTGGTGAAGTTGACCAGAGTGCTGATGCTCGCGCCCATGGTGGCTACCGCATCCGTCGTCGTGCGGCGCACGCGCGGTCCGGTCGAGGGAGAAAAGCTACCGCCGATCGTGCCGCTCTTCGTCGCGGGATTCATCGCCATGGTGCTCGTGCGAACCTTCGTTTCGGTACCCATTCCCGTGCTGGATGTTGCGGACTTCGTGCAGACGATCATGTTGAGCATGGCGCTGTTCGGGCTCGGAAGCGCCATCCGGCTAGAGAAGCTGCTCAGTTCGGGGCTACGCGCGATCATGGTTGGCATAGTGTCCTGGGCTGCCATCGCGGGGATGGCGCTCGTGGCGGTGCACCTGTCGTAGTCCAGTCCGGCTACTCGCAGCATCCTGGATGGCTTACGGATCTGACTCCAGCCCCGGCCCGCGCAGAGCTGTGAGCCTGCCACTCAGCGCAGGACGGCCTCAGCGCAGGACGGCCTCAGGTCAGGACGGCCTCCGCCCAGCGTGGCCGCCAGCCACGGAGGAGGCGAGGCACGACTTGCTGGCTGCGAATCTCCTCCTATCCGCGCGGATCGGTTAAAAACTCCCTCATTTCTGCGGTTGGGCCGCGGTACGGTCGGGTCAATCCGCCCCAGGCACCAAATCAGAGAGCGCTGCCGCCGGTAGAATGGGCACCAATGTCTGCCACCTTTACCACCGCATCCGGTTCCGACGTTCGTCTACGATTTTGCCCGTCCCCGACCGGCACACCGCACGTCGGCCTCATCCGCACCGCACTGTTCAACTGGGCATACGCGAAGCACACTGGCGGCAAGCTAATCTTCCGCATCGAAGACACGGATGCTGCCCGCGACAGCGAGGAAAGCTATCTGCAATTGCTTGACGGCCTGGCCTGGCTCGGCATCACCTGGGACGAGGGTGAGGGGGTCGGTGGACCGCATGGCCCGTACCGCCAGTCGCAGCGAGGCGACATTTACGCCGGCGTGATTGAGCAGCTGAAGGTGAGTGGCCGCCTCTACGAGAGCTTCGCCACCGGTGAGGAAATCGAGGCTCGCAATATTGCGAACGGTCGCGATCCGAAGCAGGGCTACGATAACTTCGAGCGAGAGCTGAGCCAGGAGCGGAAGGCGGCCTATCGCGCCGAGGGCCGCCTACCTGCTTTGCGCCTGCGGGTACCAGACACCGAACTGAGTTTCGACGATCTCGTGCGCGGGGAGATCACATTTCCGGCCGGTTCGTTCACCGACTTCGTGGTGGTTCGACCTAACGGCGCGCCGCTCTACACGTTCGTGAATCCGGTCGATGACGCTCTCATGGGCATCACCCATGTGCTGCGCGGTGAAGACCTGCTTTCGTCCACTCCGCGTCAGATCGCGTTGTATCACGCGCTGATCGAGATCGGAATTGCGAAGGCCATTCCGCGCTTCGGCCACCTGCCGTATGTGATGGGCGACGGCAACAAGAAGCTTTCGAAGCGCGACCCTGAGTCAAGCCTGTTCCATCATAGGGACCGTGGCTTCATCCGCGAGGGGCTTATCAACTATCTGGCCTTGCTCGGCTGGTCGCTCACGCACGATCGCGATGTGTTCTCCATCGAGGAAATGATTGCGGCGTTTGACGTTGTCGACGTGAACCCCAACCCGGCCCGTTTTGACCTCAAGAAGGCCGAGTCGATCAACGGTGACCACATCCGTTTGCTTGATCCGGATGATTTCGAGGCGCGACTGGTGCCGTACCTTTCGGACTACGTGTCGAACCCTCCCACACCCATCCAGAAGGCGATCCTGCGGGAGGCCGGCCCACTCGTGCAGGAGCGCATGCAGGTGCTTGGCGATGCCGCCGGACTGCTCGCGTTCCTGTTCACGCCGGACGACGAGATTGTCTTCGAAGCGGACGCCCTGCCTGGCCCGGACGCCGCCATCGTTCTCGACGCGGCCATCGCCACTCTCGAACAGCTGAACGAGTGGTCACACGAGAAGCTCGAGCACTCGCTTCGTGAGGCTCTTGTGGTGGGCGCTGGGCTCAAACCGCGCAATGCTTTCGGTCCGCTGCGCACAGCCATCAGCGGCCGCCGGATCAGCCCACCCCTGTTCGAGTCAATGGAGATCCTCGGCAAAGAATCCACCCTGGTGCGGCTCGAAAGGCTGAGGAAGACCTTGTGAATGGTGCCGACGCCGATGTTGTGATCATCGGTGCGGGCCCCGCAGGACTATCTGCCGCGCTCAATCTGGCCCGCGCCCGGCGCAGGGTCATGCTGATTGACAGCAACCGGCCACGGAACTCCGTGACCCTT
>JBDTIM010000106.1:0-22103 GCA_039936355.1 Lacisediminihabitans sp. | reverse complement strand
GGCCGCCGGAGTGTTGGTGCCAGCGGGGATATTGGGCTATTCCTGTTGCAGCAAACCTCGCAACGTTGGGAAGCACAACGTGTCTGCCTGGGCAATGCTGCGGTTCAGATCATGGCGACCTTCGAATCGATGGGCCAGAAAATGGTGCGCGGTTCGGTGACCCCGAATGTGACAGAAAGAGTAATCAAAACCTGGCGATTCTTGTGGCTCTTGAATAAGAAGGACGAACCGGTGTCGCAGTGGGTGTTTGCGAAAAGGCTGTACTCGAGTGGAAGCATCTGCTCGTGAGTGAAACTCCCTTTGGTGTGGCAATCGGGACGTACATCGCGCTTGTTGCTAGTTGATGATCTTGCGGTCTCACGTCGAGATTGGCGCGGAGGTGTGGTTGATGAGCCGGTCATCCCTCAATCCCGGGGGCGTTGGAATCTCTAATTGCCAAAGTGCCGATCTCACCCCTTTCAGCTCTGGAGCGTTCAGATCCGGTGGCTACCGCAGGACGTTGTGCAACACGCCGTGTGAAACTGGCGGATGAGACGGCGTGTTGCGGGAGCTCCTGCGTTAGTGACATGCGCGCCCAGGGTGACGTCCCGACGAGTGTCGAGGCGGCGATGCGCGGCTACGGGACATGCGGGTTCGACCCTGCCACGGCATTCGCTGTCTTAACTGCGAAAGGCCGCCCCGGAGGACGGCCTATCGTGAAGAGACGTTAGCGACGGAGGATGGCCAAGAGGCGCAGGATCTCGAGGTACAACCAGATGACCGTGAGCATGATGCCGAAGGCGGCACTCCAGCCGTAGATGCGGGAGGCGCCGCGCTTGACACCGGTCTGGATCATGTCGAAGTCGAGCACGAGTGAGTACGCGGCCATGATGATGACGAGCACACCCAGAATTACGCCGAGTGGGATGCCGAAGATTTGAACGCTGCCGCGCAAGCCGAAGGCATCCGAGTTCACGCCCGTCGCGATGAGGATCACGTTGATCACCGAAAAGACCAGGTAACCGATCATCGCGATCATGAAGATCTTCGTTGCCTTCTTCGAGGCGCGGATCTTGCCGCTGGAGAACAGGGCGAGGGTCACGCCGACCACGACCAGGGTTCCGATGACCGCTTGAACGGCGATGCCAGGGTAGATCGACTCGAAGAACATCGTGATGCCGCCGATGAACACGCCTTCGACGGCTGCATAGCTGAGCACGAGCGCCGGTGATGGCTTCTTCTTGAAGATGTTGACGAGGGCGAGTACGAAGCCGATGAGGGCCGCTGGCAGGGCGAGCACCGGCACGAACCATCCAACAGCCGCGCCGACAAGCAGGATGGCGAAGCTCGAGACGATCTTGATCATCACGTCTTCGTAGCTCATCCGGTCGGTCTGGGCCGAGGTTGCGGATGGCTGGCTGTACAGCTCGGTGAGCTGAGCCGCGGTCATGCCGCCGTTGAGTTCTGGTTTGACGAGTTGTGCCGCCTTTGACGCACGGGCGGAGAACGCGGGTGAGTTGTTGAATGCGGGGTTCGAGGAAGCCATGAGGTCAATCTACCCTGCGGATGAGTGCTCGTGTCTGGGCGTTTGCCGGTTGTTCGCCAAGAGCCGAGCGAGCCACGAAGAACCTACGAGCACCACCCCCGCGATTGCAAGGACTATCGCCCCGTACCCGTACTGCGGAAAAGCCTGCCCGAGCACGATTCCGGTGGCAACCGGCGCGATTAGGACGATGTAGCTGCGGGCTGGCCGCTGGCGGGCCAACAGCCATCCTGCGAGGGGGAGGACTAGAGCTGCGGATGACGGACCGCCGGTCAGCAAAACCAGCATGATGAGCGCGCTGAGCAGCGATGCCCACAGCCGGCGCCATCCGCGGGACGGGAGAATCCACCAGCCCAGAAGGTGTGCCACCAGCCCGATGACGAGGAGGTAGGTGGCGTAGGCGGAGGTAGCTTGCACAAGGAGTCCACCGGCGAGGATGAGGATGAGGGCGGCGAGGTACCTAGCCCGGTAGCGTCCCCAACGCAAGGGGATTCGGGTGGTTGGCTCGCGCCATCCGCTGCCCTGAGGTTTCGTGTGGGCCGAAGCCTGCTCAGCCACGGGAGCCAAAGACGAGGATTACCAGGTAGACGATGAGCGCTGCGCCCGCGATGCCGAGGCTGAGACTGACGATGAGCGAGACATTCACTGTTCGGCGTGACATTTCGGGGACGAGTGGGCCATCCGGAGTGTTGCGGATGGCAGCGGGAATATTAGCCCGCGAGGAGGTCGAGTGCCTCGCGATCGTGGCCTTAGTTTCCGCCGCTTTGGTCTTTGCTGCTTCGGCACGGATCGCCGCGCGCTCTTCGGCAGCGGCCTTCGCTTCTGCGCGAGTCTGCGGCTTCGGCGGGATGGGCTGGATATCGGGGAGTTGGAACGGTGGGCCAGTGGCAGTTGTTGGTGAATCGCTCAGTGATGCGCCGCTCTGCGATGAAGTGTTCTGTGGTGCACCGCTTCGTGATGCGTCGCTCCGTGGTGACAGTGGTGCGGGATGCTGCACATCGTTTGCGTCGTGAAGCGACTGTATGGGGGGCGTTTCGGCGGCGGGTGTCTGTGTTGCGTGTTCTGCCGGTGCGTCGTGTAACGCGGGAGCGTCATCCGCCGTCTGCTTCGGTTTGTCCGTCGCTTCGTCATGCCCCTCGACGGGAACTTCGGCCGGAATCTCGGAGGGCGCGTCGGCAGGAGCCTCATCGGAAACATCGTCAGAACCCCCGGGCGCCACCGCGTCGGGAAGACTGGCAGACGAACCAGACAAAACCCCATCTGAGGCATTGGAGGGAACGTCGCGTGGGCCGTCGGGCGAAAGCTCGTCACGGGAGAGGTCGTCGACGACGACCTCGTCGTGCTTCCCGCTTCCGTCTACATCGCCTTCGTGCTCACCCAAAGCTTGCTGGGATCGCGTGGCCGTGGGAGCTGGTGTGCCACAGGTGATGCAAAACTTCCAGGCAGGATCAAGCTCCGCCTGGCAGTTGGTGCATTTCTCCATGGAGAGCAGATTACCAACAGCTGAGGGGAGATCGCGTAGCGTGGCATTGTGAGCGCGTACACACCCCGTAAACCGATCGTGATTGCGCACCGTGGTGCCAGTGGTTATCGTCCCGAGCACACCCGGTCCGCCTATCTACTTGCCATTGAGCAAGGTGCGGATGCGGTGGAGCCAGATCTCGTTTCAACCAGCGACGGAGTGCTGGTTATCCGTCACGAGAACGAAATCTCTGGGACAACGGATGTCTCCTCCCACCCCGAGTTCGCCGACCGCCGCACCACGAAGGCCATCGAGGGCGTCTCTCTCACGGGCTGGTTCACGGAGGACTTCACCTGGGAGGAACTCAGCACCCTGCACGCGCGAGAGCGGCTGCCCAGACTGCGCAAGGCCAACCGCGCTTTCGACGGTCACGATGGAATCCTCCGCTTCAGCGACCTGCTCGAACTGCTGGATGCCGCCCCACCGACTCCTGAAACCGGTCGACCGGTCGGACTCGTTGCGGAGATTAAGCACGCGAGCTATTTCGAGTCCATCGAGCTGCCGCTTGATGAGTTGTTTGCCGCGGAACTAGCGCGCGCTGGCTGGGGAGGTCCCGGGGTCGCGCAAGACGCGCGGCTGACCGTGGAGAGCTTCGAGACGGGGGTCCTCGGCAAGATCCGAGACCGCGGCATCCGCGCTCGCTATGTGTTTTTGCTGGAAGCTTCGGGGGCGCCAGCCGATCATCCTGAGAGGCCGTACGCCGACTACCTCACATCGGAGGGTCTCGCCGAGCTGGCGGGTGCGCCGACCGCTAACCGCGAACCCGGCGTGGTTGGCGAACCCGGTCTGATTGGCGAACCCGGTCTGGTTGGCGAACCCGGTCTGGTTGGCGAACCTCGCCTCCATGACGGGCTTGGAGGCACAGCCAAAACCACTGAAGCGAATCGGATGCGGGGCGGGCTGGGGCTCGACGGCATCAGCGTCGACAAGCAACTGCTGTTGCGCGCGGATGACGCGGGCCGAACGAACGGCGTCACCGAGTTGGTCGACCGCGCCCATGCTGCGGGGCTCGCGATCTTCTGCTGGACCCTGCGAGCGGAGAACCGCTTCCTGCCGGCGGATCTCCGTCTCGGCGTCTCCTCCGCGGCATTCGGAAATTGGCGACACGAGTTCGGGCTGCTCATGAGAAGCGGCCTCGATGGCGTGTTTGCCGACCAGCCAGATCTGGCGCTTGAGGTGCGCGCGTCGCTGTAGCGCGCATCCGCTCACCCTTGGCCGCGGGGTGACGGCCTGACGCGTCCCGAGCGTGCCGTCCCCTTCCGAAATGACGGAGTTTTCGCACTGAGAAGTGCCGTATCACGCTGATTCGGAGCCGCGACTCCTCAAACTCCGTCATTTCGGAAGGCAACGAGTCGCGCCGGGACCAGATTGGCGGATGCCGGGGCCAACGCGGTCGGAGGCGCGGCCTAGAATTGGGCGGATATGACCTTCATCCTTGAGCCGTCTGGGGCGAGCGAATCTCCGCTCCTCGAGGGCCTCAATCCTCAGCAGCGCGTTGCCGTCGAATACCGCGGCCCCGCGCTGCTCATCGTCGCCGGTGCGGGCTCCGGCAAGACCAGCGTGCTCACCCGCCGCATCGCGAGCCTGCTCGAATCACAGGAGGCCTGGCCGAGTCAGATCCTCGCGATCACCTTCACCAATAAGGCCGCGGCCGAGATGCGCGAACGGGTGCAGCAGTTGGTGGGTGGCAAGGCCGAGGGAATGTGGATCTCGACATTCCACTCGGCTTGCGTGCGCATCCTTCGCCGCGAAGCGGAGAACTTCGGCTACACGAAGAGCTTCACGATCTACGACTCCGGTGACAGCAAGGCGCTCATCAAACGAATCATCAAAGATCTGGATGCCGACAGCTTCGGCTTCACCCCCAGCAAGGCGATGAGCAAGATCTCCAAGCTCAAAAATGAGCTGCAGGATGTCGAGTCCTATGCTCGTGGGGCAAATTTCAACGATCCGGCGGAGCGTGTGTTTCTCGAGATCTTCCGCGAATACACTCGCAGCCTCACCCGCGCTAATGCGTTTGATTTCGACGACCTCATCGGGCAGACGGTCTATCTGTTCAGGGCTTTCCCGCAGGTGGCCGCGCACTACCAACGCCGATTCCGGCACATTCTGGTGGATGAATACCAAGACACCAATCACGCACAGTACTCGTTGATCCGGGAGTTGACAAAGAAGCCGGTTGCGGATGACCGCGGGGCCCCACCGAGTTCGACCGTTGGCAGCGGTTGGACCAACGGGGGCGAGTCAGTCTCCGGTGCGTCGCTCACTGTCGTCGGCGACAGTGACCAGTCCATTTACGCGTTCCGCGGCGCAGACATCCGCAACATCGTCGAATTTGAGCGTGACTTCCCGAACTCCACAGTTGTGCTGCTCGAGCAGAATTATCGCTCGACCCAGAACATCCTCGACGCGGCCAACGCGGTCATCTCCAACAATTTCGACCGCAAAGACAAGAAGCTTTTCACCACAGTCGGCGCTGGCGAGAAGATCGTCGGATTCACCGGATACAGCCAGCACGACGAAGCACAGTTCGTTGCGGATGAGATCCAGACTCTGCGTGAGTCTGGCGTCAGCTACAAAGACGTCGCGGTTTTCTATCGCACCAACGCGCAGACCCGGGCTCTGGAGGAGATTTTCATTCGCTCCGCGCTGCCCTACCGTGTTCTGGGCGGCACGAAGTTCTATGAGCGTGCGGAAATCAAGGATGCCCTGGCCTACCTAATTACAGTTGCGAACCCCGCAGACCCGATGGCGCTGCGCCGCATCATGAACACTCCGAAGCGCGGCATCGGCCCGGCCACCGAGACAGCGCTGCAGAGTTACGCTGACCAGCGCGACATCCCGCTGCGCGAAGCGATGCGGCATGCGGATGAGCTGGGTCTCGGTCCGAAGGTGACTCGCGCCATCCTGGGATTGGCTTCGGTCCTCGACGAGGTCGGAGCAACTGTCGCTCCGCCCGAAGGCTCGGGGCTTATGCCAGCCGCTCCGGCCGACATTCTCATGGCGCTGCTTGAGCGCACCGATTTTCTCGCCTCGCTACGGGCATCGGGTGACGCGCAAGACGAGGCGCGTGCCGAGAACGTGGAAGAGCTAGTCTCGGTGACTCGTGAGTTTCAGAAGAACAATCCGGAGGGCACTCTGCTCGATTTCCTCACCGAGGTGTCGTTAGTTGCCGCCGCGGACGAGCTGGATGACACTAGCGGCACGGTCTCCCTCATGACCCTGCACACGGCAAAGGGTCTGGAGTACGAGGCGGTGTTCCTTACGGGCGTGGAAGAGGGGCTTCTTCCTCACCAGATGTCGGCGAACGAACCCGGCGGCCCGTCAGAGGAGCGCCGATTGTTCTACGTGGGCATCACGCGCGCTAGGAAGAACCTCTACATTTCGCTCGCCATGACGCGCGCGCAGTTTGGCGAGGTGAACGTGGCGATGCCGAGCCGGTTCCTGCAGGAGATTCCGACCGACCTGATCGATTGGCGGCAGTCGCCTGGCATGGCGAATGGACGCAACGGAACGCAGCCGAGGGCGCTCAATGCGCGGCGGGGCGGGTTCGGGGCCGAACTGAGTTCCGGTTCCGGCTTCGCTGGCAGTGGTTCGGGATACGAGCGTGGTGCGGTCGAACCGGGTGCAACGGCGAGGGCACGCGCCGCACACAACGCGGCATCCAAACCGAAGACGGAGTGGGCCAACCGGGTGACCGGAACCGTGCGTGACAACGGGGACCTCACGCTGGCGGCGGGGGACCGCATCCGTCATATTGACTTCGGCGAGGGTCGCGTATCCGCGGTCACTGGTGTTGGACCAAAAAGCGTTGCCGCGGTGCAGTTCGATGGGCCCGCCGGCCGTAAGCGGCTGCTCATCAAAATCAGCCCCATCGAAAAGCTGTAGCGCTACTTTCTGCCACACCCGCGCCCACCGTTTCGCCGAGGGTGCCCGTTGACGCCGAGGGTGCCCACTGGAACGGGCACGGTCGGCGCGAACGGGCACGCTCGGCGGGCGCGAACGGGCACGCTCGGCAAATGCGGGGGTTCACGAGTGGAAGAGACGCACGTAGTGCCGCATTGGCCACTGCCGGATGCGCCGCGGCAGGCGCGGATACACCGCAGCGATCATGCGCATGGCCCGCTCGTGACGACGCTGCCTCGCCGCATCCCACGGGAGCTCGAACGCGACCCGCAACGATGGGGGAAGCAGTCCTGCCGTGACGAGCCGAGCGAGCGGCATTCCCAAGCGCAGCCACCACGGGATGGCGTGTGAGTCGAGCAGCTCGCGGGCCACCCTGCGAGTGTCGTCGGTCACGCGGAGTCGTGCGAGCTGCGAATCCCAGTAGCGACGGAAGGCGGCACGGTCCTCCGGCCATAGTTCAGGTGGAACCTGAAGTGCGGTGCCAAGCACGGCGTACTCGCGGTACAGGGCATCCGCGTCAACGGGCGCGAACGTCCCGAAGACCGACTCGTGCACGGTGATTGCGGTGTCGTAGAGCGTTGCGGCGACCCAGAGTTGCAACTGGGGATCCGCCGCGTCGTACCTGTCGCCGCTCACAGAAGCCTCGACATTCACCGCGCTTTCACCAGGCAAGGGCGTTCCGTCGCGCCGCGGGTTCTTGACTCGCAGCCGCACCGTGCCACGGACGCTGCGATGCGCAGCATTGACCATCGCGACGACACGAGCCCGATCATCCGCGGTGCCGTAAACGACGACATAGATATAGCTCAGGGTGTTGCGCAAGCGCCGCATCGGGTCACTCGCGAAGTCACTGTGGCGGGCGACGCCCTCCCCTACGCCCGGGTCTGCGATCTGAAGGAGGATGGCACGGGCGCCCCCTGCGAGCAGCACGGCCTCGCCCGCTATGTCTCGCATCCGCTTCGGCATGCCTCCATTGTGCGGCGTCAGCCTGATCATAAATCGCGTTGATTTCCATCAAACTGTGCTTCACGCGGCGGTAGCACCACGAATTGAGCGGAGTCAGGCGTGCGAGTGCGCAGAAAGAGTGAGGCGCCGACCTGAAAGAACGAGGGAACTTAACCCCTGCACTTGAGCCTCCCGGTGAACGCGCAGCGGGCAAGCGGGTAGAGTTCTAGGTGGTCCAAGTCTCTTGATGTCGAGATATCTTGACGTCGAGACAATGTCGAATGACAAGTGGACAAATCAGACATACGACCTGCGGATTGGACAAGCAGCGTGGATCTATTCGAGTACCAAGCCAGAGACCTCTTTGAGGCACATGGCGTTCCTGTTTTGGCCGGCATCATTGCGGACACTCCAGAGGAGGTTCGCGCGGCAGCCGAGAAGCTCGGTGGCACGGTGGTCGTCAAGGCGCAAGTCAAGGCTGGCGGGCGCGGCAAGGCAGGTGGCGTAAAGGTCGCCCACACTGCTGCGGATGCCGAAGAAGCTTCCAGAAAGATCTTCGGCCTCGACATCAAGGGCCACATCGTCAAGCGGGTCATGGTGACGGAGGGCGCACGCATCGACAAGGAGTTCTACTTCTCGGTGCTGCTCGATCGCGCGAACCGCTCCTATCTTTCACTCTGCAGCGTCGAGGGCGGCATGGAGATCGAGGAACTTGCGGTCGAGCGCCCCGAGGCCCTCGGTCGCATCGAGGTTGACCCTGGCGTGGGAATTGACCTGGCCAAGGCGCGCGAGATCGCAGCGGCTGGGCACTTCCCGGCCGAGCTGATCGAGAAGGTCGCTCCAGTCTTCGTCAAGCTTTATGACGTCTACACGGGTGAGGATGCGACGCTCGTCGAGGTCAACCCGCTCGTTCTCACCGAAGACGGCCAGATTCTCGCGATCGACGGCAAGGTCTCGATCGATGCCAACGCGGACTTCCGCCACCCAGATCACGAGGCTCTCGAAGATGCCGAAGCGGCCGACCCGCTCGAAGCCAAGGCCAAGGCTGCCGGACTTAACTATGTGAAACTCAACGGCCAGGTTGGTGTCATCGGCAACGGCGCGGGGCTCGTGATGTCCACGCTCGACGTTGTCAGCTACGCGGGAGAGAGGTGGGGCGGCGTGAAGCCCGCCAACTTCCTCGACATCGGAGGCGGGGCATCCGCCGAGGTCATGGCCAACGGCCTCGACGTCATCCTCGGTGACAAGCAGGTCAAGAGTGTTTTCGTTAACGTCTTCGGCGGGATCACCTCCTGCGTCGCCGTGGCGGAGGGCATCATCGCCGCTCTCGGGATTCTGGGCGAAGCAGCGAGCAAACCGCTGGTCGTGCGACTCGACGGCAACCACGTCGAAGATGGACGTCGCATTCTGGCCGAGGCGAATCATCCGCTCGTCACGGTCGCCACCACTATGGACGAGGGCGCCGATAAGGCCGCCGAGCTGGCTTCAAAGTAAGGGACTCGAAAACATGTCGATCTTTGTAAATAAAGACTCCAAAGTCATCGTGCAGGGCATAACCGGCGGTGAGGGCACGAAACACACCGCCCTCATGCTGAAGGCAGGCACGAAGATCGTCGGCGGCGTGAACGCCCGCAAAGCTGGCACGACTGTGACTCACGTCAGCGCTTCGAATGACACTCTCGAACTGCCAGTGTTCGGCACCGTCGTCGAGGCTATTGAGAAGACAGGGGCGGATGTTTCCATCGTCTTCGTTCCGCCGGCTCACGCTAAGGACGCTGTGGTTGAGGCCATCGAGGCTGCAATTCCGCTGGTCGTAGTCATCACCGAGGGCATCCCGGTGCAGGACTCGGCCGAATTCTGGGCGTTAGCGAAGTCCAAGGGCGGCGTGACCACGATCATTGGGCCGAACTGCCCCGGCGTCATTACGCCGGGCGAGGCGCTCGTCGGCATCACCCCGGCAAACATCACCGGCAAGGGTCCGATCGGTCTCGTCTCGAAGTCTGGAACGCTTACCTACCAGATGATGTACGAACTGCGCGATCTAGGCTTCTCGACCGCGATTGGCATCGGCGGCGACCCCGTCATCGGTACCACCCACATCGATGCGCTCGCAGCGTTTGAGGCTGACCCGGAGACCAAGGCGATCGTCATGATCGGCGAGATCGGTGGCGATGCTGAAGAGCGCGCGGCCGACTACATCAGGGCATACGTTACGAAGCCGGTTGTCGGCTATGTTGCTGGCTTCACAGCTCCTGAAGGCAAGACGATGGGCCACGCCGGCGCGATCGTCTCGGGGTCTTCTGGCACCGCCCAAGCGAAGAAGGAAGCTCTCGAGGCCGCGGGCGTCAAGGTGGGCAAGACGCCGTCCGAGACTGCGAACCTCATGCGCGAAATCCTTGCTGCGCTGTAAACAGTTGAATTCGCTGTAACAGTCCTTCGTTCGAAAGGTCCGCTTCTGCGGGCCTTTCGTCGTTAAACCACCTGTAGCCGAACGTGCCGCGGTAGATGAGTATTCCGCCGAGCAGATTGCCGCGGGATGCGCACGGGGTGCGAAGCCTGCTGCCTCCCCGGCGGTCGCGATCAACGCCGCCATCACCCAGGAATCCGCGTTTTCCACGGCCGCCGCCGCAGTTATCGTCCGGATGGCCAAGGGACGCATCGCGCGAGATCACCATGAGACGAGACCGCAATTTTGAAAGTTGCGGCGTCACTCGACGTCGATATCGGAGTGACGCGGTAAGGCGACCCGGGACGGCGAGGTCGGGCCGGTAGGCTCCGACGGGTATGAATCGTCCGCTCACCGCCATTTTCGCCGCCCTCGAGGCGCTGCTCGTCGTGGGCATTGGTGTGGGCATTTCGCTCGTTCCACTCACGCTGCTGTGGGCCGTGCAGTACGGCCTGCAGATCGACTGGGTGGTTTTCTGGCGCGCATCCGTCGACATTTGGCTGTTGGGCAACGGGGGCGACCTGCGCGTCACGCTCGACCAGGCGACCGCCGCTGCTGTGGGGTTCCCGGGAGCTGCCGCCCCGTTTCTGCTCAGCCTGGCTCCGCTAGGCTTCGCGATGCTGACAGTGTTGTTTGGGGTACGCGCGGGACGTCGGATCGGCGAGACCCCGCATCCGATCGTCGGAGCCGTAGCCGCCCTCGGCACGTTTGCTCTGCTTGCCCTCGGACTGGCCTTCAGCGCGCTTTACCCTCTGGCCCGCCCGTCACTCTCGCACGGCACTGTGCTGCCGACGCTATTCTTCGCCGTGGGTATCGCGATCGGGTTGAGCCGCGGCCACACGATTGCCGCTCAGATCTCAGCTCGGTTTCGCGGTCTCCCCACCCATCTCGTCGATGTTGTTGCCGTGTCACTGCGCGCGGGAGCCGCATCGGCAGCGACAGTGGTCGCCGCCGCCGCGCTCGCCGTTGCCGCGCTTATGGTCGCAAGTTATGCGTCCATCATCGCCCTGTACGAGAGTGCTCACGCGGGCGTCCTCGGCGGTGTGACACTCACAATTGGTCAGCTCGCGTTCCTCCCCAACGTGGTCATCTGGGCGGCGTCCTGGCTGGTCGGACCAGGGTTCGCGATCGGCACAGGGTCGGCTGTGTCGCCGATAGGCACGAGCCTCGGTCCGATCCCCGCTATTCCCATTCTCGGCACCCTGCCGACCGGAGACTTCACCTTCGGTTTCCTCGGCCTGCTGGTTCCTGTGCTGGCTGGATTCCTTGCCGGGGTGGCAATTCGTCCCAGGCTGACGCGCTTGCTGGGGCAGGCGCTCGATAGACGGATGCTGGCGGTCGCAGGGCTCAGCATCGCACTCTCCAGCGGCGTGGTGCTTGGCCTGCTGGCCTGGGCATCCGCGGGTTCTGCCGGCCCCGGACGGCTGGTGGATGTTGGCCCTTCGCCGCTTCTGGTCGGAGCGTTCGCGGCGCTGGAGATTGGCATAGCCGCGACCATTGGACTGTTTGCGGGAGCCGCGCGCGGCACATCAGTCGTACCCGACTCCCGCTAGGCTCATCAGGTGTTGTCACTGGTCGTGCTCATCTCCGGCGGGGGATCGAACCTGCGTGCGCTGCTCGATGCTGCGGAGGACGCCGAGTTCCCTGCCAGGGTCGTCGCCATCGGTGCCGACCGCGATGCTGACGGTTTTGCGCACGCCGAGGCTTACGGCATCCCCACCTTTTCTGCCGTCCTTTCGAGCTTCCCGGATCGGGAGAGTTGGGGAGACGAACTCCTTGAGCAGATCCAGTCCTGGCAGCCCGACCTCGTGGTGCTGAGCGGCTTCATGAAACTGCTTCCACCTCGCGTCATTGCGGCACTTTCTCCCCGTCTCATCAACACGCATCCGGCCTACCTTCCGGAGTTCCCCGGAGCTCACGGAGTGCGCGATGCCCTGGCGGCTGGCGTCAGCGAAACCGGTGCGAGTGTGATCGTCATCGACAACGGCATCGACAGCGGGCCGATTATTTCGCAACAGCGCATCCCCATAGAGCCAGGCGACACGGAGTCGACATTGCACGATCGGATCAAACTCGTGGAGCGCGAACTGCTCGTCCAGGCCGTACTCGACATCGCCAACGGAATCGTCGACCTCCACCAGCTCACCGCGGCGGTTGACGGGCACTAGCCGCGGGTATCGCCTTACTTTCAGTGGCAGAGCAAGTTTCAGCGTGCCGCTTCATAACGCTGCCACCTCCCGTTCGTAACTCAGGCAGTTTTCTAGAGGAGCGGTGACTCGCCCTAACATTCGAGTGTGATGTCCCGAGACATCACACCTAACATTCGAGGGTTTTGCGAAGGGGTGAGCGAAATTGCCTGAGTTGTGAAAACTGGTGGGCCGTGGATTGCGGCCATTTCGGGACTGAGTCAGCACCGGTTTGGCGCTCGCAAGGGGATGCGCGGTGTCGGGAGTCCGGTAGACTGGCCGCGTCGCAACTGGCGTTGAGATGGGCAACCATCGGGGAGCGACTGCTCCTCACCTGCACGGCCGGATCGCTCGGACTCTGCGGTGGGGGCCCACGTTTAGCCGTTCGCCTGGGCCAAACCGGAGAGTTCCCCTATTCCGGTCATGCCTCGAAGGAGCCGCCCGTGCCTGCCATTCCCGCTCAACCTTCCAATACCGCCTCAGCACATCCCGCCTCAGGCCATTCCTCCGCAGAGCGCCAAGAGCGCAACGCGATTCCGATCACGCGTGCGCTCATCTCCGTCTACGACAAGGCCGACCTGCTCGAGCTCGCCACTGCCCTGGTGGCCGCGGGGGTCGAAATCGTCTCTACCGGCTCCACTGCGAAGAAGATCGCGGATGCCGGACATCCGGTCACCGAGGTCAGCCAGCTAACCGGATTCCCTGAGTCCCTCGACGGGCGAGTGAAGACCCTTCACCCCACGATCCACGCCGGTATCCTCGCCGACCTTCGGCTGGCGGATCACGAGCGCCAGCTTGCCGAACTCGGTATCAAACCCTTCCAGCTGATCGTCTCTAACCTGTACCCCTTCGTCGAAACGGTTGCCTCAGGCGCGAGCCGCGACGATGTCATCGAGCAGATCGACATCGGTGGCCCGGCGATGGTGCGCTCCGCAGCGAAGAACCACGCGAACGTGGCAATCGTGGTGTCTCCGGCCAGCTACCCACAGATCATCAAATCGCTGACCCTTGGCGGCACCACACTCGCTCAGCGCGAGCGTCTCGCCGGTGAAGCCTTCGCGCACACAGCTGAGTACGACGCCGCCGTTGCGGAGTACTTCGCGACCAATGTCGGCATCCGAGCAGAGCACCCTCTGGTGGCAGAACACGGCGAAACCGTCGACGAGCTCGAGTTGCACGCAAGCCTCAAGCAGGTCCTGCGCTACGGCGAGAACGCGCACCAAGCTGGAGCCCTCTACGTGACGGATGACGGAACCGGCATCGCGCAGGCCACCCAGCTGGGCGGCAAGGAGATGTCGTACAACAACTACGTTGACGCGGATGCCGCGCTGCGCACCGCATACGACTTCAGCGAGCCCGCGGTCGCCATCATCAAGCACGCTCAGCCCTGCGGAATTGCGGTTGCTCGAGGAACTGGCGATCCGATCGCATCCGCTCACCTCCGCGCCCACGAGTGCGACCCGGTCTCTGCCTACGGCGGGGTGATCGCGGCCAACCGCACGGTGACGCTCGCCATGGCCGAGACCGTCAAGGGTATTTTCACCGAAGTCGTCGTCGCTCCCGACTTCGAACCGGCCGCGCTGGAACTCCTGCAGGGCAAGAAGAACCTGCGCCTGCTCAAACTCCCTGCCAAGTACAAGAGGGAGAATACCGAAGTAAAGCAGGTGAGCGGTGGCCTGCTCGTGCAGGAGGCCGACAGTTTCGCAGACTTCACCTCCGACGGCTGGACGCTTGTCGCGGGGGAAGAGGCTGATGACGCCACTCACGCCGACCTCGAGTTTGCCTGGCGCGCAGTGCGGGCGGTCAAGTCCAATGCGATCCTGCTTGCCCACGATGGCGCGTCCGTCGGGGTTGGCATGGGCCAGGTAAACAGGGTGGACGCGTGCGAACTCGCGGTCAAACGGGCTGGCGAGCGTGCTGTTGGTTCGGTGGCGGCATCCGACGCCTTTTTCCCGTTCGCGGATGGCCTGCAGATACTGCTTGACGCGGGAGTTCGGGCCGTCGCGCAGCCGGGTGGGTCGATCCACGATGCAGAGTCGATCGAGGCCGCAAAGGCGGCCGGTGTCACCATGTACTTCACCGGCGAACGCCACTTCTATCACTGAGCGCTAGTGGCTCGGCCAGGAGCTCCGTGGGTCGGGTGGTTCGCGCAGCAATTTCCGCTGGTCCTGTAGCTTGGGCAGCGAGCGTTTCGAGACCCCTCCCGACGCAACCCTTGGTCGGCTGTCAACACCCTGGCTCACTCTGCTTTCCATCTCACGCTTCCGCAAACGTCGGGTTTATTGAGCCTTTGCACAGCGGATACGCAGTTTGCACTGCCTGATCGGTACGAAAGGGGCGCTCGCGTCCAATAGTGTCGGTGTTATGACCGCAAACCCCTCGACTCCCTCACTCCTACGCAGGATTGCCGCTGCTCTTGTCTCGGGAGTCACCGTTGCCGTAACCGCTTATGTGGCGACCGTTCTTGCCTACTTCGTGGCGGGTAACGCGCTCAAGGACCTGCACGAATTCTTCTTCTGGTCAGCGCTATTTGTGTTCTTCTTCGCGTCCGTCGTCGCGGTCCTCGGGGGATATGGGCGCTGGTATGTGACACTCGCGGGCGGCGCCATCGCCGGCGTTCTCGGCGCGATCGTTGGTAGCGCTCTCCTTGCAGTTACCGGCGGGCACCCCCTCGATGCAGCGGTTGCCCAGTATTCGCTCGGCACCCTCATCGGGCCGAATCTTGTGCTTATCATCGCCGTGATCATCGCGACGCTCACTCTCGGTCGTACGGTTTGGACGGCTCTGCTCGGTGACACCGCAGGCCGCATGGTCGCCATCGTCCGGCCACCGTCGGACCGCTTGGCCGATGGCGAGCTGACCCACCTCGAGCGTGTCCCGGTCGACATTGACCTCGCGAACTCGCAATGGGATGCCTATGTCGCTGCCCTCGCCGACAACGGTTTTGAGATTGAACAGGTTCCGCTCGCTAACGAGTTTGCCGATTCTGTTTTTATCGAGGATGACGTGGTCATGTTCGGCACAACGGCCGTTATTACGAGCCCCGGCGTAGAGTCTCGCCGCGGTGAGACCGAGGGCGTCGAAGCGGTGATCAATCGCGTTCAGAAGCGGGTGAAGCGGATCGAGCTCCCCGGAACCCTCGATGGTGGCGACGTGCTCAAGGTCGGCAAGACCGTGTACGTGGGCCGCGGTGGGCGAACGAACCCCGAGGGTATCCGACAACTACGTCTCATTGTCGCGCCGCTCGGCTACAAAGTCGTTGCAGTGCCAACGACCATGGCACTGCACCTCAAGAGCGCGGTCACTGCGCTACCGGATGGCACGATCATTGGGTACCTGCCGATCGTGGATGACACGGCAGTCTTCGACCGCTTCCTGGCCGTTCCCGAAATTCACGGCGCTGCCGTTGTCGTTCTGGCGGAAGACACGGTGCTCATGGCAACGTCCGCACCGAAGAGCGTTGAGCTCATTGCCGACCTCGGGTACAAGGTCATCACCGTCGACATCAGTGAGTTCGAGAAGCTCGAGGGTTGCGTCACCTGCCTTTCGGTGCGCGTCAGGTAGCTTCGCAGTAATACTCACGGCCATACGGCACGCATTCCGGACCGGAATATGAAAGCATCCAGACGTGACTGATGGTGAAGTGGATGCCAGACCGCGCGGCCTCGGAATAAGCCTGACCGCGGGTGGCCTTCTTGGTTTGCTCGCCGCGGTGGATGTGGCTGGCTCTGGCGCTGGGGATGACCGCCGCGATGGCACTTGTGGTCTGGTTCATCATTCAGAGCATCTATGTGATCGGCGTGCTGTGCCCGTGGTGCATGTTGACCTGGGTAGTGACGATTCCGTTATTCGTCCTGGTGGTGTGTCACGTGCTGCGATCTGGTGCGGTGCCCGTGCCCGTGCCGATGCGCGTGCGCAGTGCCGCAGCGGCAGCATATAGCTGGGTGTTCATCATCACGATTACGATCGTGCTGCTGATTGTGGTGCTCGCCCAGTTGCGGCTGGATGTTCTCAGCCACCTCTAGCGGGGCTACCTCTAACGGGCATCCGATCCGCCGTTAGCGGCGTTTGTTAACGCGTTCGCTCCCCACGAGGGGTCGCTCGCTCTTTTCCCAGCCGCGTCGCGCCATACGGGCGCCGAGTTGACGATCCCGTGAGCGGTATACGACGTAGGGCCGCACCAGGTACGGTATCGGGGCAGAGAAGACGTGCACGAGCCGTGTGTATGGCCAGATCAGAAATAGCCCCGTCGCCACCAGCACATGCAGTTGGAACATGAATGGCACGCCGACCATCAGGGTTGCGTCGGGTTGGAAAAGAATGAGACTGCGGGCCCACGGAGACACGGTATTCCGGTAGTCGTAGCCAGCTCCGAACATCTGAAACTGGAACACGGCAATAGTTCCGAACACGATCGTGCCTGCGAGGAACAGGTACATGACGACATCCATGGGAGTGGTCACCCTGGTGACCCGACGCACGGCGCCCCTGCGTAGTAGTAACAGCAGCATGCCGATTACCGTAGCGACCGCGGCGAGCGTTCCGAGCCAGGTGGCGCCTAGGTGATAGATGTGCTCGGTGATTCCAAAAAACTCGAGCCATTCCTTGGGGATCAGGATGCCCACGACGTGGCCGGCAAAGACTGCGAGGATGCCGTAGTGGAACAGGGGGGAGCCCCATCGCAGGAGTTTACTTTCGTAGCTTTGGCTTGAGCGGGATGTCCAGCCGTACTGGTCATACCGCCAGCGAAGGACATGACCAGCGATGAAGCTCGCGCCGGCAGCGTAGGGAAACGCAACCCACAGTAGGGCGTCGAAGACACTCATACCCTCACGTCCTCACTCGGTGCCCCTGCCGGGGCGAAAGGCTTCAGCGATCCAAGGTAGGTCAGGCCGACGAGTTCGGCTGGCGGACCCTCGTTGATCAAAACCATGTACCGCTCACGTGCCTCATCATCCATCTCGGGGAGCGACAGGCACACCGCGTCAAGAACAAGTGCATACGGCGAATCAAAGGTCTCGAGCGAGGCCCTCAGAACCTGGATGCCTTCGCGATGTACGGCGATCAGGTCGTCCGCGATGGGAGATCCACTTCGAGCCGAAAATTCGAGCACCGTCGGGAGGTAATCAGGTAATTCACCGGGCTCCACTTCCCAGCCGGCTGCGCGGTAGGCGTGGATGAAGCGCACCAGAGCCATACCGCGCTTCCGAGTGTCGCCCGTCGTGTAATAGGTGAGGTACGGGCTGCACTTTCGCTTCTGGTCGAAGATCGAGGTGAAGTGCGCCTCGAGCTCACGCTGGCTCATGCCGTTCGCTGCCTCGAGAAAACCGCGAAAGTCGTCGCGGATGGGCCCCGGTAGCGACTCGATAACCGCGGCGACCGCCGGGAATCGGGCTCGATGCTCTTCGTGCGGGTAGTCGAGCAGGATCGAGGCGGCCATGTGGGTGGCCGCCCGCTCGTCGGTGGTGAGCACGAGACTCTTAGTCTCGCGTGGGGCCACCCGGCCAGGAATCATGCGAAGCCACCGGCGGATGCGGGCGGGAACAGTCCCGGCTCGGTGCCCTTGCCGTTCCAGCCGAGCAAGTTGAAACGGCCGGGGGGTGGCGTGGACTCAGGCTCGTCGACAAGGTTCGAGAGGTCGTGGAAGTTCTCAACCCCGTTCTCGTCAACGTCGAAGCGTGCAACCGCGGCCGGGGCCTCAGCCTCGGCACCTTCACGCTGGTGCGTCTTGCGGATGCCGCGATCCTGTGGCCCGTTATCGCCAGGTCCCCCCATACCTGGGCCGCCGTCGGAGTCAAGCGAGCAGGCAAGGTTCTCCAGGTCGCGCGCCGATTCGACGTGAGCCTTCGGGATGACGTAGCGATCTTCGTACTTGGCGATAGCCAGCAGGTGGTACATAGCCAGCATCTCCTCCCCGGTCATGCCCACGAGGTTTGCGATGCGCTCGTTTGGCTCCTGTCCGAGATTGATGTCGCGCATGTACGAGCGCATCGCCGCGAGCTTGCCGAGCGAATTCTCAATGGGAACGAGATCGCCGGCCGTAAACAACCCGGCCAGGTACTCCATCGGAATTCGCAGCTTATCGATTGCGGCGAACAGGTTTGTGATATCTTCGCCGTCCTGCCCACTGTTCGAGACGGCATCGACCACGGGTGACAACGGCGGGATGTACCAGACCATGGGCATGGTGCGGTACTCCGGGTGTAGCGGCAACGCAATCTTGTACTCGCTGATGAGCTTGTAGATCGGACTGTTCTGGGCAGCCTCGATCCAGTCGTCGGCGATGCCTTCGGCCTTGGCCGCAGCGATCACCTCGGGGTCGAACGGGTCAAGGAATACGGAGCGCTGAGCATCCAGCAGCTCGTGCTCATTTTCGACACTGGCTGCCTCGAGCACCTTGTCAGCGTCGTAGAGCATGAGACCGAGATAGCGCAGGCGACCGACGCAGGTTTCGGAGCAGATCGTCGGCTTGCCCTGTTCCAATAGTGGGTAACACAGGGTGCATTTCTCTGCCTTGCCTGTCTTGTGGTTGAAGTACACCTTCTTGTACGGGCACGCAGAGACACACATGCGCCAACCGCGGCAACTGTCTTGATCGACGAGCACAATGCCGTCTTCTTCTCGCTTGTACATGGCACCTGAGGGGCACGCCGAGACGCAGGAGGGGTTGAGGCAGTGCTCACAGATTCGCGGGAGGTAGAACATGAAGGTGTTTTCGAACTCGAGCTTCACGTGTTCGCTCATGTGCGCGAGGATCGGATCCTGCGCCGCCGTCTCCTGAGCGCCGCCGAGGTTGTCATCCCAATTCGCGGACCACTTAATGTCCATGTTCTCGCCGGTGAGCAGCGACTTCGGCCGCGCGACCGGTCCATTCTTGGTCTGCGGCGCGTTGGTGAGCATGTCGTAGTCGTAGGTCCACGGCTCGTAGTAGTCATCGATGGTCGGCAGGTCGGGGTTGGCGAAAATGTTCGCAAGTTTGGCGAGACGACCACCCGAGCGCAGCTTCAGTCGGCCCTTCTTACCAAGCTCCCAACCGCCGTGCCACTTGTCTTGGTCTTCGTAGCCGCGAGGATAGCCGAGGCCGGGCCTAGTCTCCACGTTGTTGAACCAGACGTATTCCATGCCGTCGCGGTTCGTCCACACCTGCTTGCAGGTAACGGAGCAGGTGTGGCATCCGATGCACTTGTCGAGATTCATAATCATCGACATCTGGGCCATGACCTTCATCAGTACTCAACTTCCTGGCTGCGACGCCGAATTACCGTGACTTCGTCTCGCTGGTTACCGGTCGGCCCCAGATAGTTGAACGCGAACGAAAGCTGTGCGTACCCGCCGATGAGATGAGACGGTTTGAGCAGGATGCGCGTGAGCGAGTTATTCGTGCCGCCGCGCTGACCCGAGGTCTCCGCGATCGGCACGTTGATGGTGCGATCCTTTGCGTGATACATGAATACCGTTCCCTCCGGCATGCGGTGGGAGACGATGGCGCGCGCGACGACCACACCGTTGCGGTTGTACGACTCGATCCACTCGTTGTCTCGCACGCCGATCTTGTCGGCATCCTGCGGCGACATCCAGATGGTTGGGCCGCCTCGCGAGAGGGTAAGCATCATCAGGTTGTCTTGGTACTCCGAGTGGATCGACCACTTGGAGTGTGGCGTGAGGTAACGCACCGCCACTTCGGCGCGACCCTTCGAACCGGGCGCACCGGTTGGCGAGGTTGATCCGATGATCGAGTCGTTGAACAGGCGATGCATGTCCAGCGGGGGGCGGTAAATGGGCAGTTGCTCACCGAGCTCCATCATCCAGTCATGGTCGAGGTAGAAGTGTTGGCGCCCGGTTAGGGTGTGCCAGGGTTTGAGGCGCTCGACGTTGATCGTAAATGCGCTGTAGCGGCGACCACCGTGCTCGCTACCCGACCATTCCGGGGAGGTCAATACCGGAACCGGAGTGTCGCCGACCTCCTTGAAGGTGTACCTGCGGGCCTCGTTGTCTTCGGCCAGATCCGCGAGCTTCACCCCCGTGCGCTTCTCAAGGGTTCTGAAACCCTGGGTTCCGAGACGGCCGTTGGTTGTGCCAGAGAGGGCGAGCACCATGTCGCAGGCTCGCCTAGCGGTATCCAGTCGCGGACGGCCCGCGGTAGGTCCATCTTTGACGAGTCCATTGCGGTGTCCGAGGTCCTCGACTTCCACATCCGGGTTGAAGAGGATGCCCTTGGTGACCATTCCGACCTTGGCAGTAAGCGGGCCGAGCGCGGCCATCCGCGCACCGAAGGCCGTGTAATCGCGCTCTACAACGGTGAGCTTCGGCATCGTCACGCCGGGGATGAGCTCCGGCGAGTCCACGACGATCCCGTGAGGGGTCGACATCGCGTCCGGGGTGTCGTGCAGAAGTGGTGATGCGACGATGTCCTTGCGCACACCCAGGTGTCCCACTGACAGTTCGCTGATCTTCTGCGCAAGCAGGTTGAAGATCTCGAAGTCGGGTTTGGCCTCCCACGGCGGCGTGATCGCCGGGTTGAAGGTGTGCACGAAGGGATGCATATCCGTCGTCGACAGGTCATGCTTCTCGTACCAGGTCGCCGGCGGCAGAACGATGTCGCTGAAGACGGTCGTCGATGTGTTGCGAAAGTCACTCGTGACCATCAGATCGAGCTTGCCGACCGGCGCCTCATCGTGCCACTTCATCGATTGCGGGCGTCGCCCAGGCCCGGACTCTTCGCCGCGGATGGCCGAGTCTGTGCCGAGGAGGTGCTTGAGGAAGTACTCGTTGCCCTTGCCGGATGAGCCGATTATGTTGGCCCGCCACACGTTGAGCACCCGCGGGAAGTTCTCCGGCGCATCCGGGTCTTCCACCGCGTATTTCAGTTCGCCACTCTTCAACTGGTCGACAACGTACTGTGCTGGCTCGACGCCGGCGGCTTCGGCCTGGTCGACGATGTCGAGCGGATTGCGGTTGAACGTGGGGAAGCTCGGCATCCAACCACGCTTGGCAGACTCCACCAGACAGTCCGCGGTCGTGCGACCCTTGAACATACCGGTCGCCTGCGCGCTGGCGAGGCTGTCCGCAGGCAGCCCGTCGTAACGCCACTGGTCAGTTGCGAGATACCAAAACGCGGTGCCGATCATCTGGCGCGGCGGGCGTACCCAGTCGAGGCCAAAGGCGTACTGTGCCCAACCTGTGAGCGGGCGAACCTTCTCCTGGCCAACGTAGTGTGCCCATCCGCCGCCGTTCACTCCCTGGCAGCCGGTCATCGTGGTCAGCGCGAGGAACGTGCGGTAGATGGTGTCTGAGTGGAACCAGTGGTTGGTTCCTGCGCCCATCAGGATCATCGAGCGGCCGCCGGAGTCCTCAGCGTTTTGCGCGAACTCGCGGCCGATTTTCTCGGCCGTGCGCGCGGGAACGCTCGTGATCTCCTCCTGCCAGGCGGGGGTTCCGGGGCTGGAGGCGTCGTCGTAACCGGTCGGCCAGTCGCCTGGCAAGCCCTCACGGCCGACACCGTAGCGTGCCAGCAGCAGATCGAAAACGGTGGTCACCAGTCGCCCGGCCACCTCCGTCACGGGAACTCCGCGACGG
>JBDTIM010000105.1:0-13505 GCA_039936355.1 Lacisediminihabitans sp. | reverse complement strand
AGTCGCGACATTGTTGATATTTAGGAAGAGTCCGGCCATCGGCCGGGCTCTTTTGTTTGGTTGCGCCAATAGTTTTTGTCGGGCTCGATGAGGTAGTTTCCGAGGACTTCGCCGGTGGTGTGCTCGTCTGGGCGGCTGTCGAAACAGTTGACCAGCTAGTGTGCGTGTCGCTCAGTCATCGGCGTAGGTCCACATCTCTTGCAACTGCCCGTGCTCGACCCGAACGATCCATACCTGCTTCTCGGTTTGAGAGCCGGCGACAATACGGCCATAAACCGTGATGAATGGGCCCTCAAGAACCGCGTCGACCAACACCCGGGTATCGGGATGCTGCCCACGGGACGCAGTGATAGCGCGCATGACATCCTCAGCGCACTGCCGATCAGGATGAGCATGATCTATCCAGTTTGCGGACAGCAGTTCTGTCAGCTGAGACAGATCGCCATCGTTCCACATCCGAAAATATTGCCCGACGGTGGTCCCTGCCGACTGTCGAGGCATTTCCTTCCCGGTTGTCGTTGATGTCATTTCGCACGCGCTCCCGACGCCATCAATAGTCCTTTCCTCGAACGAAACGCACATGCTCGGCTCCGGGAAATCGCGAAGCGCTAAGGATCCTTGCTGCTGCCTGGTCTCGGCCGGTACCTCGGGTGCTCGACGTGGGCCGACAGATTTCTCCGTCAGCCCACGTCGTTCTTCGCGGTCCGGTTTCTCAGACGCGGCGGCCGCTGATCGTCCGGATCAGGAAGGCGATGATGGCGATGACAACCAGAACAAGTCCAACCCAGAGTAGGAAGTTGAGAGATTGCACGAGCCCGCCTGTGATCAATAGGACAACAGCGACAACGACGACAACGATCAAGAGAATGTTCATGCGGAATTACCTTTCGAAATGGATTTTCGGGTAGCAGTCGCTAGTACTGCAGCGAACTACTTTGTGAAGGCGTCTTTGACGTTTTCGGCGGCTTTCTTCACATTGGCCTTGGTCTGATCGGCTTTGCCCTCCGCGACCAGCTTGTTGTCGTTGGTTGCCTTGCCGGTTGCTTCTTTGGTCTTTCCCTTGAGGTCTTCGGCCTCGTTGTTGATCTTGTGTGATGCACTCATGATTGAGCTCCTCTTCATTTGGCGGTATCGGATGGTTTTGGTCGGGAAGTGTGGAATTCAGTACAGCTGTGTCAGGCGCTCAGGGTCTTCTCGACCCGCGAGTGGATGGTCACGGCACGTTTCCGTTCGGATCTAGATCGTCGCGGCGCCTATGGAGTTCGTCGATGAGCTCCTGCTCCCGCTGGGTGCATATCCGAGCATCTAGCTGAACGGGCCTGGAACCACGCTCTTCGTCTGCAACCTTGCCGAGTTCGGTGACGAGTTCTCGGATCGAAAGGGTCTCCGGAGGTTTCGCAGCACGTTTATCCAAGGTGTGGGAAGGACGCCGCTTTCCGGTATCTTCAGGCGCACGCCTTCTTCTGGGTGCTCGCATGAATTTCGATCGCGCCGACGTCGGCGACTCGGAACTGCGCGGAGACCCGTCAGGTGCTGGGTGCGTCGTGGTCATAGGCTGACAATATGCTGGATCGCGGGCAAGAAATTCACCCTAAGGGGTGAACTTTTGCCCCTAACGGACCAGGCACCATATCGTGGACACATGGATCCAATCCGAGTCGCCCTGATCGATGATTACGAGGTTGTCGTTCGCGGTGTCGCGGAGATGCTGCGCTCGTATCACAACAGAATCCGCGTGGTCGAGCTCGATGCAAATAAGCAGGTTCGCGATCGGGTTGACATCGCTCTCTATGACACGTTCGCGGCCACGCGAGGCGATCAGGCCGAGATTCGAGAGCTTGTCTCGAATCCGCTGATAGGAGTGGTGGCCGTCTACTCGTGGGATCTTGAGCCGGCGCACGTGGAAGCGACGCTCGCTAACGGAGTTGGCGGGTACATCTCCAAAGGCTTACCCGCGTCGAGGCTCGTCGCCGCTCTGGAGACGATCTACGCCAATGGTGCCCGGATCCACACTGGCCGCAAGGATACGCCCACAATTGTGGCGGGCGACTGGCCAGGTCGGGAGGAGGGCCTAACCGAACGGGAGGCCGAGGTTCTGGCCCTGATCACGCAAGGGCTGTCGAACGCGGAGATCGCGGAGCGAGCCCACCTCTCGATCAATTCAATCAAGACCTACATTCGAAGCTGCTATCGGCGCATTGAGGTGAACAGCAGAACCAATGCAGTGCTCTGGGGTATCGAGCATGGTTTCAGACCTGACCACATCCGGATTAGTCATCCAGAACCTGCGCTTAGCGGTGCGAAGCTCGTCGCGGCTTCACCGGCACCGTAGAGGTCATCGCCCCGAGGACCACCTCGGAGCGGAACTGGCTGTTGCCGAAACACCTCAAACTCAGGGCCGGATGACTTCCTCGGAGAAAGCGGCACGAAGGTTTCTGCTGCTGAGGCTCGCATGAGCAGCGGCGAGGCGACTCTCGTTGTCATGACCCTGATCGCTACCCGCCAGCGCGAACGACCCGACGCAGTTACGGTTGAAGGATGACCATTGCAACATCCTTCGTCCCCGAGGCTGGAACCATCACCATGTTCAGTACAACCTGGTGCGGTTATTGCGCGCGGCTCACAAGCCAGCTGAAGCGCGAAGGTATCCCCATCCGCGAAATCAATATCGAAGAAGTCGACGGTACCGCCGAGCTCGTTGCCGCTCTCAACAATGGCAACCAGACCGTACCCACGGTGCTTTTTCCGGATGGCAGTGCCGCCACAAATCCGTCGCTGGCCGAGGTGAAGAAGCGGCTCGCCTGAGCGCGCTCATCGAGCTCCTTCCGCAAGTTTGCGGAGTAAACTTCACTCAGAATCAACCAGTTTACGCGAGGTACGTTTATTCATCACGGGGCGGGCGTGGAGTTCATGAGACGCAGCACTGAGGCGCCCACGTTTGTCGTGAGAGTCAGCCCGCGCCGATCACTGATGCGGAACGGCCTGCTCTCCTACGCGCTCCTGTCGCTACCGCTATTCGGTGCAGTCTATTTTTTCAGCACGTTGGGCGTCACGTGGCTTATTGCAGTGCTCGGCATTCACCTGCTTACCCTCGCTGCCGCCGCCATCCTCTATTGGCGCTTCACCGCAATATTCATCGGCGTAACACCCACCGCCATATATGAGCGCACACTGCTCAGGGAACTACAACCCATGCAGCTTTCCGACGTCGGCGAGGCCGTGCTCGTATCCACCTACCGAAGTTCGTCACCAGATACGATGCTCCAGCTTCTGGTGCGCTGCACCAACAACAAACGTGCCCTCCGAATGCGCGGCATGTTCTGGTCCCAGCGTGACATGAGAGCGATCGCCACCGTCATCGCCGCATCCACGGACATCGCGATGGACGAACGAGACGAACCGATTACCGCGAGAGACTTCTTTGCCCAGTACCCAGGCTGCGCGTACTGGTACGAAAACCGTCCGGTTATTGTCGTGATGACTGCCGTCGTGAGCATGCTGGCTGTGTTCGGTTTCGTGCTCGCCTTTATGGCGCTCATGGGCATCCCGATCATCAGGGCGTAGACGAAGCCGCACAGGACGCACGTCACCACGAGCACTCTGCGTCGCGTTTACTCCACTTCGGCGACCAGCCGGCCAACCATCACCTTCCATAATTCCTCGACGTCAGACTGCGATTCGTACCTGCCAGCCAACTCGAGCGAGAGCAGGCCGTGCGCCCAAGCCCAGAAGCTGGTGGCAAGTGATGGGTTGGTAAAGAGCTTGCGATAGTCAGCCGAGATAGCGTCCATCGCGCCCGGTGGAAGAGTCGCCGGGAGCGGCCTGTCGTTCATGAGCCGATAGAGCTGCGGATGCTGCGTTCCGAAGTCGCGAAAGGCGCGCACAATCGTCTCTGCGATCTGACTCTTCGACGCGGACTCCCCCAGCGCCGCAATTGCGCTGCTGTTCACGGTCGCCTGTTCACGTAAACCGAGTTCGACCATGGCCGCCTCAATGTCGGCCTTGTTCACGAACTGTTTGTACAAGGAAGGTGGTTTAATCCCGGCGTCGCGAGCGATTTCACCAATGCTAAATTTCTCCAGACCATCGCGTTCGAGAACGGAGATAGCCACCCTCACCAGTTCATCGCGACGCGTGTCACGCACCACTTTCATGGCCGTGGGGTTCTCTCCTCCAGCCCCCACTTCTGCCCGAAACCCCCCTCGCTTTCGCCGCGGGCCATGAGTTCGAGGAAAGCCTCGCCGTCGAAAGCTTCCGGCCCGAGTACGCCGATGCCTGACCAGGCGCCGGAGGCGAGAAGCTCCATCGCAATCACTGGGTTGAGTGCTGTCTGCCAGACGACGCACTGGCACTCGTACTCGGCCATCGTCCACTCGTTGTCACTGACGTGATAAAGATAAACTTCGCGCGGAGCCCCATCGAGGCCACGACCGGTCACCCACACTCCCGCGCAGGTCTTGCCGGTCATCCACGGACCGATTGTCGCTGGGTCAGGCAGACCCGCAGCGACGACGTCGCGGGGGGCGACCTCCACCGGGCCGGCCGCTGAGCGCACGCGCACCGGCGAGGTCTTATCTAGCCCCAGCTGGTGCAGCATTTTCAGGATGCCAATGAACTCGTTGCCTAGCCCGTATTTGAACGTGACCCGCTTGGCATCGATCCAGCGCGGCATGAGCAGCACCTCTTCGTGCTCCACGTTGACACACTCAACTGAGCCGATGCCCTCAGGAAACTCGAAGACCTCCGGCTGGCTGAATGGCTCCGTCGTGAACCAGCCCGCATCCTTCTCCCACACCACAGGCGGATTAAGACACTCCTCGATGGTGGTCCAGATGCTAAAGGATGGCGCGAAGATCTCATTGCCGGCCTCGTCACGCACCACCAGGTTGGCTCCGTCGCGCACCCCGAGTTCGTCAATCTCGCTGAAGAGGTGATCAGCCGCGTAGCGCGCGAACACGTCGCTCAGCCCGGGCTCCACGCCGATACCGACGAGCGCGAGACGACCGGCCGTCTCCCAATCCGGGGCCTGCGCGAACTGGTCGTCACCGAGCTTCACGCCGGTCTGAACATAAGGGTCGGTCGGATGCGGCTCAGACAGGCTCATCGCCATGTCGAGATAGTCCGCTCCAGCCGCCAGCGCCCCCGCGAAGATGGTAGGCACGAACTTGGGCTCAACAGCGTTCATAACGTGGGTCGCACCGTATTCGAGCGCGACGGATGCGACGCTATCCGGATCAGATGCGTCGATTTGCGCAGGCACGAATCGTCCGTTCTGCGGGCCATGTTTCTCCTCGATCCAGGCCACCGTGCGCTCCGCACGGGATTCGTCGTAGTCGCTCACGACCATCACGTCGAAGAAGCTGCGCCGTGCCGCAATCTTGGCGATCGCATCGCCGACGCCGCCGGCCCCCACCAAGAGAATTCTCATGCTGAAACGTTACCTGCTGCTCGCCGTTTCGCCTCATCCCGCAATCTGGCGGCAAGGGGCGCCCAGATGATCACCGCGACAGCGACGCCGAGCAGGAGCCCACCGATGGTGTCGGTCAGCCAGTGAACGCCAAGATAGGTGCGACTGAGCATCATCAGGACCGTATAGATGGATGCTGCTGCCCACACCCACACCCGCCAGAAGATGAGCACAAGCACCGTTGCCATGGTCGCCGCGTTGGCGACGTGGCCGGAGGGAAACGAGCCGGGATCCGATGTCACTAGTTGATCGATAGGACGCGCCCGCTCGAGAACATGCTTGAGCAATTGCACGAGCCCGACGCTGACCACGGTTGCCACGGCAAAATAAAGCGCCGCCCAGAATCGGCGCACCAAACAGAGCACCCCGATGACCACCAGTGGCACAACGAAAGTGGCGAACCATCCGCCGCCCAGGAAGTTCATGATTAGAGCCGGGGTCTGCCACAACGGACTGCGATGTTCGACGATCTCCGCCATCCACTCGGTATCGATCTCCGGTGCCGCCGAGCGCGCCATAATCAACAGGCCTCCGCCAACCACCAGCGCGAGCGTGACTGCGCCACTGACCAGCGGCCATAGCCGGGAGACGGTACGGGTGGTTTTCGCGGAAGGCCCCACAGGTGGTTCTGCTGACATGCACTAACGCTAACCTTGCTTTCCGTGGATGCGCTCCATGTCCCAAATGCAGGAGTTGCGGCCCGTTGCGCGCATCCTGTTCCCTGAAATCCGCGGGTACCGCTCCATCCAGTCCTGCATTTGGGACATAACGGCAGCTCTTCGGGGGTGGATGAGCGGCTCAGGCAAGCTCAGCGGACGAGCGCGGGCACCGACCGCGGACGCACCACGAGCCACATGACACACAGTGACACCACGGAGGTACAAATCATCACTCCGGCCATGGGGATAGCGGTTGAGACGCCAAACAGACCGACGATGGGAGAGATCACTCCGGCTGAGCCGAAGTTCACCGCCCCCATGACGGATGCAGCAGTCGCGGCCTCGCCACCATGTCCTGCCAGTGCGAGGACCTGTTGGCACGGGAAGGCGAAGCCGCAGGCGGTGATGAAGAACCAGAGTGGAATGAGGATGCCCCACAGCCCAACCTGGTTGAGATCCAGCACAACGATGGCCACCGCAGACACCAACATGAGGGACACCGCGCCAAAGAGGATCCACTGTGGTCCGAGATACTTGGCCAGCCGTGAACTCGCTTGCACCCCCGTCACCACGCCGATCGAGTTGACCGCGAAGAGCAGACCGTATTCCTGTGCCGACAATCCATAGACCTGCTGGAATAGCAGCGGAGTCGCGGTGAGATAGGCGAACAATCCGGAAAACGTCATGCCTGCGATGATGATCGTACCGACGAAAACGTGGTCTGAGAACAGTGACCGGTACCGCTGACGTATTGTGCTGTGGCCCGAGTCCGCACGTCTGGCCGCCGGTTGCGTCTCCACGAGAAAAAAGATCGCGGCAAGCGACACGAGCACCCCGTAGATCGTAAGGAATACGAAGATCCCACGCCAGTCGACGATGCGCAACAACTGCGATCCGATCACCGGGGCCAGGATGGGCGCCAGTCCGCTCACCAGTGCGAGCCGTGACAGCATCCGCACCAGAGGGAGACCGCCGAAGAGGTCGCGCACCATCGCCAACGCGACGACACTGCCGCCAGCCGCACCAATTCCCTGCAACACTCGGAAGATTCCAACCCAGACGATGTCCGGTGCTAAAACAATGCCAAGACTGGAGCCTACGTGCAGCACAGTGGCGATGATGAGCGGCATCCTGCGGCCCACTTTGTCACTCCACGGGCCGATCAGAAGCTGGCCAATAGCGAAACCGATCGTCGTGGCCGTGAGAGTGAGCTGCACGGCGGTCGCTGTGGTCTGGAAATCGTGCTCGACTGCGGGGAATGCCGGTAGGTAGAGGTCGACGGAAAATGGGCCGAGCGCGGTGAGCGCCCCGAGAACGAGGACGTAGACGAGTCGCTGGCGATTCGAGAGCGAGTCGCCAGGATGGACAACGGTGGTCAACTGGGGGTCACTCCGGGATCGTGTTGCTGCGGGCGAGTTCGGAATACCAGTGCCCGCTGTCTTTGACGGTGCGCACCAGGCTGTCGTAGTCGACACGGACAATGCCGAACCTTTTACTGAATCCGTAACCCCACTCGAAATTATCGAGCAGCGACCACACCAGGTAGCCGCGCACGTCGACGCCGCGCTGCATGGCTCGGTGAACCGCAGTCACGTGGCGACGGAGGTAATCGATGCGATCCCGATCGTGGATCGCACCATCGACCACTGCGTCGTCGAATGCGGCGCCATTCTCGGTAATGGCCAGGGGCAGAGTGGGGAACTCTTCGTGCACGTCGAGCAGAAGCTGCTCGAGTCCGTCCGGCGCAATGTTCCAGCCCATCTCGGTGTAGGGGCCGTCCTGCGGCAGAAACTCCACCGCATCCGCACCCGGCCATGGTGAGCCCGCTGCCGCCTTGTGGCCGTCGGATGCCGAACGGTTGCTCGTACCATCCCAGAGCTTCACCGAGGTGGTCGAGTAATAGTTGACGCCGAGGAAATCAATGGGCTGGTGGATGAGCGCGAGGTCGCCATCCCTCACGAACGACCAGCTGGTGACCTCCCTGGTGTCTTCGAAGAGGTCGGCCGGATACGCACCGTGCAGCAGCGGACCAGTGAACGCCCTGTTGGCTATGGCGTCGATCTGCCGCACCGCCTCCGCTCCGGTGTCGCCAACTCCGCGCAGTGCGTGCAGGTTGAGTGTGATCGAGAACTGCGGATCGTTTCGGACGACTCTGCGCAGCTCGGCAAGCGCGAGGCCGTGGGCGAGGTTCAGGTGGTGTACCGCGGCGAGCGCATCCGCCCCATTGGTGCGCCCGGGTGCATGCACTCCGGACCCGTAGCCGAGGTATGCGGAACACCATGGTTCATTGAGGGTAGTCCAGATCGCAACCCGATCGCCGAGGGCTGCACCAATCACTGCCGCGTACTCGGCAAAACGATATGCCGTGTCGCGGTTCGGCCAGCCGCCGGCGTCTTCGAGCGGCTGCGGCAGATCCCAGTGGTACAGCGTCGCAATCGGTGTGATCCCGCGATCGAGAAGTCCATCAACGAGCCGCGAATAGAAGTCGATGCCAGCCTGGTTTACCTGACCTGAGCCGGTCGGGATGATGCGCGACCAGGACATAGAGAAGCGGTAGGCCTGCAGCCCCAGGTCCTGCATCAGGCCCAAGTCCTGCTCGAGCCGGTGATAGTGGTCGTCCGCGATATTGCCCGTCGTGCCGTCGCTGATCAGCCCGGGGGTTTGCGAGAAGGTGTCCCAGATGGACGGACCACGACCATCCTCGTTCCAGGCGCCTTCGATCTGGTACGACGCGGTTGCCGATCCGAAGAAGAATTCCTTCGGGAAGACCAACCCGGCTTCGCGGTAGTCGGCGTTGTCTGACGTCACTGCGTTTCCCCCTACTTCGGACTGACCATCGTTCTACAGCTTTAAGCTGCCGGGTTCGTTAATATTCCCACGAAGGCAAGTTCGGCAGCACCGATCATAAGGATGTCCGCGCCGAGCTCCGCACGCCAGATTTCAATCCCCTCGCCCATGGCGGCCATCGCGCTGGCCCGCATTTCTAACATCCGGCCTCTGATCGCAATTCAGGCATTTTTCCATATACACGCGGCGACTCCCGGATTTCCCGGATTTCCGGGGGCGTAGCGGACCACATCCGAATTCTGCCTGAGTTACGAAAAGGGGGAGCGCGGAAAGACTCGAGATAATCATGTGAAACAGAAGTCGCAAATGAACGCGGAAGAATGAGTGTTATGACACTGGTTGCAGGCATCGACTCGTCCACCCAGAGTTGCAAAGTCGTCGTACGCGACCTCGCAACCGGGGCGATCGTCCGTACCGGGAAGGCATCGCATCCCGCCGGAACTGAAGTCGATCCGAACGCGTGGTGGGATGCGCTGCTCGCGGCAATCGACGATGCCGGCGGCTTCAAGGGCGTTTCGGCGTTCTCCGTCGCGGCGCAGCAACACGGCATGGTCGTGTTGGATGCCGAAGGCCGCGTCATCCGCCCAGCCCTGCTCTGGAACGACACACGCTCCGCCCAGGCTGCGACAGATCTGATGGCCGAGATTGGTGCCGCAGAGTTTGCCCGGCGCACCGGCTCGGTTCCGGTCGCAAGCTTCACGGTGACCAAAGTGCGCTGGCTGCGCGACAATGAGCCGGAAAACGCCGCCAGGGTAGAGGCCGTCGTACTTCCGCATGACTGGCTCATCTGGCGGCTGCGCGGCTACGGCCCGGAGGGCGAAAGTGCGAACGGACCACGGCTCGAAGAGCTCGTCACCGACCGCTCAGACGCGAGCGGCACCGGCTACTGGAACCCGAACACGGGGCGCTACGACCGGGAGCTGTTTGAGCTCGCACTTGGGCATCCAGCGATTCTCCCGCGCATCATGAAGCCCGGTGCCTGGGGCGGTGAGAGCGCCAAGTTCGCCGAGCACGGCATCCAGACCGCGCGTGTCATCGGAGTCGGCGCTGGAGACAACGCGGCCGCAGCGCTGGGTCTTGGTGCGGGACCCGGTGATGTCGTGGTGTCCATCGGCACAAGCGGCACCGTGTTCGCAGTCACCAATGCTCCGACGACGGATGCCACCGGCACAGTTGCCGGGTTCGCCGACGCCACCGGTGCCTTCCTCCCACTCGTCGCCACATTGAATGCTGCGCGGGTGCTCGACTCCGTTGCCGGCCTCCTCGGTGTCGACCACACTGAGCTGGGACGGCTCGCACTGGAGGCAGAACCCGGTGCTGGCGGCCTGGTGCTGCAGCCGTATTTCGAGGGCGAGCGTACCCCCAACCTGCCAGATGCGACGGCGAGTCTTTTTGGTCTCACTCTCGCTTCCACCACGCGGCAGAATTTGGCCCGAGCTGCCATCGAGGGGATGCTGTGCGGGTTAGCAGACGGACTGGATGCCATCAGGGCACAGGGCGTGGAGGCACGCCGGATCCTGCTCATCGGGGGTGCTGCTCAGAACGAAGCCGTCGCCACTATCGCGGGGCAGGTGTTCGACGTGTCCGTCGAGGTTCCCGCACCGGCCGAATACGTCGCACTCGGCGCAAGCGTTCAGGCCGCGTGGGCGCTCAAAAACGTGCGCCCGGAGTGGCCCATCACACTGTCGGGAACGCCCAAACACGACACGCGTCCGGTTATTCGCGATCAGTACGCTGCTCGACGCTGAATCACCTCCGATACCTCTGCCCGCTCTGGCGCGCTCCTTGAAACTATTCGTAGCCACACGCAAAAGACCGGCCCCGACGCGAGTCGGGACCGGCCTTGGATCGAGCGGAACTACTTCGTGAGCGGCTCAAGCGTCGGGTCGTTGGCGTACGACTCGGCGGCGTTGGCCTTGGTCACCAGCTGAGGCGGCAGCAGGAAGGTCGGAACAACCTTGACACCGTTGTTGTAGTCGGTGGAGTTGGTCTCCGGCTTAGTGCCTGCCTGCAGGTCGGACGCCATCTTGATGGCCTGCTTGACCAGCGCGCGGGTGTCCTTGTTGATGGTGGAGTACTGCTCGCCCGCCATGATCGACTTGACCGACTCGGCCTCGGAGTCCTGACCGGTGACTATCGGGATCGGCTTGTTCTGGCTCTTCACCGAGGTGATGATGGCGCGAGCCAGGGTGTCGTTCGGGGAGAGGACGCCATCGAGCTCGGTCGAGCCGTAGCTTGCGGTGAGCAGGTTGTCCATGCGGCTTTGGGCATTCTCCGGCTTCCAGCCGGCGGTCGCCGTCTGCTTGATGTCGGTCTGGCCGGAGACGACCTTGAGCGTCCCGTCATCGATCTTCGGCTGCAGGATCTTCATGGCACCCTTGAAGAACACCGGAGCGTTAGCGTCATCCGAGGAACCGGAGAACAGCTCGATGTTGAAGGTCTTCTTGTCGGGGAACTTCGCCTTCATGCCATCGAGAAGAGCCTGGCCCTGGAGCTCACCGACCTTCTCGTTGTCATACGCGACGTAGTAGTCGACATCGGCGGTGTTGAGGATGAGGCGGTCATACGCGATGACAATGGCACCGGCATCGTGTGCCGCCTTAACCTGCGTGCCGAGCTGGCCACCGTCGGCTGCACCGATGATGATGACCTTGGCGCCCTTGGTAACCATGGACTGAATCTGGCCCTGCTGGTCAGCAACAGTGCTGGAAGCGCCTGCATACTGCACATCACTCTTGAATCCCGCGGAAGCGAGTCCGTCTGTGAACAGCTTGCCGGCGAGAACCCAGTTCTCCGAGGTCTTCGAGGGGAGCGCAACACCGATGAGCGCGTCCTTGGCGAAACCGGCGGCGGCGCCCGACTTGCCAGTTGTGCCAGCATCACGGGTTGAACAGCCGGACAGCACCATGAGTGCGATCGCGGCGACTGCCGTGGTGGTAATAGCGAGTTTTCGCATATCAATCACTTTCTATTGTTGTGTGGTATTTATACAGGGGTGAATCTGGTGCGTTACTTCTGGGTGGTGGACTCCGAGGGAGTCAAATCTGAGCTGCCACCGCCGGAGGGCATAACCGCCGGGGTTTCAGCCACGGCGTCCTTCTTGCGGTTGCGAGTGAGTAGCCCGATGAGCGACGGCCTGCCTTGACTCTTGTTGTAAACGTCGACCGAGACAGCGATCAGCAAAACGAGGCCCTTGATGATCTGGACGCGGTCGATGCCAACTCCGAGCAACTGAAGGCCGTTGTTGAGCACTGCCATCACGAGACCACCGATGATGGACCCGGCAACGGTCCCGATACCACCGAAGATTGCGGCGCCACCGATGAAGACCGCGGCAATCGCGTCGAGTTCCCAGTTCAGACCGTCTTGAGGCCCTGAAGCGACCGAACGGGCGACAAAAATCATCCCGGCCAGGGACGCGAGCACTCCCATGTTGACCATGAGCAGGAAGTCAACCCTGCGCGAATTCACACCGGATAACTTCGCGGCCGGGCGGTTACCACCGACGGCGTAGATGTGACGGCCGAAGATCGTATTGCGCGTAAGGAAGGAGTATCCGACAACCAGCACGCCCAGGATGATGCCGGAGACGGGGAAGCTGGTTCCCACGCGCCCGCCTGCAAACGTGAGAGTCGCCGCCACGACAACGCCGACGAGAACTACGAGCTTCACGGTGGTTACCCACAGCGGGATCTGCTCCGCGCCGAGAATGGCGCGTGTTTTGCGAGCGCGGAACTCGCCATAGAGGATGGCGATGATGACGATCAACCCCAGGATGAGGGTGGGGTTGTTGTAGCCAAAATCAGGCCCGAAGTCCGGTAGGTAGCCTGCGCCGATGATCGTGAATCCGTCGGGCACCGGGATCGTGTTCGCATTGCCGATGAACTGGTTCCCACCGCGGAAAATGAGCATGCCACCGAGAGTGACGATGAACGCCGGGACTCCAACAAAAGCGACCCAGAATCCCTGCCAAGCCCCGATCAGCGCTCCGACGACGAGGCCGAGCACGATAGCGAGCGGCCACGGCAGATCCCACACCTTCATCGCACTCGCCACGACAATGCCGCTGAATGCCGCGACAGATCCGACAGAGAGGTCGATGTGACCGGCAATGATGAGCATCACCATCCCGATAGCAAGGATGAGGATGTACGAGTACTGGCTGACCAGGTTGATCAGGTTGCCGGACGTCAGCGTCAGGCCGCCCGTCGCGAACTGGAAGATGGCGATGATGAGAATCAGGGCCATGAGAATCGTGAACTGCCGGAGGTTGGAGCTCCCACCACCGAAGATCTTCTTGATGTCTTTGATGCCGCTCATGCGTGTTGAACCTTCTTCTTGGCCGAGGTCATGCTCTTCATCACGAATTCCGGATCCGCCTCAGCGGCAGGAATATCGTTGGTGATCGCACCCTCGAAAATGGTGTAAATGCGGTCGGAGATGCCGAGCAGTTCGGGGAGTTCGGACGAAATCACAATGACGCCCTTTCCCTGGGCGGCCAGTTGCTGGATGATTCCGTAGATCTCGTACTT
>JBDTIM010000104.1:0-15231 GCA_039936355.1 Lacisediminihabitans sp. | reverse complement strand
CCGTGGTCGGCGAAGGTCTTGCGCAGGGAAGCGACGGATGCGGCCCGATTGCGCACCATCTGCCTGGCGCCCTCGCGCGCAATCAGGTCGAGGTAGCGCGCACGCACGCGGGTCTCTTCGCTGAGCTCGGTGTGCAAGTTAGGGAGCGGACGGAGCGCCTTGGTCGCGATCTTCCACCCCGCGACCATCACTGACAGCTCGCCGCGACGGCTGGCGACCACCTCCCCGGAGACAAACAGGTGGTCTCCGAGATCGACCAGTTCCTTCCACAGTTCGAGCGACTCCTCACCAACGACGGCCAGCGAGACCATGGCCTGGATGCGGGATCCGTCGCCGGACTGAAGGGACGCGAAGCAGAGCTTGCCCGTGTTGCGAAGGTGCACGATGCGGCCCGCGAGGCCGACGATCTCGCCCGTCGTCGCATCCGACTCGAGCTCGCCGAAGCGCGCGCGGGTCTCGGCAATGGTCGTGGTGATGGGTAGCGAGACGGGATACGCCTCGAGGCCCGACGCGTTCAGTCGCTCGCGCTTGGCAAGCCGCACCTGCATCTGCTCGGATGACTCCGCCTCAAACTGGGCCGACGCCGCCTGCGCCGCAGCCACAATCGCATCCGCATCCTGCTTCGGGACAGCGTGTCCTTGCGAAGCGGCATCTGCCGGTGTCGTCGTCATGTGGTTCGCACTCTCGGTTCGGGGTGTCGGTCTGATCGGTCGTTGTGTCGGCGTTGTTTCGGTCGCGGTCTGGTCAACCCAACTGGACCGCACCGTTATCGATCAGCCGGGTTCCACCGACGATCGCGGCGACCAGCATCGTCGCGGTGCCTCGGTAACCAGCATCGACGGCGAGCAGGGTTTCAGGATCCACAATGACCAAGTACTCCAGTTTAACCAGTGGCTGCGCATCGAGAACCGCCAGAGCCGCGTCGCGCACTACTTCGAGCCTCCGATTGACGGATGCCGCCCCGGCTCCCAGCGCAGCAGACAGCGCCAGGGCCGCCCGGCCCTGCTCCTCCGACAGGTACCGATTGCGACTGGACCGTGCGAGTCCGCCCGGCTCCCGCACAGTGGGAACCACGTCCACCGCGACGGGCAGGTTAAGGTCGGCAACCATCCGCTTCACCAGGTAAACCTGCTGAGCGTCCTTCTGCCCAAACAGCACAACGGTCGGACCGCCGATGTTGAGCAGTTTGTTGACGACGGTGAGAACACCGTCGAAATGCCCCGGCCGGGAGGCCCCCTCATACAAATCGGCCACCGCTCCCGCGGCGACGCGAGTCTGAACTTCACCCTCCGGGTACATCTCGACCACGCTAGGGGCGAACACGAAGTCGACGCCCAACCCTCCCACGCGGGCGAGGTCTGCATCCAGGTCTCGCGGGTAGCGTGCGAGATCTTCGGCGGGGCCAAACTGCATCGGGTTGACGAAGATCGATACGACCACGACATCCGCGAGCTCTCGTGCGCGGGAGACCAGCGCGAGATGACCCTCATGGAGCGCACCCATGGTAGGGACCAGTGCGATGGTCCTGCCTGCCGAGCGGGTATCCGCAAGCTTCGCACGCAGCTCGGCGATGGTCTGGACTACGGCAACAGGCACATCCCGATGTTACTGGCTCGGCCGCGAGCATGATTGTTGGCGATTTCCGCCGTTCCCGGTGTCAAGAAGGGCGGAAATCACCAACAATCCGGAAGGACAAGAGCGGATGGGGGATAAATCAGGTGGCACGCGATATTAGGTGGCACGACCCAGCGCGTTTTCAACCGAAGAACGGACAAGCGGACCAAGCACCCGGCCCGGTGCCTCTACCCCGATCGACGCGAGGATGCCGGTGGCCTGATCGACGATGGCGCTCGAGAAACTCACGGCCGTTGAGATCGCCTCTGCGTAGGCCGCGCGATCCGACTCGGCGACCACGAGCGGCTCCCCGCCCATCTCGACGACGAGTGCCTGACCGATCGGCAACACGGGAGCGGGAGCCGTGACAGCAAAGTAGCTGTCCACCATCCTGGCCAGGTCAATCGTCGACCCGGTGAAGGACATGATGGGGTGAATGGCGAGCGGGATGACTCCCTGAGCCATCGCGGGCGCGAGGACGTCTGTGCCAAACTCGGCCGCCGTGTGCAGGACGAGCTGACCCGGAACCCAAGCGTGGGTCGCGGCCAGCCCCTCGACAAGTTTTACCAGTTCGTCTGCCGGGACAGCAAGGATGACGAGTTCACTGCGCTCGATGACCTCGGGCACAGCCAGAATCGGGACCCCGGGAAGAATCGCCTCTGCCCGCTCCCTGCTGGCGTCGGAAATCGCGGAGATTCCAACCACCGCGTGCCCCGCTCCGGCAAGCGCAGCACCGATCAGGGGACCGACCAATCCCGCACCGACGATTCCGACACCAAGCCGCCCAGAACGCTCCGGATGGCCAGGGTGTCCTTGGCGCCTCGGCTGATTTGTCTGGTCCGAATCGGTCATTCCGACAACTCCTGTGGCCCCGCCAGGGGTTCCCGTGCTGGCTCCAACAACGGCTCCTCTGCTGACTTCCCAGGCGACTCCATCGGCAGTTCCGTCGATCTCCAACGGTGTGAGGTGTCGCGCTGTGCGGACTCGACCGCGGCCAGCGCGACGGTCCCAAAGAAAGCGACCGCGGCATCCAGGTCGATGGCGCCGAGCTCGGCGCGGATCGGTCCCGCAACCGTGTGCAGATGGATGTTGGCCAGGCCTAGCGCTCGCAGCAGTGGCCCCTGCGCGACAGCAACGCTCTGCAGTCGCGGCTGCGGCACAATCACGAGCTGGCGCCAGATCGCCCCGCGGCGTAACAGCAGCCAGTCGGGGGCAGTCGCGAACCCGTTGCGCCGCCACGATAACGGGCGGAGCCACACCGCCCTGGGTGGTGAATTGGTAAAGCCGTCGTCAGGGCCGACGAAAAGAAACTCTGGAAGAACGAACCCAGGGAGAACGAGAGCAACGACTCTGGCGGCTTCGTCAAAGTTGCCCACGGGAAGGATGGTCGTGTTAGCCTGCCCCGCCGCTCCTTTGTTCGAGGAGTGGCTGGCCACGTTCACCCGAACCTCCCACCAGCCAGAGGGCCGCCACAGAAGCGGCTGTCGCACCTGCACAGAGTGGATGCGACCGGGCGGCAGCGTCTCGTTGCTGGTCGACAGCAGCCCGTAGCCAACCCTCACACCGTCCGGCGTTCCGGCGATGGTGTACCGAAGAGCCCTGGTGAACCGCCGCAGGTACACACTGCCAACTCCGAAGAGGCTCGGCAGCGCAATGAAGAGCGCGTAGTACTCGCCCGTTGCCGCAATCCAGATACCCCCACCGATGAGTGCCAGCACGAGAATGACAGTGCCTTCGCTGAGCACGATAGAACCGAGCAGTCTCCCCAGATGAATCTTGACCACGGATTCCGGGGCAGCAAGGTCCGGGTCGAGTTCCGGTGCGAACAGTTCGCCCACGCGCCGATCGATGAAGCCCGCTGTAGCGCCCGGACCGGAGACGGCCGACGCGACCCTGGTGCCCGATGCGAGGCGCAAAATCTCGCGACGGAGGTCATCCGCCGCCCTCGATCCCAGGTATGACAGTTGCAGGTTGCTGTTCTGCCCGGCCTGGTTTATCTCGAGCTTGGCCGCCCCAAACAACCGCGCGAAGAACGGTCGAACGATATTGATGCCCTGGATGCGGTCGAGTCTGGCCTTGCGGTTCGTGCGGAACAGAATGCCGGATTTCTCCTCCACGACCTCGTCCGTGATGCGGAACGTGTGCATGCGCCAGGAGAAGTAAAAGCCAGCAATGAGAACGAGCAGCACGACGAGAATGACCAGCAACGCCTGGAGCACGAAACCATTGTTAAACACGTAGTCGACCGCATCATCACCCTCGTCGAAGCGTGGGATGAAGAGAGAAACGAGCCGTTCGCGGAGGTTCGCCACAACGGCTCCGAGAATCGCGATGAGCACGATTCCACCCCTCAGGAGTGGGGACGCCGGATGCAGCCGGTGCCACTGGCCGTCGGTGAGCGCCGCCACGGCTGCGGGTACCACAGCGAGGCCGTCCTGGCCGGCGATGCCGTCCTGGCCGGGGAGTCCGCCCGGATCGGTAGCAGCGCTTTCGGGAGTGACGTCGGTCACAGCCCGGCCCGGCGGCTCTCCGCCAGCGCTACCAGGCGATCTCGCAGCTCGTCGGCATCCGCTGCACGCAGTCCAGGGAGCGTTACTCCGGCGGCGGCTGCGGCGGTCACGAACTTCAATTCGCTGAGCCCAAGCGCTCGGGCGATCGGACCACGGTTGATGTCGATGAGTTGCATGCGACCGTAGGGGACCGCTACGAAACGCTGCCACATGATGCCTCGGCGGAAGAGGAGGTCGTCGTCGCGCAGCTGGTAGCCGATCGAGCGCACTCGCCGCGGAATTATCACGAGCTGCACGATGGTCCCGATTACTAACACTCCACCGCTTGCCAGCGGAATCCACAGTTGCAGCAGCCACAGCCCAGTGCAGACTGCCAGCAGCACGACCAGCACTCCGGCAGCACTCGCGAGCTCGACCCAAACCAGCCTGGGCGAAACCCGGCGCCAATCTACGTCGGCCAGCTCAAGTCGATTGCTCACGGGAATCCTCTGAATGGGTGCGGGGTCATGGCTGCACGCGGATGGGCTTCGATCCAGAATCGTCGTCGGGATCTGTGGGCGGGACGATACACATGTGCTCTGCGACGAGGCCTGCAGCGAGCAGGATGCCCGAACCAACCAGCGTCGAAACGGCCAGTCCGATCGAACTAGCGCTCGGCATCGCTGAACGGGTCAGCAGATACAGTGTCACGCCCAGGCTCAATCCGACCAGCAACGCACCGCTGAGCGCGCACGCCTTCGCGAGCATCACCACCCTTGTCGCGTAATAGGGGTCGATGGGTCCTTTGCCCTTGCCGTGGGTGAGCCGGCGGATGGGCACAGCAAGAAGAATGACGATGACGGCAATCGCTACCAAGGCAATCGGCAGGCCGACCTGGGGGATGACAATGGACCGTCCATTCGCGGCCAGCAAAGTCTCCAGGAACGCGCCGCCGACAATGCCGAGCGCGCCAAGGAGGATCAGGGTGCTTACCCGCGTTCGCTTCATTGCGGCTGGCCTTCATCGGGGCTCGGAAAGGCGTCTGACGGGTAGTCCCAAGCCGAATCGGCAATCGGTTCGAGCAACTCGGCGATCGGTCCTCGTCCGGAGAGCTCTGCTTGAGGCTCAAGCTGTACCCACGGAGCGAGCACGAATGCTCGCTGCCAGGCACGCGGATGCGGCAGCGTCAGCCGTTCACTCGTTTGCTGCACCGGGCGTCCGTCGGCGTCGGTCACCGCGATCAGGTCGAGGTCGATGGTGCGATCCCCCCAGCGTTCCAGTCGCACCCGACCATGCTCAAGTTCGATGCGCTGGAGCTCGTCGAGCAGCTGCTCAGGGGCGAGCGAGGTGCGGGCTGTCAGTACACCGTTCAGGTAACCAGGTGCGCTCTCATCTACGCCGCCAAGCTTTACGGCAAACGATTCGACCAACCCGGAAACGGCTGTCACCTTCACGCCGACGATCGCGGAAACGTCACCCACAGCAGCGCTCAGGATCGCCTCGCGGTCGCCCTGATTGCTACCAAATGCGACGACAACGTTGTTGGCGACCGCCACGCTACCCTCCGCGTTACCGCCTGCACTCACGTCTGGCTCCGAGTAATCGTGACGGAGACATCAGCGAATGGCACGGTGATCGGCGCGCTCGGCTTGTGCAGGGTCACCCGCACCTTCTTGGCCGCGGGGTGCGCGAGCACGACATCGGCTACCCGCTCCGCGACGGTCTCAATGAGATCCACCGGGTCACGTTCCACCGACGCGACAATCTCCTCAGCAAGCACCCCGTAGTGGATGGTCTGGTCCAGATCGTCGGATGCTGCGGCCGCCGCGAAGTCGAGTGTCACCGTCACATCGATGAAGAAGTCCTGCCCGTTCTCGCGCTCGTCGGCGAAGACTCCGTGAAATCCGGATGCCCTCAGCCCAGTCAGGGTCAGCAGGTCGTCGTTCATGTGCTCGCTCCAATCCCGTGCATGGCACTCCACACGTCCAGCGCGGCCCGCGTTCCGGCCACGTCATGCACGCGCACTCCCCATACCCCTGCCTCGGCAACGAGGGCGCTTATCACCGCGGTCGCCGGATCACGATCGTGGGTCGTCGCGGTCGCCGGCAGCAGCTCGCCGAGGAATCCCTTGCGCGAGACTCCGAGGAGAAGCGGATAGCCGAGGATGCCGAGCTCACGCAGGTGCCCTAGCAGCAGCCAATTCTGTTCCGAGTTTTTGGCGAAGCCGATGCCCGGGTCGAGGATGATGCGATTGGGATCGATGCCTGCCACGATCAGCTCGGCGACACGCTGCTTTAATTCACTGCGCACATCCCGCACCACATCGCTATATACCGCTTTCGCCGCCATCGTCGCACTCGGACCGCGCCAGTGCATTGCGACGAAGTGGAGTCCGGTCTCGGCCGCGACCCTCGGCATCGCCGGGTCAGCTAGGCCACCTGAAACATCGTTGATGAGGCGCGCACCAGCCTCCGCTGCTTCCAGTGCGGTCGAGGCGTTCATCGTGTCGATGCTCACGACGATGCCGCGCTGCACCAACTCCTTAATTACCGGGAGCACGCGTCGCAATTCTTCATCCACCGGGATGCGGGTGGCGCCTGGTCTCGTGGATTCACCCCCGACATCGATGAGGCGGGCCCCCGCCTCGGTGAGCTCGACCGCATGGGCGATGGCCGCATCCAGTCGGTTGTATTCTCCGCCGTCGCTGAACGAATCCGGAGTCATGTTGAGCACGCCCATGATGATGGGCGCCGTGGAGTTCGCCGTCGTGCGCCTGCGCAGCACAGCAGGCGTGCGCGAACGACCGGGCGTCAGAGGCACCTCGCCTAGGTCGGGCTTTCTATCGCTCACGTGGCGCGCCGATCAGGGTCATGGCTTCGGCACGCGCCAGCGGTTCAGCGAGAGTGCCTCTGCTGGCCATCGTGACAGTCGAACAGTTCACCTGGCGGGTTCCACGAGCAGTCACACAGCCCTGGGTGGCGTCGAGCACGACGAGCACACCGAGCGGGTCGAGGCCACGCTGGAGAGCATCCGCAATCTCCTCCGTCAGCCGCTCCTGCAACTGCGGGCGAGACGCCAGAGTCTCCACCACCCGCGGCAGCTTCCCAAGCCCTACGATGCGGGTACGTGGAACGTAGGCGATGTGAGCAACCCCGGTGAACGGGAGCAAATGGTGCTCGCAGGTCGAGCGGAAATCGATGTTGCGCAGCAGCACCAGTTCACCCAGCTCGTCAGAGCCCTCCGTGAACTCGGCGCTCCCGGCCAGGTGGCTCAGCGGGTCAACAGCGAGCCCAGAAAACAACTCGGTGTACGCCTCGGCCACTCGTTGCGGCGTGTTGGCCAAGCCCGGCCGCGCGACGTCCTCACCAATCGCCGCCAAAATCTCTGCCACCGCCGCCTCGATGCGCGGAACGTCGATCGAGCTGTGACCGATCAAATCGGCGTCGGTGCGCGACACTGCTGCCCTTCGAAGGTAGTTAAGCTGTGGCGACGTCTGGGCGCTTGCGTGGCCGCGGAACGCGAGTCTTCTTCTGCGGAGTTGATGCCACATCGCCGTCGACCAAGCTTCCATCGATTGAGGCCTTGGCTGGCATCGCGACCGGTGGCTTGTTCGAGATCGGACGCTTGTCGCTCGAAAGCCACTGTGGACGCTCTGGCAGCTTTTTGACATCCTTGAAGATCTCCTCCAGCTGGATGTGGTCGAGAGTCTCCTTCTCGAGGAGCGCAGTTGCCAGCGTATCGAGGATGGCCCGGTTCTCATTGAGTACCTGCCAGGCCTCGTCGTGCGCCTTCTCAATCAACGCGCGAACCTCGTCGTCCACCTGCTCCGAAACGCGTTCGGAGTAGTCGCGTTGGCTGCCCATGTCGCGACCGAGGAACATCTCGCCCGAGCCGGAACTGAGCTTGACCGAACCAATACTCGAGCTCATACCGAACTCGGTGACCATTTTGCGGGCGGTCGCAGTGGCCTTCTCGATGTCGTTGGATGCGCCGGTCGTCGGGTCGTGGAACACCACTTCTTCGGCAACTCGGCCCCCCATCGCGTAGGCGAGCTGGTCGAGCAACTCGTTGCGGGTGACGGAGTAGCGGTCTTCGAGTGGCAACACCATCGTGTAGCCGAGGGCACGACCGCGAGGGAGGATGGTGATCTTGGTCACCGGGTCGGTATTGCGCATCGCGGTGGCGACGAGCGCGTGACCGCCCTCGTGGTATGCGGTGATCAGTTTCTCCTGGTCGCGCATGACCCTGGTGCGGCGCTGTGGACCGGCCATGACGCGGTCGATGGCCTCGTCGAGTGCGCGGTTGTCGATAAGTTGGGCGTTGGAGCGCGCTGTGAGAAGCGCTGCCTCATTGAGCACGTTGGCAAGGTCTGCACCGGTGAACCCGGGAGTTTTGCGGGCCACCACTTCGAGGTCGACTCCGGCAGCCAGCGGCTTGCCCTTGCCGTGAACCTCAAGAATCTGCTTGCGGCCGAGGAGATCGGGTGCGTCGACACCGATCTGGCGGTCGAAGCGACCCGGGCGAAGCAGGGCCGGATCGAGGATGTCCGGTCGGTTCGTCGCAGCTATGAGAATGACGTTGGTCTTGACGTCGAAGCCGTCCATCTCAACCAGCAGCTGGTTGAGGGTCTGTTCGCGCTCGTCATGGCCACCACCCATTCCGGAGCCGCGATGGCGACCAACAGCATCGATCTCATCCACGAAAATGATCGCGGGTGAGTTCTCTTTCGCTTGGGCAAACAGGTCGCGCACTCGACTCGCACCAACACCGACGAACATCTCCACGAAATCTGAACCGGAGATGGAATAGAAGGGAACGTTCGCCTCACCGGCGACCGCGCGAGCCAACAGGGTCTTGCCCGTACCGGGAGGGCCGTAGAGCAACACACCCTTCGGAATCCGAGCGCCGACCGCCTGGAACTTGGCCGGCTCTTTGAGGAAATCCTTGATCTCTTCGAGCTCTTCGATTGCCTCATCGGCTCCCGCTACATCCGCGAAGGACACCTTGGGAGTTTCCTTCGAGACAAGCTTGGCCTTGGACTTGCCAAATTGCATGACCTTGCTGCCGCCACCCTGCATGCTGGAAAGCAAGAACCAGAAGATCAGCCCGATCGCGATAAACGGGAGGATCAGCCACAGAGTCGACGAGAACCAGTTGCCTTTGTCTACCTGGTCATCGAACTTCGCACTCGAACTTGTGACAGCCTTGACGACCTCGACACCGCGGGCCGCGGCGTAGTAGAACTGCACCTGTTTGCCTTCGGCTCCTGCCGTCTTCAGGGTGAGGTCGACGCGCTGTTCGTTGTCAACAATCTTCGCGGACGCAACCTCGCTTCCCGAAAGCAGGTGCAGCCCCTCCTGGGTCGAGATCTGCTTGAACCCCGAACCGCTCAGGAGGCTGAACCCCACAGAAGCAACGACAACGGCCAGCAGGATGTAGACCAGCGGGCCCTTGAGAAAGCGCTTGAAATCCATAGTGTTCCGGGAGTCACGCCCGGCACCTTTCTGACGAAGAATGTGCTTGCAAGAGTATCGCGCCGGGGCTGGGGACCCACTGCATGTTTGCTGGCGGCGTAATGCACGCTGGAGCTATGGCAATCGCGCCAGCGAGTGCGCGACGCCAGTGCCGCCGGAGCCTCCGACGGCGGGTGGAGCTAGTTACTGGTAAACGTGCGGCGCGAGCACGCCTATTCCACGCAGGTTGCGGTACTTTTCCGCGTAGTCCAGTCCATAGCCGACCACGAAGGCTGACGGGATTTCGAAGCCGACGTAACGGACGTCGACGGCAATTTTGGCGGCATCCGGCTTGCGCAGGAGCGCACAGATTTCGACGGATGCCGCGCCCCGGCTCTCGAGGTTGGTTCGCAGCCAGGAAAGCGTGAGCCCGGAGTCGATGATGTCCTCGACGATGAGGACGTTGCGATCATGCAGATCGGAATCGAGGTCCTTGAGGATGCGCACAACACCGGAGGACTGCGTGCCTGACCCATACGACGAGACGGCCATCCAATCCATCTCAAGCGGAATGGTCAACTCGCGCGCAAGGTCGGCCATGACCATGACGGCACCGCGCAGGACGCCCACCAGCAAGATCTCGCGGCCCGCGTAATCCGTCTCGATCTGCCGGGCGAGTTCTGCGATCTTTGCGTGGATCTCTTGCTCGCTGAGGAGTGTGCTGCTGAGGTCGTCCGCGATGTCGCTGAATTCCATTTTCCTAGGGCTCCCGGTGAAGTGATGTGGTGGCGGTGAACACCAGTCGGTGTCCCTCCCGCTCAACAGTAATGCCCGGGAGGTCGAGCGCCTCCTGGCCATGCCAGTCGGTTACTAGCCTCGCGACCTCAAGGGTGTGTCCGCGGCTGAGGCTCACCCCGAATTCGGCCTGGACGGCGAGGCGGATGATGCGCTGCCTCAACGCGGCCGGATTCGCAGCGAGCGCCTTCACGCCAAGCGAAAGACCCGCCTCAGCATGCTCTGCGAGCTCTTCGATCTGCTCCTCGGCGAAATGATCGAGCGCCTCGGTGTCTTCGCGCAACTGTGCCGCGGTGCGGACAAGCGCCTCGGCGATGCCAGGGCCGAGCTCTCTCTCAAGCATTGGCAGCACGGTGCTACGCACCCGCACCCTGCGAAAGCGTTCTTCCTCGTTTTGTGGGTCGTTCCAGGGCTCAAGTCCTGAGTCGACACAGAACTGCCGCGTCGTCGTGCGTCGGATGTTCAGAAGGGGGCGCACGAAGATCCCCGTGCTGAACGGCATCCCCTTGAGACTTCCGCCGCCGCTGCCTCGAGCGAGACCGAGCAGCACGGTTTCGGCCTGGTCATCGAGGGTGTGGCCCAGAAATACTCGCGTTGCCCCGGTCTCTTCCGCTGCCTCGGTGAGCGCCGCATAGCGGGCGTCCCTCGCGGCAGCCTCCGGACCGCCGCCGCCCGCCACCTCGACCCGCTTGACAACGACGGGGCCGAGGCCCAGAGAACGCGCCTGATCTGCGGCCTTGGCAGCGACATCCGCCGACTCCTCTTGCAGCCCGTGGTCGACGATGATCGCCCCGGCACGGATGCCCGCGCGTTGCGCTTCGAACGCCGTCGCGGCAGCCAGCGCCAGCGAGTCGGCTCCCCCGCTGAGCGCCACCAATACGAGTGATCCGTCGCCCGTCGCCTTCCGAAATGACGGAGATATTGCCGTAACCGCCGCCGACGGGGGGTACGGGAGCGAAACTTCCGCCGAATCTCCGTCATTTCGGAAGGTGGCGGAGGAATTTCGGAAGGTAGCCGGGGGCACGCTGAGCGCGGCTATCGCGGTGCGCACCGCACGGCGCACATCCGCGATCGCGGGTGTCAGGCGGGGCCGAGTAGTCATCCAGTAACGTTATTCCAGCAAACACCGAAACAAGGAGCACCCCATGGCCGCATACGACGCCATCATCGAGATTCCCAAAGGAAGCCACAACAAATACGAGATCGACCACGAAACCGGTCGCATCTTTCTCGACCGCGTGCTCTTCACCAGTTTCGTCTACCCGACTGACTATGGATTCTTCGAGAACACCCTCGGCCTCGACGGGGACCCGGTCGACGTGCTCGTGCTGCTCGACTATCCACTCTTGCCCGGTGTCGGGGTCTCGGTGCGCCCGGTCGGCGTGTTCAAGATGACGGATGATGGCGGTTCAGACGCCAAGGTCATCGCCGTGCAGGCGAAGGATCCGCGCTGGGCGTGGATCCAGGATGTCAACGACATCCCCGAATTCACCCGCAAGGAGATCGAGCATTTCTTCGAGCACTACAAGGACATCGAGCCGGGCAAATGGGTCAAGACCGAGGGCTGGGGCGACGCAGCCGAGGCCGAAGCAATTGTTGTTGCCGGTTTCGAGAAGCGTAAGACCGAGGGCCACTAACCCGCCGCACGCCCGCACGCTCCCGCCAGTGCCAGCTTTAGCTCCAGCGAAACGATGCCGCGGTGTGTCAACGATGCCGTTGCTAGAACAGGCGCATCGTTGACGAGCGAGCGCATCGTCGCTTGCGAATAGGATTTGCAGGTGCTGACCGTCTCAGCTCCGACCATGTGAGCTGCGCTATCCGAGCCTGACTCCGCGCGCCGCCATGAACTGCACCGGGTCTGTTGCGATGCCACCGGGGCGGGTCTCGAAGTGCAGGTGGCACCCGGTGGAATTTCCGGTGCTGCCCACACGGGCTATCTGTTGACCGGCAGAAACTTGCTGACCAACACTTACTAGGATCCCACCGCTAACTATGTGCCCATAGCCGGTGGAGAGACCTCCCCCATGGTTTATGAGGATGAAGTTGCCATAGCCGCCGTTCCAACCGGCGTAGCTCACCGTCCCGGAGCTCGCCGCAAAAATCGGTGCGTTGCACCCTGCCGCGAGGTCGACGCCAGCGTGGAACGAGGAACATCCGTCACAGGGCGATACCCGGGGACCGTATCCGCTCGCAATATATCCGCCTGCCGGCCGCACCCACCCAGAACTGCTGACGCTACCCGCGGGAGCGCTGGGTGCCGGATGCGCAGCCGCCCACTCTGCCGCCGCCTTGGCCGCCGCTGCGGCCGCGGCCGCTGCCACAGCGACCCCGGTGTTGTAGCTCGCCTCGGTGACCGCGGAGGCACTCACGAGACTCGCCCGCTGTGCTTCGAGACGCGTCTTGTTCGCCTCTTGTTCTCCCAGTGCTGCGCTGGCCCGATCCGAGGCGGTGTTCGCCTCGTCGAGTGCCGTCTGAGCGGCCGCTGCGAAAACTTTAAGGGCATCCTGGGCCACAGTGGCCTGGCTTGTCATAGACCGCGCGTTGTTCTCGTCTTGCGCCGCTTTCGCATACACGGATGCAGACCGGTCTTTGACGACGCTTGCGAGTCCGAGCTGCGACAGCAGATCCTTTGCGTCGTTTCCGCTGAAGAACAGGCTGGTGCTGAGGTCGCCGCCGCCCATCTGCGCGAGCTGTGCTGCGAGTTGTCCTGCGTGCTGCTTGGAGCCGTCGGCCTTCGCCTTGGCGGCATCCGCCTGCTTCTTAAGCTCGCCTGCCTTGTACGCGGCCTCGTCAAATTTCTGCTGGGCAGCCTGAAACTCGTTGCCCTTTTGGATCGCGAGGGCCTGGGCAGAGGCGACGTCATTTTCGAGCGAGGACAACAGTGAATCGAGGCGCTGGATCTCGGCTGCTTTCGCGGCGACGTTATTGCGCGCTGCCTGCACGTCGCTCCAACTCGGATAGCTCGCGGCGAAAGCGGGCTCGGCGACCTGGCCGACGATGGTGCCGGCGACAAGCATCGACAGAATACCAACCATCGACAAAAGTCGACGCAGCCGCAATCGCACGCTGTTCGTCGACGGAGAGTCGCTCCGATTAAGTGCCTTGTTCATGGTCCCCCGAAACATCACAGTGCTGTCGGAGTCACTCCAGTCACACTGTTAACATTTTTCACCCTAATGGGCGCGCGCTGAAAAGGCCAGCCCCACGGGAATGACCCCCACTGGTGCTGACTATCGGCAGTTTGGGGTGCATGCGTTAGTCATTGCGGGCTGTTGCGACCGCGAGCGTTAGTTGGCGAGCTCGATACCGTGAGCACGCATGAAGGCAACCGGGTCCTGCGCGACGTCGTTGGTGCGCACCTCGAAGTGCAAATGGCAGCCAGTCGAGTGCCCTGTGCTGCCCACATGGGCGATAGGTTGCCCGACGCCCACCTGTTGACCATTGGTGACGAGTGTGCCGCCGTTGACGATGTGACCGTATGCGGTTGAAATACCGGTGCCGTCGTTGTTGGCAATCTGGATGAAGTTTCCGTAGCCGCCGAAGTAGCCCGCGTAGATAACGGTTCCACTGTGTGCGGCGAAGATCGGTGAATTGCACCCTGCAGCAAGGTCAACGCCCGCGTGAAACGAGGAACACCCGCTGCACGGTGGGACTCGATAGCCGTATCCACTGGCAATGTGACCACCTGCGGGGCGCGCCCACCCGGACGAACTGATTTCGCCGGCACCGAGCCCCGCAGAGTCCCCCCATTGGGCCTTGATGCCCGCTGTGTACTCGGCTTCAGTGTGAATGAGATCCGACTGCAGGGTTGCGAGTTGGGCGTCCAGCCTGGCCTTGTTGGCCTGCTGCTCGGCAAGAGCAGCGGATGCCGCATCCGCTGCCGCCTGGGCAGCCACCTGGGCGGCCCGCGCCTCCTCAGCCAGGGACTCGAGCGCGGCTTTCGCGACATCAGCCTGATCCGTCAACGACTGCGCGGTGTTCTGGTCCTGCACGGCCTTGCTGTAGAGACCCTGCGACTGGTCAGCGACCTTGCTGGCCAGGCCGAGCTGTGACAGCATGCTGTCTGCCTTTTCGCCGCTGAAGAAGAGTGTCGCGGTGAGGTCGCCACCACCGGAGCGCGAGAGCTGAGCGGCAAGCTGGCCCGCTCGCTGCTTGGACTTCGCGGCTTTCGCCTGGGCATCATCCGCCTGCTTTTTAAGCTCACTGGCTTTGTACGCTGCCTCGTCGAACTTCAATTGGGCTGCCTGGTAGAGCTCGCCCTTCTTCTCCGCGTCTGCCTGGGTCGATGCAACCGCATCCTCCAGACCAGCGAGCATGCCCTGAACTTTCGCGACTTCGACCTTCTTGGCTGCCTCATTGTTTCGTGCGGCCAGTACATCGCTCCAACTCGGATAATCGGTGGCCCAGGCAGCGGGAGCAGCGATCACTCCACCAGCCGCACACATCGTCACGATGGCGAGAACGGCGAGCAGGCGGCTTGAGCGCAACGCCGTCACCGTAAGTGCTCTGCGTGGCGGGGCGATTTGCGATACGTGCTTCATTACTCTCCACCTCTGACGCCCGCCCACTGGCCGATAACGACGACAGCATCGCCAACGACAGCGCGAGTAACAACATCGACCGAAAATGTTCATTCCTGAACTCTCAATGACCAGTTGAACCTACCCGGCATTGTGGAATTCCTCGCGGCATCTGTGCGGAGTGGTGCATATCCGGCGTTCCGCGACCCGATTTCCCCGCGTTTGGTTAAAGGGGATCGCACCCTTATGCTTATTGCTCGGTAGCTATGAAGGTTGTTTTCTTCATGGCCCCATCGTTTAGTGGCCTAGGACACCGCCCTTTCACGGCGGCAGCACGGGTTCGAATCCCGTTGGGGTCAC
>JBDTIM010000103.1:0-3564 GCA_039936355.1 Lacisediminihabitans sp. | reverse complement strand
TCGAAAGCTACGTGCTTGAAGGCGCGGCAGGGCTTCCGCACTGGGACGCCACCGCCGACCGACTACGTGCTGAGCACCGCAGCATCGTGATGGCGATCATCGCGGGCGACCGCACCGCAGCCACGCTGCACACGCACAACCACATCTCCGGCTACTACGCCGAAACGCATCTCACCACCACCCGCCACAACGAAAGCCACGATCATGGTTGACCGCAGATTCCCCCGCCCCCGCGACCTCGCGCCACTGATGAAGTTCAAGAAGCCCGAGTTCAACGCCAAGAAGCGTCGCCTCAAAGAGGCGCTCACCATCTATGACCTGCACGCGATTGCGAAGCGGCGCACCCCCACAGCGGCGTTCGACTACACCGAGGGCGCAGCCGAGGCGGAGATCTCGCTGGCCCGCGCACGCCAAGCCTTCGAAGACATCCAGTTCTCCCCTAATATTCTGCGCGACGTTTCAACGGTGTCCACCGGATGGGATGTGCTGGGCGGCCCGGTTGCCCTGCCGTTCGGCATCGCCCCCACGGGCTTCACCCGCATGATGCAGACCGAGGGTGAGGTCGCCGGAGCATCTGCCGCAGCCGCAGCGGGCATCCCGTTCTCCCTCTCGACCATGGGCACGGCGTCCATCGAAGAAGTGAAGGATGCCAACCCGAACGGCCGCAACTGGTTTCAGCTCTACATGTGGAAGGATCGCGACCGCTCCATGGCGCTCGTCGACCGCGCGGCGAAGGCCGGCTTCGACACCTTGCTGGTCACCGTCGACGTGCCCGTCGCGGGCGCGCGACTGAGGGATGCCCGCAACGGCATGACCATTCCGCCATCGCTCACCCCCAAGACGATCGTCAACGCGCTGCCCAGGCCTGCCTGGTGGATCAACTTCCTCACCACCGAACCACTCGCCTTCGCCTCCCTCGACCGCTGGTCGGGCACGGTCGCCGACTTGCTCGACACCATGTTCGACCCCACCGTCACCTTTGAAGACTTGGCATGGATCAAGGATCAGTGGCCTGGCAAGCTCGTCGTCAAGGGTGTACAGAATCTGGATGACGCCCGCAAACTCGCCGGAATGGGCGTCGATGGCATCGTGCTTTCGAATCACGGTGGGCGCCAACTCGACCGCGCCCCCATCCCGTTCCACCTGCTGCCGGAGGTCGTGCGCGAGGTCGGCAAAGACACCGAAATCATTCTCGACACGGGCATCATGGCCGGCGCAGACATTGTCGCTGCGATCGCGCTCGGTGCGCGCTTCACGCTGATCGGTCGTGCCTATCTTTACGGTCTGATGGCCGGTGGCCGCGAGGGAGTCGACCGCACGATCGAGATTCTCAGCACGCAGATCGAACGCACCATGCGCCTGCTTGGCGTCAACTCACTAGAAGAACTCGAGCCTCGCCACGTCACCCAATTGCGCCGTCTGATACCCGTCGACTGAGCCCATTAGCACCCGACGTGATCACGGCACGTAGCGAGAACGGGGGACTTCCCTGCTCGGTACTCGCCACCTATGCTGTGGCTTAACTGTGAGTCAGGGGGATGACAATGGTTGTACACAGTGACAGCAGCCGGGAGTGGGTGACTGTTCTCGAAGGACTCGAAGCACGGTTGCTGGCCGGCGACTTAAAGGCCGGCTTCCGACTACCGTCTGAACGAGCGCTCGCGTCGAGGCTCAAGGTGCGCAGAGCATCCGTGCGTGAAGCATTGCGGGTGCTCGAAGTGCTCGACATTATCAACACCAAGTCGGGCAGCCGTTTTGGCTCTGCCGGCATCCTCGTGGCCTCACCTGCCGGAGGCATGGGGACCCTCATGCGCCTCCAGGTCGCCGCCCGAGGGTTTCGAGTGAGCGACATCGTGCACACCAGGGTTCTTCTCGAATGCGCCGTGGCGAAGAACCTCGCCGAGAATCACTCCAGCATCGATCTAGCACCCTTGCTGAAACAGATCGAGGCTATGGACGACGCTCGGCATTCCGCCTCTGACTACGTCACGCTCAACGCGAAGTTCCACGCCGCGTTGGCGGAGGCATCAGGTAACCACATCGTCACCTCCGTGATGGCAGGGCTACGGCACTCCATAGAATCAGCAACCTATGAGGGCGCGGGCGGAATACCGGATTGGCCTGCTACGGTCACGCGCCTGCAGAAAGAACACCGAGAGCTCCTCGACGCCATCGCAGAAGGCGACGGACCTCGTGCCGCGGCCATCACCAAGGCCCACATCTCGGGCTACTACGTCGAAACCCATCTAGCACCCGGAGTCGCCTGACGCCCTCGCGTAACTTCACTGATGAGCGCGTGAATTCAGCGAGCGCCGAGCTGCCTGCGCACCTCGTCAATCGTCTGCATGAGCGAGATCGACTGCTCAAGCGAGTGCACCGGTGACTGCGTACGCCCGTCAGCGACATACTGCGCGAGTGCGACGGCCTCCCAGGCCAGCCCCGCGCGCCCGGTGAGACCGGAGTCATCTCGCCAGGCCAGTTCCGCACCCTTGGTCACCAAGCGGAAGGATGCCGGGAAGACGAAGCCGGAGTCGAATTCGACCCGGGCATCCGTGCCATAGATCGCTGCAAGCCCAGGAGTGTCTACGAGAAAGCTCGTGGTGATGGCCGCCTGCGCTCCGCTGGCCGAGGTGATTGCGACAGCACTCTGTGCATCGACGCCGGTTTCTGCGAGGCTTCCCGTGGCGAGCATGCTCTGCGGAGCGCCGAGCACGAACTGTGAAAACCACAGGCTGTACACACCCGCATCAAGCATTGCTCCACCTCCAAGCGCCGGATCAAAAGCACGGCTGGCTGGGTCGAAGGCGAACTTCCAGCCGAGGTCAACAGTGACCAGCCGCACGTCGCCCAAGGCGCCATCGTTCAGAAGGCTCGCGATGACATCCGCTTGGGGAAGATAACGTGACCACATCGCCTCCATGACGAAAACACCAGCGGATGCCGCTGCCGCAGCAATCTCCCGAGCCTCCTGCGCGTTCACGGCAATCGGCTTCTCGATGAGTACGTGCTTGCCCGCAGCAATCGCCAAGAGCGCCAGCGCGCGGTGCTCGCTGTGCGGAGCTGCGACGTAGACAACGTCGATATCTGGGTCGGCGACCAGCTGGTCGTAGGAGTCATAGTTGCGCGGGATGCCATGGGTTGCAGCGAAATTGGCGGCGCGCTCGCTCGACCGCGACGCAACAGCGTGCACTCGCTGGTTGGTGTTGGCGTGCAGTGTGGTCACGAAGTCGCCGGCGATCTCGCCCGGGGCGAGCACACCCCAGCGCAGAACCGGGCCGCCTCGCAGGGGCGTGATGTGAGGCGCGGGAAGGGTCGTCATCCGTCCAGCCTAGGAGCAACACACCCTCGACCAACGGATAAACCCCGCAAACTGGGGAGCGCGCAGAACCGGTGCCACACGCGAGAATGAAAACATGACGGAGACCTCCGCCCCCAGTGCGGGTTCGGTTACCTTTCGCCGCGCGAATGCCAATGACGCAGTCGCGGCGGCCGAAGTGTTGATCCGTTCGCGAGAAGCAGCAGCAGGTGCCATACCCGCTGCCGTGCATTCCGACGAGGAAGTAC
>JBDTIM010000102.1:0-11719 GCA_039936355.1 Lacisediminihabitans sp. | reverse complement strand
CCTGCCGACCCCCGCTCATCTCACGCCTAGCTAGTCGGTCGGCCAGGAGGCGTCGATGGTCTTCGCAACGTCCGCGGTGGACGTGCCATTGATCCAATCGACCATGCCCTTCCAGAACGATCCGGCGCCAACCGCACCCGGCATGAGGTCGGAAGCGTCGAAACGGAACGTCGTCTTCGGATCCTGCAGAATTGTGATGGCGGCCTGCAGAACCGGGCTGCTTGCACTGGACGGGTCGAGACCCTTGTTAGCGCTGATTACCCCGCCAAGCTTGACGCGGCTGTTCGCCCACTCCGCACTCGAGAGGTACTTCTGCACCTTAACGGTGTCAGCGTCGTTGGAGAATGCACCGACGATCTCACCACCACCGGTCACCGCCGATCCTGCACTCGCATCGATCGGAGGCGTGACAAACGCCCAGATGTCTGCATCCGGCCCAACCTTGCCTCCACCATTTTTCGGGTCGGAGATGAACCCGTCGAAGAAGGATGCCTGGTGAGTCATGAGGCACTCGCCGTTGTTCAGCGTGGTCGCGACGTCACCGAACGCGGTCGTGTTGATCGACTTGACGTCGCCCCACCCCGCGTTCACATACTTCGGGTTGAGCAGAATATCGCCAACTGAGTCAAAGGCCTTGGTGATAGCAGGATCGCTGAACTTGACCTTGTGGCTCACCCACTTGTCGTAGACCTCAGGACCGGCCTGGCGGAGCACGAGGTCTTCCACCCAGTCCGTGCCTGGCCAACCAGTAGCATCGCCGGAACCGAAGCCAGCACACCACGGCGCCTTTCCGGTCTTCTCCTGGATGGTCTTGGTCAGGTCGAGCATCTCTTGCCACGTCTTCGGAACAGCCCAGCCGTTCTCTTCAAACTTCTTCGGCGAGTACCAGATGAAGCCCTTGACGCTCGCCATCAGCGGCGCACCATAGACGGTGCCGCCGGTGCTCGCGTAGCCTGCCCAGTCCTTGGACCAGTTCTTCTCAAGGTTTGCCTTGACGGAGTCAGGCGCTGGCTGCATATAGCCACGGCTAGCGAGGTCGCTCAAGAGACCAGGTTGCGGGAAGATCGCCAGATCCGGTGGAGTTCCACCCTGGGCGCGAACGCCAATCTGGGTCTCAAACTCTTTACTGGATTCGTACTTGATCTTGATCTTGTTCTTGGCTGACCAATCCGCCCACGACTGGCGCAGCAAATCGGCTTCTGTGTCTGCGATGGTGCCGTAGATCGTGACGACACCATCGGCTTTGCCGTGGTCGCCTGGCCCTTTGTCTGAGCCGCCACTTCCCCCACTGTCGGTTGAGCATCCAGCAAGAGCCATGGCAGCGATTGCCGCGAACGCGACACCCGTAACGAGGCGACGGTGCAAGGTCGAACTCATGTATTCCTCCTCTTTGACGTCATCCCGTGACGCTTCACTGATGAGCACGGGCCTGACAGGCGAGATTGTTCCGATTCTTCGCCCACACAACTTATAGGGAACCGGTTCCACCCTTCAAGCTACGTCAACCTTCCAGCATTATGCAAGCGCTTGGTGTGCACTGAAACCTAACATTCCTGTCACGCTTCGATCACCTGTCGTCGGCACGGGTATTTCTCACTATTGTATGGAAGCGCTCCCAACTGGAACCGGTTCCATATGCGCACTTTTCTGGCTATGCTGTCCCCGCACGGTCATAGCCGACGAAAGTGAGTCCCGTGAGCGCCATAGCGGATGTTGCCAGGCTCGCCGGGGTCTCCAAGTCGACAGCATCACGGGCGCTCAGTGGTCACGGCTATGTGTCTGCGCAGACGCGCGCCCGCGTCGAGGATGCGGCCGCACAGATCGGTTATGTTGTCTCGTCGAACGCGTCGAGCCTTGTCACCGGGCACACCAGGAACGTCGGGGTCGTCATCCCCTACATCACGCGCTGGTTCTTCTCACAGGTTCTTGAGGGTATTCAGTCGTCACTCATCGCCGCGGGCTATGACCTCACGCTGTACAGGCTCAGCGAGGACGAGACGCAGCGGCGCAGAATTTTCGACTACTTCCTCGTGCGCAAACGCGTCGACGCGGTCATCGCAGTCGGGATCGAACTGAGCCCTCAGGAGGTGACGATGCTGCATTCGCTTGGCAAGCCGATCGTGGGTATCGGCGGCGAAGTCGAGGGTATCTCCACCATCAGCATCGATGACGTGGAGACTGCCCGCCGTGCGACCGAACATCTGCTCAGTCTCGGCCACACCAGAATCGTGCACCTGGGCGGCGACCCTGACGAGCAGATGGACTTCCGGGTGCACTCTCAGCGCCTCACCGGCGTTACCCAAGCGATGGATGCCGCAGGCGTCACCGATGGCATGCACTTCCAGCCAGCACCCTTCAGCATTCCCGGCGGCTATGCCACCGGCCTCTCCTTGCTCGCCGATCCACGCTCGCGCCCCACAGCCATCGTGGCCGGATGCGATGAAATCGCGATCGGGGTGATTATCGCCGCCAGACAACTCGGCATCCAGATCCCGTCTCAGCTATCCGTCATTGGCATTGACGGCCACGATCTAGCCGAGATGTTCGCACTGACCACGCTTGAACAGTTCCCATCCCGGCAGGGCATTCGTGCCGTTGAACTTGTGATGGAGCGGATGCTGGATGCGGCAGACTCTCCGGCGCGGGCGATCACCATGCCGGTGCACCTTACGGTGCGTCGCAGCACGACAGCGCCGCCCAAACCAAGCGCCGGTTAGAGCGGCCAATCCACCATGACTCGGTCGGCAATACCCTTGTCGGCAGGAGCTCGATAGGCATGAGAATTGTCGGCCACAACAACGGTCGGCCACAACCACCGTCAGCCACAACAACAGTGGGCGCCCCTGCTGAACAGGAACGCCCACATGTGCTGTTAACCGCACAGACTTGCGTGCGACTCCACGTAATCGTGGAGCGTATAACCGTGTAGCTTCGCCGAGGTATTTCACCTCGACGCGGGGGTAAGCTGCATCCCTCTTGTCAGCGCGTAGAGCGGGGGGCTAGCCAGAGGGTAAGACTGTCTAGAACTCACGCTTTCAGATGGATAAAGCTCACGTGACTGCGTCAACGACCATCAAAGATGGTCTCGGCCGTGTCCTCATTATGGCGGACATGAGCAACCCACCGCAACTACTACTCATTTTTGAGTTTGTCAGCGATTCAGGCGCCTTAACGCCGTGAAGGCGCCGCCCAACTGGACGACGCCTTCACGAAATAAACTACTTGACGGTGACCGTGGCGCCAGCTGCTTCGAGCTGAGCCTTTGCCTTCGCGGCGGCCTCCTTGTTGACACCTTCGAGCACGTTGCCCGGAGCGCCATCGACGACGGCCTTAGCCTCGCCCAGTCCGAGGCTGGTCAGGGCGCGAACCTCCTTGATGACCTGGATCTTCTTGTCGCCAGCAGCCTCGAGGACGACGTCGAAGGAATCCTTCTCTTCGACCTCTTCTACGGGCGCAGCAACTCCACCGGCGGCCGCGACGGCGACCGGAGCAGCAGCGGTGACCTCGAAGACCTCTTCGAACTTCTTGACGAACTCGCTGAGCTCAATGAGCGTGAGCTCCTTGAATGCCTCGATGAGCTGATCGCTTGACAGCTTTGCCATAGTGTTTCTCCCTGTTTCTGGTAATGATGACCGCGTACTCGCGCCCACTGCAGGCCGCGATCCGCGAAGTTGTACTACTTACTGGTCCTGCTTCTCGCGCAACGCGTCGACGGTGCGTACGGCCTTCGACAGCGGTGCGTTGAACAGATAGGCGGCTCCGAACAGCGAGGCCTTGGCTGCGCCGGCGAACTTCGCCAGCAGCACTTCCCTGGACTCGAGATCTGCGAGCTTGGTCACCTCTGCCGCGGTCATGGGGTTACCGTCGAAGTAACCACCCTTGATCACGAGAAGAGGGTTTGCCTTGGCGAAGTCGCGCATGCCCTTCGCAACGGAGACGGGGTCTCCGTGCACGAAAGCGATAGCGGATGGGCCGACCAGCTCGTCGTCAAACGAGCTGATTCCGGCCGCGTTTGCCGCGATCTTGGTCAGCGTGTTCTTCACCACGGCGTAAGTTGCGTTCTCACTGATGCTCTTTCGCAGTGTCTTTAGCTGCGCAACGGTGAGGCCGCGGTACTCGGTGAGCAAAACAGCGGTCGAGTTACGGAAGAGTTCCGTAAGCTCGGCAACCGAAGCTTCCTTGTTCGCCATGTGGCTCCTCAATTTTGTTATTGCACTGCACCTGAATGGTGCTGTGCCTGAACCGACAGCTGCACGTGGTGTGTGCCTGGGGCTAGCAACGAAAAAAGCTCCGGCGCAAGCGCACGGAGCTGGAGTCTTGATTGAAGACATCTACTTCACACACCTGCGCGGGCTTCGCTCGGAAGCGAACCTTCGTCCAGCAGTGCATTTCTACACACACCGGAAACCAGCGGTCTTTGGCTCCGTTCAGACTACGGGATGCGCGGGGCCCGTGCAAACCGCGGCGTCGCAGATCCTCGTCGACGAAACCGTGGCAGCGCCAATTCTGCGCCGCCTTTCGTGTTAACTACTTCGCTTCAGAAGGCGGTGTCCGAGGCTTCTTTTTTGCAGCGGCCTTCTTGGGCGGGGACTTCGCGACAGTTGTACTCGAGGCAACAGCGCTCGGCGCCCCAGCCTTAGAAATAGGCTTCTTTGCCACGGGAGCCTTCACCGGTGTGATTTTCGCGGGCGCGTTCTTACGCGGGGTGGTCTTGCGCGGCTTCGGAACGGAAACACTCTGTTCAGGCTCAGGTTCAGGCTCAGGTTCAGGCTCAGGCTCAGGCTCAGGCTCAGGCTCAGATGAGCGTTTCGGCTTCACCGGAGTTGGACTGGCTCCGCCCGAGCCAGTGGACACAGAATCAACGCGCGCAGAATCGGCAAGCACGGGGTCGGCAAGCACGGGGTCGGCGAGCACGGGGTCGGCAAGCACAGGGTCGGCAACTGCGGCATCCACGGAATCGGCGTCCGCCGTGGTGCCGCGGCGTTTACGGCTGGGCAGGAGGATGAAAACGGCCAGCAGTAGCACGACCACGCCGAGCGTAATTCCGGCGATCAACAGCCCGGGGTTTGTTGCTGGTTGCTGGGGAGCCGCCGACGCAGCTTTAGCACGCAAGAGTTTTTGATACTCGACGGGCGTGAGCGGCGCGGTTGTATTCGAGGTTCCAACGACCAGCGGAGTCAGTGTCGTGCCGTCGGTGGCGAACCAGGCTTTCTGTGCTACGTCGTCGATGAGCAATGTGTCTTTGGGAGCCCTGCCGAGCGCATCGACGAGTGCGCTACCGCGGGAAAAGTCGGCCAGCTCGACGACATCGTTGCCCGGGTTGATCCACACGGCGGCGAGTCCAAGGATGGTGCCGCTTTTGGCGGTGATCGGCGCAACCCAGGTGTTGGTGAGTTGGGTGGGCGCATCCGTCTTCTTCCCCGCAAGGAAATCTGGAGTCCAGGCCAGGAGCCGGTGGATCGTGCCGACCTTGGTGGTCTCGTCGAAGGCGGCGTCGGTTCCTGCACCCGAACCGTAGAGGTCGGCGAGGCGGGGAACCAGTCCGGTGGCGAAGTACGCCGCCACATCCTCAGGTATGGGCGACTCGGCCGCACTCGCCGCCTGCCCGACGAACGCGCCGCCAAGAAGAGCAACCAGCAGGGTCAGAACAACCCGTCCAGCCCAGCGGATGCGGCGGGGCTCAGACATGCGGGGCTCAGACATGGTCTCGCCAGGAGTGCTGAGGGTCGTAGCCGAGGATTCGGCGGGCCTTGTCAATCGACAGCAGCGTCTCATGCTCGCCCAGTTCGCGAGTCACGTCGACGGTGGGGAACACTTCGGCGGCAAGACTCGCGCTGGACCTGCTCATTACCGTATCGGCCGCAGCAATGATGAACTTGTCGAAGCCGGGGCGGTGCGCCTCGAGCGCGAGCGCGATCGCCTGAGCCCCATCCCTCGCGTCGATATAACCCCAGGCGTTCCAACTGCGAAGCCTCGGGTCTGCATCAAAGGACGGGAACTCGGCGTAGTCCTCTGGCACCATCACGTTGGAGAACCGCAGCGCCGTGATGCTGAGCTCCGGGTCCCAGCGCACGAGCTTGGACGCCAGCTCCTCCTCCAGGTGCTTGGTGAGCGAATAGACGCTCTCCGGTCTGGTCGGGTATTCCTCGTCGACGGGCAGGTACGGCGGTGGGGTTTCGAAGGGAAGGCCGAGTACGGTCTCGCTGGATGCGTAGACAATGGTCTTGATTCCGGCCCTTCGTGCACCTTGAAACACGTTGAAGGTCGCCGGCATGTTGTTGTGGAAGGTCTGGGAGTCTGCCATCAACCCCGGGGCCGGGGATGCGGCGAGATGCACGACAGCGTCGAGACCATCGTGACGATCGTTGATACCGAAGAGGGCATCCACCGTTTGTCCATAGTCGGTGAAGTCGACACGGGTAAAGCCGGAGTCTCTCGGGCCCGCGATGTCGAGGGCAAAAACGCTGTGGCCGGAGTCACGGAGATAGTGCACGACGACGACGCCGAGCTTCCCGTTTCCGCCCGTAACCGCAATTTTCATTCGGGTCCTTTGCAGTGTGTGACTACAGTCATTTTGACACGCGCGGCAGCGAACCTGTCGGGCGCGCGCAGTGAACCCGCAACGCAACTCGAAATCAGTTCGGTAAGGCACTGACAGCGGACGCAGTGAATGCACGGGAGAATGGTCGCTATGGCAGGCCGAATCAGCACGACCGACCGGGTGCACGCCCTCCTGCGTGAGGAGATCATCACCGGGTCACTTGTGAGTGGATCATTGCACTCCATTTATGAGATAGCCAGTCGCCTGGGCGTCTCGCGCACCCCGGTTAGGGACGCAGTCTTGAGGCTCGCCGATGCGGGAATGGTGAGGATCGAGCGCAATCGGGGTGTCCGCATCCGAGGTCTCAGCGTGCAAGATATTCGCGAGGTGTTCGAGGCGCGACTATTAATTGAGGTTCCTGCCGCGGCTCACGCGGCAGTTCACGCTACTGATGAGCTGCTCCGTGAACTGGGCGACCGTGTCACTAGTCTCAACTACGCGGTGGAGAGTCACAACCTGGCCGAGTTCAATAGGCAGGATCGTGAGCTTCATTGCGCTATCGTCTGCTCGACCGGAAACCAACGACTGGCCGAGTTGGTCGAGTCTCTGCGCGATGCAACCCACGCTCATGGGGTATCGACTATCGGCCGATCCCGAAGCATCCGGGAGGTGCACGCCGAGCATTCACCAATCATCGACGCCATTCAGGCACGGGATGCCGCCGAGGCCGCTCGTCTCATGCGCAAACACCTCACCACTACCGGCCTGCTCTTGATGCGCCAGGTCGCGACGACGGCGGGCGAGCCGCCGCCGCTGGAGTGGTCATCCGATTTGTTTCCCTCAGAAAACAGTCTCTGAAAGATTCAATCGTAGTAGCATGCTACTCATGTCATCCGTGAGTCGCGCCCCGCACGCCCCCGGCGAAGCCTCCGACCGTCGCGAGCTCGTCGAGTTCCTGCGTCGAGCCGTCTCCGGCGAGGTAGACGCCGGCACCAGGCGTCGCGCGGAGTACTCCAGTGACGCTTCCAACTATCGCGTGGTACCCGAGGTCGTCGTCTTTCCGCGCGACGAGGATGATGTGCTCGCCATCGTGGATGTCGCCCGTACTATTTCTGCGCCGATAACCATGCGCGGAGGAGGAACCTCGGTCGCCGGCAACTCGGTTGGACCAGGCATCGTGATGGACACGTCCCGCCACATGAACCGGATCATCGATCTCGACCCGGGGGCTCGCGTCGCCACAGTGCAGCCGGGGCTCGTTCTGGGAGCCCTCCAGTCGGCGGCGGCAACGTACGGCCTCCGCTTCGGCCCCGACCCATCGACCTGGGCCCGGGCAACTATGGGCGGAATGATCGGCAACAACGCCTGTGGCTCGCACTCCCTCTCGTTTGGGCGCACCGCTGACAATGTGGTCGAACTCGACGTCGTCGACGGCACGGGCCGGCGATTCACGGCAGGCACCGGGCTCGAGATCATCCCCGATCTTGAGAGCCTCGTCACCGCAAACCTCGCACTGCTGCGTACCGAACTCGGAACCTTCGGCCGCCAGATATCGGGATACTCACTTGAGCACCTGCTGCCCGAGAACGGGCGCAACCTCGCCCGAACGCTCGTCGGAACGGAAGGCACGTGCGTTGCTGTGCTCGGCGCCACAGTCAATCTGGTCGAGATGCCGGTTGCGCCAACGCTCGTGGTGCTCGGCTATCCAGACATGCCCTCAGCTGCGGATGCCGTTCCCGCCCTCCTTACGCACCGCCCCGGCGCGATCGAGGGCCTCGATGCTCGCCTGGTCGACTCGGTTCGTCGAGCCAAAGGCGACCGGTCTGTCGCCGAACTGCCGCGCGGGGCAGGCTGGCTCCTGGTCGAAGTCTCCGGAGCCGACAGTTCCGAAACCCGCGACCGCGCAAAGAAACTGGCGGCTGCATCCGGAGCGATCGAGCATCGCATCATTCCGGCAGGGCCGGAGCAGCGCTCAATCTGGCGCATCCGCGAAGACGGCGCCGGGCTTGCCGGTCGCACCCCAGCAGGCAATCAGGCCTGGCCCGGATTTGAGGATGCCGCTGTACCGCCCGCACAACTCGGCAGCTACCTGCGCGAATTTGATGAGCTGATAGCGCGTTACGGAATCGAAGGCATGCCTTACGGTCACTTCGGCGACGGGTGTATCCACATTCGCTTGGACATCCCGTTGAACAAGGACGGCTCAGTGCTGCGTTCCCTGATGGAGGACGCGGGCCGCTTGGTTGCCAAGCACGGTGGTTCGCTCTCCGGAGAACACGGGGACGGAAGGGCTCGCAGTGAGCTCCTTCCGCTGATGTACTCCCCCGAGCTGATCACCGCGTTTGCCGGGTTCAAACACTTGTTCGACCCCGCCAACCTGCTCAATCCCGGGGTGATCGTGCGGCCACAACCGCTCGATCTCAACCTGCGCAGGCCCGCGGCCCTCCCTCTCATTAAGGTGAACGGATTTGCGTTCGATCACGATGGGGGTGACTTTACCTCTGCGGTGCACCGCTGCGTTGGCATCGGAAAATGCCGAGCAGACAACACAACGTCCGGCGGATTCATGTGCCCGTCCTACTTGGCGACTGGTGACGAAAAGGACTCCACCAGAGGACGCGCTCGCGTGCTCCAGGAAATGGCCAACGGCACCCTCGTGACCGGGGGATGGAACTCTCCCGAGGTGCACGATGCGCTCGATTTGTGCCTGTCGTGCAAGGCCTGCTCGAGCGATTGTCCCGCCGGAGTCGATATGGCCGCATACAAGTCCGAGGTCTTGCATCGCAGTTACCGGGGCAAGCTGAGGCCAGTCACCCACTACGTCCTGGGTTGGTTGCCACGGTGGGCCCGGCTGGTTGCTCCGGTGTCGCGCTTGGCTAATGCGCTCCTGGGCATCCGCCCTCTGCAGAAGGTAGTGCTCTGGGCTGGCGGCATGGACACGCGTCGCTCGATTCCCCGATTTGCCACCACCTCGTTCACTCGATCGAAGGGCCGCCCGGCGACCAGCGGAAAGACGAACCGGCAAGTTCTGGTTTGGGTGGATTCGTTTTCCGACAACTTCACGCCCGACATCGCCCGCTCCGCCATTACCGTCCTGGAGTCCGCCGGCTACGAGGTCATTGCGCCGGCTCGCCCGGTGTGCTGCGGACTGACCTGGATCACGACGGGACAGCTGACTGGTGCACGCCGCATTCTCTCCCACCTCATCGACGAGTTTTTCCCGATTACCTCCAGTGGCATTCCGATCGTCGGACTCGAACCTTCATGCACGGCAGTGCTGCGCTCGGATCTGAAGGAGCTGTTCTCCGAGGATGCGAGGGCACAGGCGATCTCTGACAACACGTACACCCTGGCTGAACTGCTCAGCGCCCCTGCCCCGCTCGGCCCCGGCGCCGATTGGCGGCCCCCGAGTCTCGCCGGAGAAGAATACGTGGTGCAGCCGCACTGCCACCACCACGCAGTCATGGGGTTCGGAACTGATTTAGCGCTGCTGAAGAGAATGGGCGCAACGATCACCGAGTTGAGCGGATGCTGCGGTCTTGCTGGCAACTTCGGAATGGAAAAGGGCCACTACGACGTTTCGGTCGCCGTCGCCGAAAACGCACTGCTGCCCGCCTTGCGTGCCGCCAGCCCGGGCACGACGCTCATCGCAGACGGGTTCTCCTGCCGCACACAAGCCAACCAGCTGGGCGGTGTCGAGGGCATCCACCTGGCGGAGCTGCTCGCATCCGCTCTCAAGCAGCAACAGCCGTAAAGGTGCGGATCGGGCGATTCAGGTCCAACGAAGAAAGGCAATCGGATGAGGTCCAGAACGTTTGCCTATACGGCATCACAGCAGCCGGAACGAAGCCTGTGGCTGAACGAGGCGCTGGACGGCGAACGAGATCTGCCAGCTCTCGAAGGCTCACTCGACGTCGACGTCTCGATAGTCGGAGGCGGATACACCGGGCTCTGGACAGCGATGCGAATCAAAGAACTCGAGCCGTCACTGCGAGTGGCTCTCGTTGAGGCCGATATCTGCGGTGGCGGCCCGAGCGGCAGGAACGGCGGCCTCATGAACCCGTGGCGAACAAAATTCTTCGCGATGGAATCACTCGTCGGAGAAGAAGAAGCCCTGCGGATGATTGACCTTTCGGTGGCAGCACTCGATCAGATCACCGAATTCTGTGACACACACGACATCGACGCTCAGATCACCCGAAAGGGAAGCCTTTGGGTCGCCAGCACTCCGGGAACAATCGACTCCTGGGTTCCCACGGTGAAAAAATTGCGCCTCCTCGGGAAGGGTGACAACTACCGAGATCTCAGCCGCGACGAGGTTGCCGAGTTGTCTGGGACCGACATGTTCCTCGGTGGCGTCATAGATCTGGACATGGGAAAGATTCAGCCCGCGCTGCTGGCCCGAGGAATGCGCAGGGTCGCCCTCGAAGCCGGTGTGGAAATCTACGAGAACTCCCCCATGATCCGGCTGACTCGCGATCGACGACCCACAGTGCACACCCCACACGGACAGCTCACCGCCGGCCGTCTCGTCTTGGCGACGGGCCCGTGGCTCGGGCAGGTGCGTGAACTCGGCAACGCCATTGCCGTTGTTGGCACCGACATGATCGCCACAGAACGGATGCCAGAACGGCTCACACACTGCGGCGCCTTGGACGATCTTGCGATCTCAGACTCTCGAATGATGGTCAACTACTTCCGAACGACTGCGGACGGGCGATTGGCGTGGGGCTTTGGCGGCGGAACCCTTGACTTCGGGGCGCGAATCGGCGAGAACATGCATGGAACATCACCGCGTTCGTCTCACGTCGCCGCAAGTCTGCGGCACCATTATCCACAATTCGGTGATGTGCGGATCACCCACAGTTGGACCGGTCCGGTAGATCGGTCTCCGCTCGGAGTGCCATTCTTCTCGACATTGGATGCGACCAAGTCGGTCATCTATGGCGGAGGCTATTCGGGAAACGGACTTGTTCCCGCGTACGTTGGTGGTCGAATCCTCGCCGCCCTGGCTCTCGATCTCGACGATGAGTACGGAACGTCTGGGCTCATAAGGCCGCCCCAAGGCAGGTTTCCGCCTGAGCCTATCCGCTACCTGGGCGGGCACATGGTCCGGATGGCAACCGCGCGAGTCGAGGCGGAAGACCAGGCCGGTCGGAAGGCAGGGTTGATCTCTCG
>JBDTIM010000101.1:0-23364 GCA_039936355.1 Lacisediminihabitans sp. | reverse complement strand
AGTCCTCGAGCAGATAACACAGCTCGTCACCCTTGAGAGCGAAGTTCACCGGAACATGCACCAGCCCCGCACGGGCGCAGGCGATGAACAGGATCAGGTAGGCATCCGAGTTCTTGCCATAGGTGGCCACCCGGGAGCCCGGTTCGATCTTGAGGTCAATCAGACGGTGGGCCACTCGGTTCACCGCATCATCCAACTCTGTATAGGTCCAACTGCGGTCCTCGAAGGCCACGGCGGTGGCCGGCCCGTGCACGGAAGCGCTACGGCGCAACACGGCCCCGATCGTGTTGGCTCGGGTGGTGGTGGTGATGGCACTCATCGGTGAGGCTCCTCTTTCCTGGTTGGTGAACTACTGTCGCGTCAGCGCCTCAAGCAGTTGCGCGTGCCCGGCGGCCGCGTCGTCGAGGTAGCCGAAACTGCCCTGCTTAAGAAGGTCGGTGCCGGCTCGGGACAGTGCGGCAAGCGAAGCGAAGGCGAAGGCGCCGCCGACCGAGATTCGCGCGACGGAGGCCGCCACCAAGTCGGCGACGGAGCCGAGCCCGGGCCGAGCCAGCACGTTGACCGGCCGATCCACGGCCGCCACCACCCGGCGCACGTCCTCAAGCCGAGTCAGACCGGGAGCGTACAGCACGTCGGCGCCGGCTTCCTGGAATGCCTGCAGCCGGGCGATCGTATCGGCAAGGTCGTCGATGCCATGGATCAGATTTTCGGCGCGGGCAGTGAGCACGAGCGGGGCGTTCAAACCGTGCGCGGCCTGCGCCGCTGCGGTGACGCGCTCGACGGCAAGACTCAGGGGGTAGATCGGAGCATCCGGGTCGCCGGAGAAGTCCTCGATGGAGCATCCCGCCAGGTCGGTGGCAGCGGCGGCCCTCACCGTGTCGAATACCGCCTCGGGACTGTCCCCGAAACCGTGCTCAAGGTCGGCAGACACCGGCACGGGCACGGCCTGCGCCAGCGCGGCGACATGCGCGATCGCCTCGGCTTGCGTGACCTCGCCGTCGGCCCTGCCGAGGCTGGCCGCGAATCCGCTGCTGGTGCTGGCTAAGGCCTGGAAACCCAGGGAAACGAGCAGTTTCGCCGACCCCAGATCCCAGGGGTTCGGTATCAGAAGCGGGGTCCCTGGCACGTGCAGGGCTAAGAAGGTTGCTCGAACTTCGCTGATCGACCGCATACCCCGAGCCTAGCTTTGGCTGGAGTGGCGCGGTGCAGGGGGCGTGAGAGAAGCGCTCACGGCAAATTCAAATCACTGTGCAGTTGTTACATCATTGCAGAGTGTGCAAAGATGCAGTGACTGAACAAATAAAGTCATGAGCACGAGAGGTGAGCATGAACGGTGCGACCAGTACGGCCGTTGACGAGGGACTGCGGGAACGAAAGCGTTCGGCGCTGCACGCCGTGATCGAGGCGGCGGCGTTCGAGCTGATTCTGGAACACGGATATGACGACGTCACCGTCGGCATGATCTGTGACGCGAGCATGGTCTCCCCTCGAACGTTCTTCAACTATTTCGGCTCTAAAGAGGTGGTCGTCTTGGGCGCGGCACCCGCCACCCCGTCGGCGGTCGATATCGAAAAGTTCGTGACGGCGGACAACGCGAATATTGTCGCCGATTTCGTGGTGCTGATCACCGCGGAGTTTCTCGACCAGCGGCCCAATCCGGAACTTTTCGCCGCACGCCGGCTGCTCATCCAGCGCACGCCGGCGCTCTTCGAGAGGCAACTGGCCCGGATGACGCAGACCGAGAAGCAACTTGTGCAGATCGTGACGCAGCGCTTTCGTCTGCACGGCCGCGACACGGGAACGAACCCAGATCTGGACGACGAAGCACGCATGGTCGTCGCGCTGGGGATGGGAGTGATGCGCTTTGTGATGCACAAACGCATCATTGAGAAATTTCCCGGCAGCAGCAGGGAATTGATGAACGGCGCCGTCGCCCTGATCGAACAAATCACCAGCAACAAGACCACCACTAGCACGCAGAAGGCCACAGATGTCTGAAACCACGACAAAAACTGCACGTTCAATCGAGGCGCCACCCAGCGCTGACGGCAGCGAGACCAGCACACGAAACATCCTGCTGGTCTACGTCGGTCTGATGGTCGCCATGCTGTTGTCTGCTTTGGATCAGACCATCTTCAGCACGGCGCTGCCGACGATCGTGGGCGAATTGCACGGTGTTAACGCGATGCTGTGGGTGATCACGGTCTACATCCTGGCATCCACCATCATGCTGCCGATCTACGGCAAGCTTGGCGACCTGATCGGGCGCAAAGGCATCTTTATCGCCGCAATAGCAGTGTTCGTCCTGGGCTCGATCATCGGCGGTTCGGCTGGCGACATGACCTGGCTCATCATCGGCCGCGCCGTGCAGGGGTTGGGCGGTGGCGGGCTGATGGTCTTGGCTCAGGCGATCATCGCCGACGTCGTCTCGGCCCGTGATCGCGGCAAGTACATGGGCATCATGGGCGGCGTGTTCGCCCTGTCCTCGGTGGCCGGGCCGCTGCTGGGCGGCTGGTTCACCGACGGCATCGGCTGGCGCTGGGGCCTGTGGATGAACATCCCACTGGGCATCCTGGCCATCGCCTCCGCGGTGTTCTTTCTGCATCTGCCGAAGACAGCCAAGCGCACGACGAGTTTTGACGTCGCCGGGATGGGTCTTCTCGCACTCGCGTCGACCGGACTGGTGCTGGTGAGCACCTGGGGCGGCTCGACCTACGACTGGGATTCTCCGTTGATCCTCTCGTTGATCGCTGGCACCGTGATCACCGGAATCGCGTTTGTTCTGGTGGAGCGGACCGCTACGGAGCCGATCATCCCGTTGCACCTGTTCAAAAAACTGAACTTCACCCTGACCACGGTCGCAGGTCTCATCATCGGCGTGGCGATGTTCGGTGCGTTGGCGTATCTGCCCACCTATCTGCAGATGGTCACCGGAGCCAACGCGACCCAGTCAGGATTCTTGATGATCCCCATGATGGCGACGATGCTGGTGTCCTCCGTCGTCTCCGGGTGGCTGGTGAGCAAGTACGGGCGGTACAAGTGGGCGCCGGTCAGCGGCACGGCCGTCGTCGCCGTCGGGTTGTTCTTGCTCTCCACGATGACCGCGACAATGCCGGTGTGGGCGATCTGCGCCTACGTGGCGGTGCTGGGCCTGGGCCTGGGATTGTGCATGCAGATGCTGGTGTTGATTGTGCAGAACACGTTTCCGCTCGCCGAAGTTGGTACCGTGACCGCCTCGAACAACTACTTCCGTCAAATTGGCGCCTCACTGGGTTCCGCGGTGGTCGGCAGCCTGTTCACGGTGCGCTTGACCAGCCTGATGACCGAGCGGATGCCGTCTGGCGCGGCAGGTTTAAGCACCAATGCGCTGACCCCCGACGTGGTGAAGCACCTGCCGGCAGCGGTGCGCAGCATCATCGTCGGCGCCTACAACGATGCGCTGACCCCCGTGTTCATCTACATCGTCCCGTTGGTGCTGATTGCCCTGATTTTGCTCTGCTTCCTTAAAGAGGAGCCGTTGCGCACGACGATTGACCGGGAACCGGCGCCAGAAAGCCTTGCGACCAGCGGGGTCTCGTTAGTTCGGGGCCCGGCCGACGACGCAGCGAGCGACCGCTTCGAGCGTGAACGGCGCGCTCGGTGATCCGAGTCCGCGGAACATGATTGAGCGCAACTCGGCGCGGGTCTGCTCGGGCAGGCCTAGGCAGTAGGCACCGGCCGGGCCGATGCCGGCCAGGAACCCGGACCAGAGTTGTTCGAAGCCTGTGTAGGCCGAGGTGACCGTCAGCGTGGTCTCCGACAGACTCTGAAACCCGGCTGCTTCGAACAACTGGGTGATCTCCCCTTCGCGGCTGAATCGCAGGGTGCGTGCCTCGTCGGGCGCATCCGGGTCCACTGTGAGCGCGGCGTCCCAGAAATGTCGGAGCATCTGCATACCCTCCGCGAAGTCCCAGACGCAGACGGCCACCGTTCCCGAGGGGCGCAGCACCCGACGGAACTCCTCGGCGGCGTGGGCGGCATCACTGACGAAGTGCAGCACCAACTGGGCCAAAACGGCGTCGAAGCTGTCGTCCTCGAACGGGATTGCCTCGGCGCGGCCCGGGCGGATGTCGACACCCGGGTGACGGGCGATGCATTCGGCGACGAACGTGTCCGACGGGTCGCAGGCCGACACGGCGTCGCTGCCGAGCCGGTCGACCAGCACGCCGGTCAACGCACCCGGTCCGCATCCGACGTCCAACGCCGACATCCCGGTGGTGATCTCGGCGGCCGCGGCGAAGGCCGCTGCCAGGGGTTGCGAATACCGGCCCATGAACGAGTCGTAGGCCGAACCCGACACCTGGAACGTGCGCGCGCCGAGTGTCGAAGCGTTGGGCTCTGGCTCTATCGAGGTCATAAGATTTGTCCTCACGTTGTCTGTGGCAGCGCTGTGCATCCCTGTCGAATGGCCGAACGTCGAGAGACAGTCCGGAGGATGATCGACCATGCTAGCCGATGCGAGACACAGATTCGATTGAGCGACGCTGTCCGGGGCGCTCTGGCTTCACAAGAGTGATCTTCGAGACTCCAGCGCATGTGCGTCAGCTCGCGTGAATATGTAGAGTCAAGCCCAATCGGAAATTGGAGACAAAGCCGTGACACCGTTGTCAGAGCCGTGACACGCCATGTTGCAGCGCTGGCAGGGGTGGGGAGCAAGGCGGTCCCCCGGGTGATCAACGGCGAACCGAACGTGTCCGAGCTGACCGCGGCTAAATTCTGTGCAGCGGCGCATCGGGCCATCGTTTCCGTCTTCCTGAGACGTCGTGTCGACCGGCTCATCCTCACGACAGCCAGCAAGAGTCAGGCATACCTGCTTCCAGAGCCGGAGCGCGTTACCCCGTTGGTCTTCGTGGATCGTGAACCCGTGGGCATCGAAGCGGATTCCGTGGTGAGCGACAACGCGATCGGATCTTCTTCGGCCACTCGCCGTCTCATCGAGCGTGGGCATCGCCGAATCGCTTCCTGGGCGACCACCCGCAGATCCCAACGACGAGGGAGCAAAAAAGGGCTTTCTGGCCGAATTGGGTCATGCGGGTATCTCGACGAACGATGTCGCCATAGTCGAGGGATTGAACAACGACGAAAAGGCCCGAACGGCGGGGACCGTCCCGCTCGACAACGCGAACGCGCCAACGGCGATCTTCAGCAGTCAGGACCTCGTCACCATCGAACGCACCTGCATCGTGCCGACGAAACTAATCCAGCGGGGGTCGGGTGAGATCGTTGTCGGTGCCTGAGACGGGAACACCGCTCGTGCGGGGCATGTTGCGCGGGCCCGAGCCGGTTCGAGAGCAACACCGGGTCGCAGTGATTGGGGACGCCCTCATCGATGAGATCCGGGACAACGGCGCCTCGCAGGACTTTGTCGGGGGTGCCGGCCTCAACGTGGCGGTCGGCTTGTCGAGACTCGGTGTCGACACCGCCCTTCTCGCGATGGTGGGAGACGATGCCGACGGCGAGAATATCAGGGCGACACTTGCGAGATACCGAGTGCGGTTACTTGCAAGCCCGAGCCGGTTCGGCACGTCTCGTGCCGTCTCTTCCCGGGTTGCCGGCGAGCCCGTTTATCAGTTCAATGAGGCAGCTCGACGCCGCAAACTCTCCTTCACAGACCGCGAGCGAGCAGCCATCGCCCAGGCAGCCTTCGTCGTTGTCAGCTGCTTTCCCTTCGACGATCAGGCACAGGTGGACGACCTTGCCGACACCGTTTCGGCATCCGGAACCCGGCTGATCATCGATTCCAACCCCCGTCGCGGGACGTTGACCGACCGTGCTGTCTTCGCGCGAAATCTCGAGCGACTTGGAGCGATCAGTCTCTTGGTCAAGATCAGCGACGATGACGCGCGTCTGCTCTATGACGAACCCATCGAGTCTTCTAGCAGCCGGATGCTCGCTACCGGCGCCGCCATCGTGCTCGCGACGTCCGGACCGCGCGGTGCCTCCGTCACCACACGTGATGGACTCACCGTGCATGCTCCCATCGTGCGGCTCCCTGGAGCTATTGTCGACACCATGGGTGCGGGTGACGCCACTCTCGCCTCGGTGGTGAATTCGCTAGGCGCCGCCGGGGTGCCAGACGACGACGCTGGATGGAGGGCCATCCTGACCGAAGCGATGGAAGTGGCGGCGGCAACCTGCCGCAGCCAGGGAGGACTGCTCCAGCTGCACGGCGACGAGAAACGCGACCGGCTGCGCGGCTAGGCAGGCTGAGATGGATCGAACACGTCACGCCCAAAAGGTCATCGAGGTTGGACCGGGTTTGTCCGTGCTGGCCGAGCGGCTGCGCGCGCGCCTGAGTGACGAACGCCGCTTCATGCTTGGGTTTTGCGGAGCGCCGGGCTCCGGAAAATCTACTCTGGCCGCGGCGCTCGTGTCGATGCTCGGCGCGACCTCGGTCGTCGTTCCCATGGACGGGTTTCACATCGCGACGGCTGCGCTGGCCACGCCGGACCAGATTCGTCGCCGTGCTGCAATCGACACCTTCGATGTCTTCGGATGTCTTGCCATCCTGGAGCGATTGAGCGGCCGTACCAACCATGACGCCGGCGCCGTCATCTACGCACCTGGATTCGACCATGACGCGCGGCTCCGATGAGGACAATGCCCGCATGGTCGAGCGGGCGCGGTGTGGCGGATGTGATCATCCGCTTCGTTGAGCATTGAACGAGGAGGATTTCGCCACAGGACCGAACGGCGATGATCCGCTCCTGCTTTGGGGTCTCGGGTCGCCGGTTCAAACGCGCCGAGCATTCGAGGCAGCGGAGGCGACTTCCGGGTTGTGAGTACCGACCCGTTCACGAGTTGCGGTCGGCCTGTTGTCCAAAAAACCCTGCGCGCGGAGCTCGCGTAATCCGATTGACGTGAGATCGAGAGTACCCCTAGTATGTCCACTATGCCAATGACTGAACTTGGTTCCAATGGTGGAACTTATGCAATGGAACTCTGCAATGTGACAAAGCAATATCCGGGCGTTGAGGCGCCGTCAGTAGACGGCATCAGCCTTCGAATCCGTCCCGGCGAGATGCTGGTGCTGATCGGCAGCAGCGGCTGCGGGAAGTCGACAACGCTGCGGATGATCAATCGTCTAGTCGAAATGACTTCCGGAGACATTCTGGTCGAGGGGAGAAATATCCAGACACTCGACCCAGTAGAGCTGCGGCGCGGAATCGGGTACGTCATCCAAAATGTCGGGCTCATGCCGCATCTGACGATTGCCCAAAATGTGGGTTTCGTGGCGAAACTCATGAAATGGCCCAGCCAGAAGATTAACAGCCGCGTTGAGGAACTTCTGAACACGGTCGGATTAGAACCTGGGCGCTTTCGTGACCGGTATCCGCGTCAGTTGTCCGGCGGCCAGCAACAGCGGGTAGGCGTTGCTCGCTCGCTGATGCTCGATCCGCCGGTGATTTTGATGGACGAGCCATTCGGCGCAGTAGATGCGCTGTTGAGGCGCCAATTGCAGCAGGAAATGCTTCAGCTTCAGGAGAGGCTTCACAAAACAATCGTGCTGGTTACACACGACATTGCCGAGGCCTTCATTCTTGGCGACCGCATCGCAGTCATGAGCAATGGACGTTTGTTACAGTGCGGTTCACCCAGTGAGCTCATTAGCGAGCCTGCGGATCAAGTAGTGACAGATCTTCTCGCGGACAGCGTCAGGCTGAGGCGGTTGGACCTGTTGACGCTGGGCGATGCCGTGTCTGGTGGCTCACATGCTGAGGATCCCGCACAGCCCTCGGTCAGCCTCGACGAAAAGACCACTCTTCGCCAGGCACTCGTGGCAATTGCGCAACGAACCGGTGATCGAGGTGTGACGGTTACCGCACAGGATAAAATACGAGGGTTCGTCAGCCAACGAAAGCTTCTTGAGTTCGTCGCGCTTGACGAAGCTGAAGTGAACAATCAGGCGGACAAAATTGCTTGAGTTCATTCGATACTTCGGTGACAACTGGCCGGAGCTGGCCAAATTGACTGCCCAGCACGCCATCATCAGCGGCATCGCATTGTTGATTTCGGTCGTAGTCGCATTCCCCTTAGGGATCATGGTGTCGGGGCACAAGCGAGCCGAGCAAGTTCTACTTACGGGAACCGGTTTGCTCTACACGATCCCGAGCTTGGCCCTGTTTGCGCTTCTCATCCCGTTGACGGGGTTAGGCCTCACAACGGCGGTCGTTGCCCTTGTTATCTATTCCCTGCTGATAATCATCCGCAACGTCATCATCGGAATAAACAGTACGCCGCTGTATTTGCTCGACGCGGCTTCGGGAATCGGCCTCAGCCCCCGGCAAATCATGTGGAGAGTACGGATGCCTCTGGCCCTCCCACTATTCGCCGGCGGTGTTCGTCTTGCGGGTGTTTCGATCATCGGACTGGCGACACTTGCGGCCTGGATTGGTGCGGGCGGACTCGGGCTGCCGATCTTTCGCGGCATTGCTCGGGTCGACTTCCCTCCGATTCTGTGGGGCACGATCCTGGTGACCGCGCTCGGGTTTTTGTTCGACTTCACTTTGCACTCCGCGGAACGGTCGCTCAACCGCCGAGCGGGGGTGCGATAGCGCATGGACCTCTTCAATGAGTTCGTATCGTATATTGCGGACCACCCTGCCGAGGTCTGGGGTGATATCGCTGTTCATGTCCAGCTTTCCTCACTTGCGCTCGTCATCGCCATTCTGATTGCGGTTCCGCTTGGTGTCGTGTCGCTTGTGGTCCCCTGGTCCACCTCGCCCGTATTGTTCCTGGGGAACCTAGGTCGCGTCGTTCCGAGCCTGGCGGTCTTAGCGATCTGCCTGCCAATATTCGGCGTCGGTGACACGACCGCGCTCATAGCGCTCACCGCCCTCGCGGTCCTACCGATTCTCTTGAACGTGAGGATTGGGCTGTCTCAGGTCGATCCTGCGGTCTTAGACGCTGCTCGCGGAATCGGGCTCAGGCAGGGACAGATTCTTTCCAGAATCCAATTCCCGCTCGCCATGCCGATCATTCTGGGTGGTATTCGCACGGCGGCCGTCTTTGTCATCGCCAGTGCAACGCTGACTGCATTTATCGGATCGGGGGGCCTGGGTGACCCGATCCTGCAGGGCATCGCGACCATGGACAACGCATTACTGCTCGTGGGGGCAATCCCCGTCGCCATTCTCGCGATAGTCGCTGAACTATTGCTCTCGTGGGTCGAACGAGTGGCTACTCCTCGCGGAATCAGAACGTCTTAGGCCGACACTCCTTGTTGCTCGGGCAGTTTCAGCCCGAGCAATTCACTCCAATTGAAAGGGCACCGCAATGAAGCGCAGCAAAATACTCGCAGTCTCCGCGATCGTCATCGCATCCATGATGACAACGAGCTGCAGTGTACTCGACACCGGATCGGGGACTGGGGGTGAAGACGCAGTCACCATCGGCTAGAAAGACTTTACAGAAAACATTCTGCTTGGACAGATGTTCAGCCAACTGCTCGAGGCGAAAGGCATACACACCAACCAAAAGTTCAATCTGGGTGGCACTTCAGTGGTCTTCGCCGCCATGAAGGGCGGACAGGTTGATATCTACCCGGAGTACACCGGAACTGGTCTCACCGAGCAGCTGAAATTGCCGGTGCAGTCCGACCCAGACGCCGTTTACGACACAGTCAAGAAGGACTTCAAGGAAAAGTGGGACATTGACTGGCTGAACCCGATGACAATCAACACAACCTGGTGCCTTGCCGTCACCAAGGATTTGGCCGACAAGTACAGCCTGAAGTCAATTTCTGACCTCGCGAAGGTCAGTGGCGACGTCGACCTCGCTTCCACCCAAGAATTCCAGGCTCGCGCCGATGGATTGCCGGGGTTGGAGAAGACCTACCCCGGCCTGAAGTTCAAGACCACCAAAGCGTATGCGATTGGGCTCTCGTATCAGGCACTCCAGACCGGAGCGGCCCAAGCGACGGTTTGCTTCCGTACGGATGGTCAGATCTCTGCGTTCAACCTCGTCGCCCTTCAAGACGATCAGTCTTTCTGGCCGCCGTACTACGTAGCGCCGATCGTTCGCGATTCCGTCCTCAAGAAGCATCCGGAAATCAAGCCGGCGTTGAACGAGCTTTCCAAGCACCTGAACGAATCTGTGATGCGCGAACTGAATTGGAAGGTCGACGGCAACAAAGAAGATCCCGCCAAGGTTGCAGCGGACTTCCTCAAAGCAGAAAAACTAATCTGACCTGAAATACAACAAGAGGTAAGGAAAAGACTATGAGAGCCGCTGTCTTGCGTGAACTCAATACTCCGCTGACAATCGAGGACATTATTCTCGAATCGCCCAAGGCCGGTGAGGTACTAGTACGGATCGAGGCTTCCGGGATTTGTCAAAGTGATGTGGCCACGGCAAAGGGGATCATCCCTAATCCGCTTCCAGTGGTCTTGGGACACGAAGGCAGCGGCGTCGTCGAGGAAGTCGGTGCCGGGGTTACGTCGGTGAAGCCCGGAGATCACGTGATGTTGTCGTGGGCGCCGGAGTGCGGCACGTGTCGCTTTTGCCGAAGCGGTCACCCAAACTTGTGCTCGACCTACGCGCCAAGGGTGCTCGATGGGGGACTGCTCGACGGGACAACTCGCCTTGTGTCGGGCACCGGCGAGCACATCCATCACTACTCGTTCCTCTCAACCTTTGCCGAGAAGACAGTGGTTCCGGAGAGCAGTTGTATTCGGCTCGATGATGATATTCCGATGATCCCGGCGTCGCTCATCGGGTGTGCGGTGATGACGGGTTACGGAGCTGCAGTGAAGAGCGGTCGTGTTGGCCCCGGCGATACCGTGGTGGTTTTGGGATCGGGCGGCGTGGGCGTCAATGCAATTCAGGGCGCACGCATAGCCGGTGCAGCCAGGATTATTGCGGTCGACGCCCAAGCCGGGCGGGAAGCCTCGTCGCGACTTTTCGGCGCCACTGATTTCGTTGATGTGACGAAAGTGGGCGTCGTTGAGACGGTCCTCGAGTTAACGCGAGGTGAGGGTGCCGACGTAGTCATCGAGGCCTCGGGCAATTCGCTCTCAATGAACAACGCTTATCATTGCGCTCGCCGCGGAGGAACGGTCGTCTTCGTCGGTGTTGCAGCCGCAGACTCCTTCGTCCAGTTACCTGCATCGCGGCTTCCGAGGGAAGAGAAGCACATCACGGGCAGCTTCTATGGCGGAACCAACCCTGCTCTTGACTTTCCGATACTGGTGAATCTGTATCGGCAGGGGAAGCTGCTGCTCGATGAGCAGGTCGACGGCACGATCACGCTGGACCAGATCAATAGCGGAATCGACAACAAGCCTCAACAAGGGGTCCGAACGGTCGTTTCGTTCAGCCACTGAACGGTCCGGTCGACTGCTCAAGACTGCGCAACTTTCAAAGGGAGAAGAAAATATGTTCGACCCACCGCTTCTTGCTGCTCATAGCCCCGAAACTGATCGTTTCATTGCCTCCTTGCCTCATCAACTTCAGATCAATGGCCAGTGGTGTGACTCGACGAGTGGCAAGGTGTTCGGCACATCCGACCCGGCCACCGGGGAGGGACTCGCCCAAGTTGCTGACGCAGGGGTTGAGGACATTGCACAAACCGTCGAGTGCGCCCATAGTGCGTATAAGAGCTGGTCCAAGCAGTCGCCTCGTACCCGTTCGAACTTGCTTAGAACTGCATATGAGCTGCTGGTTGCGCGTTCGGAGGACTTTGCACAGCTCATCACGTTGGAGATGGGTAAGCCGCTGGCTGAATCCCGCGGCGAAGTCAAGTACGCTTCCGAATTCGTTCGCTGGTATTCGGAGGAGGCCGTGCGGATCACCGGGACGTTTCGGCCTGCGCCAGAAGGCACGCCACATCATCTGACCATGCGTCAGGGCGTGGGGGCTTGTCTCTTAGTGACACCGTGGAATTTTCCTCTGGCGATGATCACTCGAAAAGTTGCGCCGGCCATTGCTGCCGGATGTAGCGTCGTGATCAAACCGGCTGCTGAGACTCCATTGACCGCGCTGTTCTTCACCCAGATACTGCTCGAGGCCGGTATGCCGCCGGGGCTCGTGAACGTACTGCCCACCAGTTCAGCTTCCCCTCTCGTGGCGGGAATGTTGGCGGACACCCGGATTCGGAAGCTGTCGTTCACCGGGTCAACTGAAGTGGGGCGGATACTCCTCTCCTCAGCCGCCGCGAATGTGCAGCGCACCTCGATGGAGTTGGGTGGAAATGCGCCGTTTTTGGTATTCGCCGACGCCGACCTTGAGGCCGCCATCGACGGTGCCGTTGTCGCCAAATTGCGGAATGGGGGTGAATCCTGCGTGGCGGCAAACAGATTCCTCGTCGCTGACGAAGTCGCTGAAGAATTTGCTCAAGGGCTCGCCGCTAGGTTCGAGGAGCAGGTGCTCGGCAATGGCATGAATCCTGAATCAACGCTTGGGCCGCTGATTGACGACCGGCAAAGGAAAAAGGTCATCCGACTTGTTGAGGACGCCGTCGCACACGGCGCGCAGTGTTTGACCGGCGGCGCTGAAGTTGGAGCATCGGGGTACTTCTACGCTCCAACCGTTCTGGAAAACGTTGCATCCCACTCACCGATCACCGAACAAGAGATCTTCGGTCCCGTCGCTGCAATTCAGCGGTTCTCATCTGAGGAAGAAGCGCTGACGCTCGCGAACTCCACAAACTTCGGGTTAGTGGCGTTTGCCTATACTCGCGACCTTGATCGGGCGCTGCGCGTCAGCGAAGAACTGGAGACCGGCATGGTGGGTATCAACCGGGGAATCGTCTCAAACGCTGCCGCACCTTTCGGGGGTGTCAAACATTCGGGGATCGGGAGAGAGGGCGGCGAGGCGGGCATAGGAGAGTACCTGGAAACCAAGTATGTGGCCTTGTAAGCCGACCGTGCTCTAGTGATAGAGACTGGCGCCAACCTGAGGCAGCACCGAGGCCTGAGAAATACCGTCGCCCTGGGACTTGTCTGGGTTGGTTGGGGAGGCTCCTATCCCGCACTTGGGATAGTCGCCAACGCCTTTGACCCGTTAGAAGCGGCGGCCATTCGGTTTACTGTTGCAGGGCTCATTTCCTTGGCAATAGTTCTAATCACTACCGGGTTCCCAGTGCTCTCCCGACGAGAGTGGGGGTCGATTTTCCTGGTTGGGGCGATTGTCATTGCGTTTGGCCAGGGCGCGATCATGGCCTCGGTCCTGTACGTGTCACCCGGTATCGTCGCCCTCATTTTCGCCTGCACGCCGGCGATTGCCCTCATCTTGGAAGCGTTCGTCAAAAAAAGCCGGCTGAGTCGCAGATCGCTCTTGTCAATCCTTTTGGGGATTTTCGGCGTTTCTTGGTTGCTCACGTCAGGCAGCGTTCGGATCGAACCTTTAGGCGTTGTGCTGGCGTTCGGGGCTGCGTCGTCGTATGCACTTGGCGCTGTTTTCGTCGAGCGGTCGCTTCGATTGGTCCCATCGCTTGCACAGTCGGCGATTCAAATGACGATCGGAGGCGTTCTCCTCGCGCTCGTGTTCCTAGTGACACGGCCGGAGCCGCTGCGCGTCGTGGAAGTCGGCGGGTGGGAGGTCATTACTGCAATGGCCTACCTCATACTCATCGGGTCGGTTGGTGGCTACTTTGCCTACAACTGGCTGCTGCAAAACAGATCGATCCAATTGGCTTCGAGCTTTGCTTACGTCAACCCTGTCGTTGCGTTGGGTTTGGGCGTAGTGTTTTTTTCTGAGCCGCTTGCGTTGATGCAATCGTTAGCAGTGGTACCTATCATTGGTTCCGTGATACTGCTCTTGAGCAGACCGACCGATCTGAAGACTGGGCCAATTGACCTTTCAGCCGGACAGGGCGAGGCATCTGTGTAGCTGAAAAGCGTAACGAGGAGTGAAATTCGTGCAATCAGACATGGCAACTGAGCCGGAGCACTTTTCTGGAACGCCAAGCATCATTTCAGCCTTTGGAATTCTTGATGAAATAGCTCTGGCTGATGCACCGGTAAACATGGCAGATATCTCCCGTGCGCTCGATTTGCCTAAGTCCAGCGTCCATCGGTTGCTGCGGGCACTGGAGTCTGTCGACGCGGTGGTGCGCAGAAGTGTGGATAAAAAATACACACTTGGACCCAAGCTCCGCCACTACGGGGACCTCACGAAGCAACCGGGAATTGTCGAAGAGTTCATGGACGTTGTGACTCCCGTGGCAAATGCAATCAATGAAACAATGCAGTTCGGCGTCCTCACCGGTAGGGACGTCACCTTCTTGGCGTCGATCAGTTCCACCCAACCGGTCCGGCTGGTTAGCCGGGTGGGCCGCCGTCTGCCTGCGCACGCTACCGCGACCGGAAAAGCCATTTTGGCGTTTTCCGGCGAGAGAACGATCGACGAATTCCTGGAGAATGACTTGCTCCAGGTCGTCACAAACACCATTACCGATAAGTCCTTGTTCCGAGCTGAATTGGCGTTGATCCGAGGCCGCGGCTTCGCCACCGAATCCGAAGAGTCGACGCTCAATCTTTCTTGCGTCGCTGCTCCAGTCCTTGGCCCCGGTTCGAAACCGGTTGGAGCGGTGACTGTGTGTGTGCCCGTTTCCCGACTTTCGGCAGAGCGACAAGCCGCTCTGGCAAGTGTGGTGCTCGAGGCAAGCTACCGGTTGTCAGCGGGCGAATCGAGTAGACCCGAAGTGGCCGCCTTCGTAGGCGGCGCCGCTCAGACGTCGTGAGTCGAAACACGTAACGGGAGCGACGTAACGTCTCGGTGGACCAAGGCATAATCGTGATGGACAGAAGAAATCGAGTCGCTCTGCGGCTCCGTCAGGAGATTCCTAAATGAGCGTGGATGTAGATATTGATGGCCGATTTGCTCAAGGCTGGGGAGGTCACGCGCCGAACGGAGTCCACGTGAATGTGCTGATTGCGCGACGCGGAACGCCGACAGCGGCAGCGATCGCTACAGCTTTCACTTCACCGAGTCCGGGGTTCACTCCCATCTTGGCTAGCCTCGGCGAGGATCAACCCTCCTATGTAACGCTAAATCCGCCCACGGTGATCCTCAACAAGAGCCAGACGACAGAGGGCATGTCGGAGACATTAGTGTTCGGCGCGGCGCAAGTCGGCATCGCGCAAGGGGTGCTTGACAACGTTGCGGCCGGCCGGCTCGCGGCCGATCAAGAAACCGTCATTCTCGTATCGTTGTGGGTAGATTCGGCTGGTGACGACGAAACCAAGGTCCGCTTGGCGGCTCGCGAGGCAGCGGGTGTGGCTATTCGGGAAGCCGTCGAAGGCCGGTCTAAGGCAGACAGGGACCGATTAGTCGCGGAGCGTGATTCTCTGACGCACCCCTTCTACAACGGCCGTTAGGGAGCTTCGCGCACCCCAGTCTCCCTACTCGGCGCGCGTCTTCAAATCGCGCAGCAGTCCGGGTGCGGCCTTGCTGAGGCGGGTGCGCGGCAAAGTGCACCGACAAGGCGGAGTTCAGCGACTTGACAAAGAATTGCTGCCTCTGCGCGACGACCGAATAACTCAGTGTCCGCTGCGCGGGGTCGCAAGCGGTAATTCGCTCATCGGTGGCTTATAAAATAGCACCCCAATCGACCAAGACCCGTCGCCTCAGCCAACGGGTGTGCGCACGAGGACCTTCATCGCGGCTCCGGAACGCAACTGCTCCATCGCTGCCGTGATGTCCGCGAACTCTATGAGACGCACCCATTCGCCGTCTAGCGAGATCGCCTTGTTACGCATCGCGTTGATCACTGCCCCGAAGTCTTCACGGGAATATACCGCTGAACTTCTGATTGAGCGCCCAGCAGCCAGGAGCGATCGCGTGAGGGGGATCGGTTCCTTGTACAGTGCGATCGTGACCATCTGACCGCCGACGGCGAGGGATTGCATTCCTTCTCTGAACGCCGCAGGAGACCCTGCCACGTCGATTGCGGCGGCGACACCTCGTCCCGCGGTGAGCAGACGTACTTCGTTCGGGAGGTTCTGGGATGTCGGGTCAATAATGTGGCTGATGCCCACGCGCTTTAGGACTGCGCGACGCTGCGCGATAGGTTCCGACACGATGATCTGCTCGACCCCTTTGGCGCGAAGAGCGAACCAGGCGCCGATCCCGACCGGGCCGCCACCGAGAATCAGTGCAGACTCCCCGGCCGTCACATCGGCGATGGTGACGCCGTGCCAGGCGACCGCCATTGGTTCGACAAGCGCACCGAGCACGAGATCGACTTCTTCTGGGAGGGCAAAGCAGGCTTCAGCGGGGATCAACTTGCTTTGCGCCATTCCTCCGGAACTGCCTTGTATTCCTTCGAACGCCATGTGTTCGCAATCAGTGGCGTGGTCTGCTTCGCACGCTAGACAGTGTCCACAGTGGTAATAGGGGAACACGGCCACTCGGTCTCCCGGAGTTAGCTTCGTTGCGCCAGAACCGACCTGTGCAACCTCACCTGAGAATTCGTGGCCGAAGATCTGTGGCCAGGCCGCCCCGGTGAGGGGCGCAGGCTGGGAGAAATCGGCAGGGTAGCTCTGCGGTTCAAAGTAGAGGTGAAGGTCTGTTCCGCACACACCCGTGTATCCGCCGGTGAGGAGCACCATACCCGGTGCGATGAGCGGTTCCGGCAGTTCCTCTACGCGAAGGTCGCGTTGACCATGAATTCGCACCGCTTTCATCGGATTTCGCTTTCCTTGACCTTTTTCTCGCATTGATGATAACGGAACGAGGCCGATTGACGTCGCGCACTACGAAGAGCGCAGCGCTCCCCGCTTCGCGCGGCAATACTCTCCAGGTAACACCGTCCCATTGACACGGTCGCAGCGCCCCCCTAGCATGAGTGGTATCGATTCCATGGAATCGCTTCCATGGGTGATAAGCGCATAGACGCCTCGGCCGGACGACCGAAGCACACGAAGAGGTGACGCGATGCCGACGAGTCGGACGGGTCAGCACGCAGCGACCCTCAAGGAGGTCGCCGCGCGAGCCGGGGTATCCCAGGCCACGGCGTCACGAGTGCTGTCAGGGCATCCTGCCACCTCTGAGGCTTCTCGCTTGCGCGTCGCTGCCGCAGCACGGGAGCTGGACTTCCAGCCCAATGCGCAGGCACGCTCGCTGCGCTCTGCGCACACCGGCACCGTGGGGCTGCTCATCCCCGACGTGCGCAACACGTTCTTCGCGGAGCTCGCGCAGGGTGTCGAGCAGGAGGCGCTCGCGCACGGCTACGTCAACATCCTCGGCAACGCGAACGAGAACGTGCGGCAGCAGGACGCGTACCTGGAGGCGCTGATGCGTCAACGCGTGGACGGCGTGATCATCGCGCCACAGGGCGACGGCAGCGGAGCCGTGGGAAGACTGCTGCGCCGACGGATCCCCGTCGTGTTTGTCGACCGCACGGTGACAGGCATCCCGGTGCCCGCCGTCACGACCGACAGTGAGCCGGGGTTGCGCGAGGCGATCAGCCATTTGCGCGCACACGGGCATCATCGCATCGGCTTCATCGCCGGCCCACAGACCACCTCCACTGGGCGTGAGCGCCTCGAGATCTTTCGGCAGCTCATGGCCGAATACCACCTGCCCCTCCGTGAGGAGCACCTCTTCATCGGTGACTTTCAACCCGCCAGCGGCGCGCTGGGCATCGACGAGCTGTTGGGCACCACCCGGCCGCCGACGGCGATCATCAGCGCGGACAGCCCGATGACCGCCGGCGCTGTCTCCCGCCTGCACGCGCGCGGGTTGCGCCCCGGTCGAGATATCGAGCTGGTCGCATTCGACGACATCGACTGGTTCTCACTACTGGACCCGCCACTGAGCGCCATCGCCCACTCGGCCACCGAGATGGGTCGATGCGCTATGCGGATGCTGTGTGACGTGATCGCCGGTCGAACCCCAAACTCTCGGATGCTGCCCAGCACCTTCGTCGCACGCGGTCCGCTGGCCGCCGCAGCCCCGGCCACACCGTCCGAATCGGAGGCGTACTGATGTCAGAGGAACCCACCCCGATCGTCTCGGTGAGATCTGTCAGCAAGTCGTTCGGTCCGGTGAAGGTTGTCACCGACGTCTCCTTCGACCTGTACGCAGGCAAGGTGCTTGTGCTGCTCGGCGAGAACGGCGCCGGCAAGTCCACGATCATCAAGATGATCGCCGGCATCCATGACTTCGACTCCGGGCAGATCCTCGTCGACGGGACGCCCGTCCGCATCCCGAATACCCGCGCAGCAGAGGCCCTGGGCATCGCGACCATCCATCAGGAGCTGAACCTCGTCCCCTCGCTGAGCGTGGCGGAAAACGTCATGCTGGGCCGTACGCCGAAGCGTTTGGGCATGGTCAACCGTGGCGCGTTACGCCGTCAAGCGCAGGACGCACTGCACAGGATTGGCCTCACGATCGACCCGAACACCCGCGTATCCGAGCTGGGCATCGCCCAGCAGCAGCTCGTGGAGATCGCGAAGGCCCTCAGCATCAATGCGCGCGTGCTGATCCTCGACGAGCCCACCGCCGCGCTGACCAGGCATGAGACGCGGCAGCTGTTCCGGGTGGTCGAAGAGCTGCGAAGCCACGGCGTAGCGATGCTGTTCATCAGCCATCACCTGGAGGAGATTGCCAAGATCGGCGACAGCGTCGTCGTGCTGCGAGACGGCCAGCGCATCGCGGAAGTCCCCGGCTCCACGCCGGAAGACGAGCTGGTGCGGCTCATGGTCGGCCGCGACATCGACGACCAATTCCCACGCAGGCGTCCTGATGCCACGGATGCTCCGCCGTTGTTGGAGGTCACGGATCTGTCGGCCGAGGGACGCTTCTCCCACGTGACGCTCACCGTCGGCGTCGGTGAGATCGTCGGCATCGCCGGTCTGGTTGGCGCGGGGCGCACTGAGTTGCTGCGGGCGATCGCCGGAGCCGACCGATACGACTCCGGCACGGTCACGGTCGCCGGCAAGCGACTACCGCCGGGACGGATCGGCGCCGCCATCCGCGCGAAGATGGGACACGTACCCGAAGACCGCAAGAGGCAGGGCCTCGTGCTGCAGGCATCCGTCAACGACAATCTCGGGTTTGCGACGTTGGCCTCGACTTCTCATGCGGGGCTGGTCGACTTCGCCGGTCAGCGCAAGCGGGCCACTGCCGTTGCGGAGAAACTGCGCGTGCGCATGCACGATATCAACCAGGCGGTCGGGTCCCTCTCCGGTGGGAACCAGCAGAAGATCGTCTTCGGCCGTTGGATCATGGCCGGCTCGAACGTCCTTCTGCTGGACGAGCCCACGCGCGGCGTGGATGTGGGCGCGAAGGTAGAGATCTACGAGCTGATGAACACCATCACCGCGGCCGGGGGTGCGGTGCTGATGGTCTCCAGCGAGCTGCCGGAGGTGCTCGGGATGAGTGATCGCATCCTCGTGATGCGCGGCGGACGCATCCGCGGCCAGTTCCGAAGCGATGAGGCGACGGAAGACAAGATCATGGACCTCGCCGCGCGTGGCGGGGACGAGTGAAGGACAGCCCAATGACAACGACCACTCCAACGACACGCAAAGTCCACCGCTTCACCATTAAGCGGTTCCTCGCCGACAATGGCGCGCTCGTGGGCCTCGTGGTACTCGGCCTGCTGCTGTTCATCGCGACGCCGGCGTTCCTGACCGGCCAGAACATCCTGAACATCGGCATCCAAGCATCCACCATCGCCATCCTCGCTTTCGGCTCCACGTTCGCCATTGTTGCCGCCGGGATTGACCTGTCGGTGGGTTCAGTGGCTGCTCTGGGCGCGATGGCGGCGGCATGGATGTTCACCGACGCAAGCCTGCCGGGGTGGCTGGCGTTGATCGCCGGGCTTGTCACGGGGCTCGTCGTGGGCGCAGTCAACGGCGCTGCCAACGCGTACGGGAAGCTTCCGTCGTTCATCGCGACGCTGGCCATGTTGAGCGTCGCCCGGGGACTGACCCTGGTCATCTCTGATGGCACGCCCATCAAGACGCCACCGGTGGTTTCCTTCTTGGGCGGGAACATCGGCCCGGTGCCGGTGCCGATCATCGTGCTGGTGTTGGCGGCGCTGGTGGCCTCGTTCATCCTGAACCGGACCGTCATCGGACGGGCGATGTACGCCGTGGGTGGCAACGCCGAGGCTGCCGAGCTGTCGGGCATCAACGTGCGGCGCATCCGCGTGATCGTTTTTGCCCTTTCGGGCTTGTTCGCCGCTGTGGCAGGACTTCTGCTGGCCGGGCGACTCGATTCTGCACAGCCGCAAGCGGCAGTGGGATACGAGCTGGACGCCATCGCCGCCGTGGTCATCGGCGGAGCGTCGCTGATGGGCGGCTACGGCAAGATTTCGGGCACGCTCATCGGTGCGCTGGTGCTGGTGGTCATCCGCAACGGACTGAACCTGCTGAATGTCAGCTCGTTCTGGCAGCAGGTGGTCATCGGCCTGGTGATCGCGCTGGCCGTCGGCTTCGACGTGATCCGCAGGAAGACCCGCAGCAGCTGACCCCATCCATTTCGACTGTCCCATCATCACCACACGAGAAAAGTGAGTACTCCATGAAATCAATCACCAAGGTCACCCTGGCGTCGGTCTCCGCCGCCTTGCTGGTCGTCGGCCTCGCCGGCTGCAACCGCACCCCGGCTGCCGACAGCGGGGCGGCTGCCCCGTTGAAGGTCACCCTGTCCTTGTCGACGCTGAACAACCCGTTCTTCGTCGAGGTTCGTGACGGAGCCACAGCCGAGGCAAAGAAGCTGGGGGTCCAGCTCGACATCCTCGACGCACAGAACGACTCGGCCACGCAAGCCAACCAGCTGGCCACCGCCGCCTCGAATGGCTCGAAGGCTGTCATCGTCAACGCGGTCGACTCCGATGCCGCCGGCCCCGCCGTTACCGCGCTGAACAAGGCCGGCATCCCCGTCATTGCCGTGGACCGCACCGTTAACAACGCAAAACTGACCTCGTTCGTGGCCAGCGACAATGTGACCGGCGGCTCGCAGGCCGCTGAGCTTCTTGCACAATCCATCGGCGAGAAGGGCAGCATCCTGGTGCTTCAGGGCGTCGCCGGAACCTCAGCGAGCCGTGACCGCGGCCAGGGCTTCACCGACGGCATGAAGAAGTACCCGGGAATCACCGTGGTCGCCAAACAGACGGCGAACTTCGACCGGGCAACGGCGCTCAACGTGGCCACGAACCTGTTGCAGGCGCACCCGGATGTGGTGGGCATCTTCGCCGAGAACGATGAGATGGCCCTGGGCGCCATCCAGGCGCTGGGCAGCCGTGCTGGCCAGGATGTGAAGGTTGTTGCGTTCGACGGCACCGATGACGGGCTCAAGGCGATCAAGGCAGGGACCCTCGTCGGCACTATCGCTCAGCAGCCGGGGAACCTGGGCAAGCTCGCCGTCGAGCAGGCGGTGAAGGCCATGAAGGGCCAGCCCGTCGACGCGACCGTGCCGGTGCAGGTGGTCACAGTCACGTCGAAGAACGTTGACGAGTACCTCAAGTGACCCCAGGGGTGCCGCAACGCGCCGGGCGTGTGCGGGGGGAGGATGCCTCCCCCCGCACACGCGGTCACGCCACGGCGTCCGCCAACGTGGCCGTGGTCGGATCGATCAACGTCGACGAGATCGTGGCGGTGCAGCGGCACCCGCTCCCCGGAGAAACTCTGCTGGCGACGTCGTCGGCCGTCGCCCCGGGTGGCAAGGGCGCGAACCAGGCCGTCGCCGCGGCCCGGCTCGGCGCATCTGTGCGCATGGTCGGCGCGGTCGGTGACGACGAGCGCGCCGCAGTTGCCCTGAGCCTCCTGTTGGATGCCGGCGTTGACCTTTCAGCTGTCGTGCGCACGCACGCTCCGACGGGCGTCGCACGGATCACCGTCGATGCCGCTGGTGAGAACACGATCATCGTCATTCCTGGCGCTAACGCAGAGGTGGACGCCGCGTTCGTCGCCGAGCACGAAAACGTGATCGCCTCTGCGGCCGTCGTCGTGCTGCAGGGCGAGATTCCCGCAGCGGGCTCGGCTCGCGCTGCGGCCTTCGCAACAGGCCGCGTGCTGGTCAATCTGGCACCGGTCATCGAAGTGCCAGCCGCCGTTTTGGATGCCGCCGATCCATTGGTGGTCAACGAGCATGAGGCGCGGCTGCTGCTTTCGGCACTGTCGGATACCTCGAACCAGTCGTACGGCGCCGACGAGGACGTCGTCAGGCGTCTGCACGCGCACGGTATTCGCTCGGTGGTCCTCACTCGCGGCGCGGATGGCGCGGTGTGCCTGGACGATGACGGCATTGCCGTCATCGTCTCGCCGCACGTGACGGCCGTCGACACTTCGGGCGCCGGGGACGCGTTCGTGGGTGCGCTGGCCACGCGCCTGGCCGCCGGTGATGACTTGCGCGCCGCCGCACGCTTCGCCGTGCGCGTCGGCGCGTTCGCTGTGCAGGCCTCCGGCACCCAGCCGTCGTATCCGTGGGCTGGCGACGCGCTGCCGGACACCACGGAAGGAGACGTTCGTTGAGAAAGCACGGCATCCTCAACGCCCAGCTTGCGGCCGCGATCAGTCGGCTCGGTCATACCGACACCATTGTGGTGGCCGACTGCGGACTGCCGGTGCCTGTTGGCGTGGAGGTCGTCGACCTGGCCGTCGTGTTCGGCGTCCCGCGCTTCACCCAGGTGCTCGATGCGCTGCTCGCGGACTGCCTATTCGAGGCCTGCACGGCGGCATCCGAAGCCCGCGGCACGGTCGCTGGCGACTTCATCGCCGCGCGCTTCCCCGGCGCGCTGTACGTGACGCATGAGGAGCTGAAGCGTCGCAGCTCGGAGGCCAAGCTCATCGTGCGCACCGGAGAGGCGACGCCGTTCGCCAACGTGCTGCTGCGCTGCGGTGTGCCGTTCTAATCCCGGCGCCCCAGAGCGCGGAAACTCGACCGGCAATCTTCGGGCGGTACCCGGTTGCCAGCAGAATCGGCATCGACGCGCCCCGTGAACTCCCCGAACCCAGGCGTGGGTCTGATCTCCACCCCGGACGACCGGCGCTCATCGCCGATCTCGCGCGCCATCGTGATGCGTCAATCGAGGGACCGTGAAGACTCATTTCGCGCCGTCGTTGCGTCCAAGAGGGTTGGCGGCAACCAGGTGCACCCGATATCCGGAGGTGAAGAGCCCGACCGGCAGTTGGACCCCGGCCCGACTGTAGACCTCCCGGGGAATCCCGATGTCTGCCAGCCACAGCGCCCCGACCGCGTCTGCGTCCAAGCCGGTCTTGGGAACGGCAAGGGTCATCGTGGTGGTCGCGCGCACGTAGATTCCTGGAGCCGCGCCGGTTGTGGAGTCGACTCCGGACGGGACGTCGAGGGAAATCACCAGGCCGGTGCGGCTCGACGTCCACCTGATCAGCTCGGCGGCGACGCCGTGGG
>JBDTIM010000100.1:0-14184 GCA_039936355.1 Lacisediminihabitans sp. | reverse complement strand
CGTTCATCCGGGGGAGTACATCGCGTGCTCGCCCGGTAATGAGACGGATGTGGTTGGCAGGCAACCCCGCATCCAGGAATGCCTTTTTCGCGGTTTGTTGATAGTCGGTTTCGATGTCGATCGAGGTAAGGGTGGCCGAGGGGGCTCCGCTCAGCATCCACAGACCGCTGACGCCAACACCCGTCCCAATCTCGATAATGTTGCCAGCGGATGCCGCCGCAACCGTCGCAGCAATCTGGGCACCGGTTGCCGGCGTTATCGGTTCTATGCCGAGCTCAAGCGAGTGCCGACGGAGTCCCGCGATGTCCTCGCGTTCGGAACCGAACTCCTCGGCAAATCTCCAATTGGAATCTTTGTCAGACACGTGGTTTCTCCTCGGGCACCAGCGTATGGCCGGTCTGGGCGGGTTTTCGGCTGGCGCGCCGCAACGGGGTTTTGCGGGGTGGGAACGACAGTGCGCAGGAACGGTTAGTCTGGACGGATGGGCGGGCTGACCTTCGACAAGCTGCTGCTGATTGCAGTCATTGCTGTATTCCTGCTTGGCCCGGAGCGCCTGCCACACTATGCCGCTCAGCTTGCCCGCCTCATCAAGTCTCTCAAGAAGATGGCCGATGGCGCGCAGGCCAGACTGCGCGATGAAATGGGCCCGGAGTTCGACGACGTTGACTGGAAGAAACTCGACCCCCGGCAGTACGATCCACGTCGCATCATTCGTGAGGCACTCGCCGACGAGTGGGATTCCACACCAACGCCTCCGAAGGAATCCGCATACGCGGCCAGGAAGCGCGCTATGGCCGACGACACTCCTGCCCCCTTCGACACCGAGGCCACCTAGAAGCAGGGTGCCCTCAGCGGCGGCGCAACCACTTAAGAGCTCGCAGCAGGGTGAGCATGAGCCCGGTCATGCGGGCAAATTCCTTGCCGGTACGCGGCAGTGTCATGAGCCCGGTCGATGCTGCGATTGTTTGCGCCTCCACGAAACGCAGGAGTCCTTCTGGACCATTTCGTCGTCCTAGGCCCGACTGCTTCATGCCGCCCATCGGGGCGTCCACTGAGGAAAATGAGGCCCGATAACCCTCGTTGATGTTAACGCTGCCCGCATCAAGTGAACTCGCGACTTCGCGGCCGTGGCTCAACGATCCGGAAAACACCGACGCGTTAAGTCCAAACGGCGATTCATTGGCGGCATTAATCGCCTCATTCTCCGTATCAACGACGGTGATGGAGACCACGGGGCCGAAGGTCTCCTCGCCGAGGCAAGCCATGTCAGCCGTCACGCCCGTGAGTACGGTCGGCTCGAAAAATAGCGGCCCGAGGTCGGGACGCGCCTTGCCACCGGTAAGCACGGTCGCGCCCTTCGCGACGGCATCATCGACGTGGGATTGCACTCGGCTGAGCTGGGACGGAAGAGTGAGGGAACCGACATCCGTCGTGTAGTCGAAGTCGCCACCCTGCACGAGAGCGGCCGTGCGTGAGACAAACTCCTCGATGAAGGCGTCCGCGACGTTACGGTGCACATAGATGCGTTCGATAGAGACGCAGAGTTGCCCGAGTGAGGCGAAACAGGCGTAGACCGCGTTTGCGGCGGCCTTCTTAGGGTTGACATCGTCGAGCACGATCAGCGGATTCTTGCCGCCAAGTTCCAGCGACGCGCCGACCAGCCGCGCAGCGGCCCGCTCTCCCACGCGTCGTCCGGTGGCGGTAGAGCCTGTAAAGCAGACATAGTCGGCGATGTCGACGACGGCACTGCCGATCTCGTTGCCGTCCCCGGCTACCACAGCCCAGAGCTCGGGGGGAACTCCGGCATCGATGAACGCGCGCCGGGTGGCGAGGATGCTGAGCACACCCTGATTGTCGGCCTTCTGCACCACGGAGTTGCCGGCCGCGAGCGCCGGAATCACGTCCATGAGGGCGAGGCTGAGCGGGTAATTCCACGGCGTGATTACGCCGACAACGCCCTTGGGGTGGTACTCGACCCGAGTGGTGAGGACGAACGGGATGCCAGCCCTGCGCCGCCGGGACCGCAGCGTCGCCCGCGCACTGACCGCGTAATACCGGGCAACTCCCGCGCCCATGAAGATTTCCTCGAACGCCTGTCCGCGGGTCTTGCCCGTCTCGGTCTGCACAGCATCCAGGAGCAGTTCGCGGCGCTCCAGCAGCAGGTCGTGCGCGCGCAGCAGCACCCGGCGACGGTGTGCCCAGCCGCTCTCCTGCCAGGCCAGCTGTGCGATCTGGGCGCGGGCAGCAGCATCCTGTACATCGGAAACGGTGCTGATCGGGAGATCATGGAGTAGCTCTCCACTGAACGGGGCGAAGACGGGAACACTCGACACCCGAGACGAGTGAAGGTCGCGATCGAGCTCGTCGATCAACGGTTGGTGAAGAGGGGTGCCGGGCATGGCTCATTGTAAGCCGGGCACCTGCCAAACCCTCTGATCCGTGCGCGGTACACTCTCGCAATGGTCGCAATGGAGCGTACGTCGTCAGACACAACACTGTCACGCAAAACTGTCGTCGGGTACGCCATCGGTTCTCTCGGGACCGGCGGGTTCGCGACCCTGCCAGGGTTAGTTCTCGTCTACTACCTGACGGACACCCTCGGCGTCGCCGCACTTCTGGCCGGAGCTCTCGTCACGGTCGCAAAGATCTGGGACGTGATCATCGACCCGGTGATTGGAGCCCGCAGTGATCGCAGTCTCGCCGTAGGAGGGTCGCGGCGTCCAGCCATGATTCTCGGCGCGGTGACGCTGCCGCTGTTCTTCATCCTGACTTTCGCGGTTCCGACCGGACTTTCTCCGCTCTTGTCTGGGATGTGGGTGCTCGTTGCGTTCATTCTCACCGCTACATCCTTCAGCCTGTTCCAGGTGCCGTACATCGCGCTGCCAGCCGAGCTTGTGAGCGACTATGACCAGCGCACGAGGCTACTGTCGTGGCGAGTGGTGGTGCTGACCTTCGCGATATTGCTCTTCGGGGCTGGCGGTCCGGCTTTGCGCGACATCGGCGAGGGATACTTCAAATACTTGGTCATGGCGGTCATCGCCGGGCTGGTGATCGGGCTTGGGATGTTCGTCTCCAGCTTTGTCGCTGCGAAAGACGTCGGGTTTGCGGATGAACCGCGGCATTCGGTCAAAGAAAACTACGCGGCTGGCGTGCGGACGCTTCGGCGCAGCCCCGCGTTCCGTTCGCTACTGCTGACGTTCCTGTTGCAGGGCCTCGCCACTGGACTCATGCTCGCCGGTGCGCAGTATGTCGCGACCTGGGTTCTCGGCAGTGAGGGTGCCGTCACCTTCCTGTTCATCGCGCTGATCGCGCCTGCCCTTGTAGCGGCACCACTCTGGGGCGTGATTGCGAACCGCATAGGAAAGGAACGCGGATTTGTTTGGGCGAGTGCGCTGTTCGGGATCGCCGCGCTGAGCATGCTGTTGCTCGTCTGGTACCCGGGTGATTGGGTGTACCTACCGGTCGCGCTCGCCGGAGCAGGCTATGCGGGGATGCAGTCCCTACCGATGGCCATGCTCCCCGATGTGATCTCGCACGACGCGGTTGCCCACGGCGATGGGCAGGCGGGGGCATTCGGAGGAGTGTGGACGGCGGGCGAGACCGCGGGCATGGCGCTGGGGGCGAGCGTGCTCACGGTAGTGCTGGCGGCATCCGGTTATCTCTCCTCGGTGGGTGGCGGTGCGCATCAGCCGGATTCCGCGGTGGTCGGCATCGTGCTGAGTTTCAGCATCGTGCCCGCCGTGATTATCGCGCTCAGCCTGTGGTCGTTCGCCAGGTACCCGCTGCGGAAGGCGGATATTGACGTGACAGGGGCGGAGGCAGCCAAATGAATCCCTTCCGTGAACAGCCCTCAGACATTCTCGCCCGACTGGCGAAATTGCGAGAGGCGGATGCACCCACCCACGGTGGTCACGTGCTCTCTTACGTCTACGATTCCGGCCTCGCCGAACTCGACGAGTTGGCGGCGTCGGCCATCCGCATGGTGCAGCCAGTCAATGGCCTCGACCCGACCACCTTCACCTCGGTCGCTGTAATGGAGCGTGAGGTGGTCGGCTTTGCGCGGGACATGCTGCATGGATCCGGGGATACTGTGGGCACCGTCACGACCGGCGGCACAGAAAGCTGCCTGCTTGCAGTCAAGACCGCTCGGGACAACTGGCGTGCCGCACATCCTGACGGCCGGCCGCGACTTCTCGCCCCTGTCACCGTCCACGCAGCGTTCCAGAAGGCCGCGCACTATTTCGATCTGGAGCTTGACCTTGTTCCTGTGGATCAGGATGGCACACTGCCGGCCTCGCGACTCAGCGAGCGACTCGGCGATGACGTTGCGCTCGTGGTGGTGTCTGCACCCTCCTATCCCTTTGCCGCGCTCGATCCCATAGAGGATGTTGCCGCCGCCTGCCTCGCGGCCGGAGTCGACTGTCACGTTGATGCCTGCATCGGTGGATGGGTGCTGCCGTTCTGGTCCGGATTGCCGGCGTGGGACTTTCGCGTCGCAGGCGTAACGAGCATGAGTGCGGACCTGCACAAGTTTGGGTACGCGCCGAAGGGGGCATCCGTTGTGCTGCAGCGCGGACGAGACAGGCAACGCTCGCAGTATTTCGCGACCACCCGCTGGTCGGGGTCTCCGGTAGTTAATCCAACAATCTTGGGCTCTAAGTCGGCAGGGGCGCTCGCCGCGGGCTGGGCGATTATTCAGGCGCTCGGACCGGAGGGATTCGCCGCCCTCGCGCAGTCGTGCGAACGCTCGACAGTGTCGCTTGCGGAACTCGTGGAAACCATCCCGGGATTGCGCGTCGTCGGGCGTCCGGTTGGTCCACTCATCGCCGTCGCGACCGATGACTCCGTGCCCGAGATCGAACGGGTGGACCCGCACCACTGGGCCGACCAGGCTCGCAGCCACGGCTGGTTGCTGCAGCTGCAGCCCGGACTCACGCAGCCCGACGGCACTCACCTGCCGCACACCACCCACCTCACCGTGACCCCGGTCACCGAGACCGTACTCGGTGAACTGTCTGCCGCTCTCGTGCTCTCCGCCAATGAGGTACGCGGGCTTCCACCGGTGACGGCGAACGACGTGCTGGGAGCCCTGCCACCCGAGTTGGTAGCTGGACTTTCTATTTCGGATGCCGCACCGCTCGATTCCGAGGCAGCCTACGGTCTGCTTGTCCAGATTGGGCTCATCACACCGGGCCAGGACTCGGCACAACTGCCGGAGCGGATGGCTCCGTTCATTGCCCTCATCGAGGCGCTACCCTCCGCGCTCACCGAGCGGCTCCTGACCGAGTTGCTGGCCAGGCTGGTCGAACCCGTCTGACTCAGCCGGCCGATACCGGACGACGCGTACGGGCCGCGAGATACTCCGCAACAGAGACGATTGCGATCGCGGCGGGATCCTCGGGATCGGTGAGCACGATGGGTGCCCCGGAGTCGCCTCCGGCACGCAGGCCGACGCTCAGCGGAATCGATGCCAGCAGTGGGACCGGCTGCTCTGGGGTTGAGAGCCGAGCCGCAGTATCCGCCCCGCCTCCGCTGCCGAAGAGATCGAGGACAGTGCCGTCCTGCTGCACCAAGCCGGCCATGTTCTCGATAACACCGATGACTTTCTGGCCGGTTTGGCGCGCTACGAGGGCACTGCGCTCCGCGACGTCCGCGGCGGCGGACTGAGGTGTCGTTACCACGAGCACTTCGGCGAAGGGTAACAGTTGTCCGATCGAGATCGCGATATCACCAGTGCCTGGGGGCAGATCGAGCAGCAGCACATCGAGCTCGTCAAAGTAGACGTCGGTGAGGAACTGCTGCACTGTGCGGTGCAGCATCGGACCGCGCCAGGAGACGGCAGTGCCGTGCTCGACGAACATGCCGATCGAGATCACCTTCACGTCGTAGGCGATTGGCGGCAGAATCATGTCGTCGACACGGGTGGGCTTCGCGTCGGCGATGCCGAGGATTCCAGGAATCGAGAACCCGAAAACATCCGCGTCGAGCACCCCCACCTTGAGGCCGCGGGCGGCAAGAGCAACGGCGAGGTTGGCCGTTACTGTCGACTTACCCACGCCGCCCTTGCCGCTCGTGACGGCGTAAATGCGAGTCGGGGAATCCGCGCTGAACTGCAGTGACTTTGAGCGGCCGTTGCGCAGCTTGAAGGTGAGCCTGTTGCGTTCCTGAGTGGTCATGGAGGTCATCACGAGCTCTACCGCGGTTACACCCGGTACAGCGGCAATAGCGTCACGAACGTTGTTCTCAATCGTGCGTGCGGACGGGCAGCCCACAATCGTGAGTTTGATCTCTGCGCTCGCCTCGCCGGCATCCGTCACAGTGATCCAACTCACCATGTCGAGGTCCGTGATCGGTTTGCGAATCTCTGGATCGATCACCTGGCCTAGCGCGCGGAAGACCTGCACTTCGAGGGGTGTGGGGTTGTGCTCAGGCACATTCGTCATGATTGCGGAGTTGTCATGGGGCTCACTCCGCGGTTATCTCGTCTGTCTTCTCTTGGTGAGCAGCGTGTTGTTCGTCGAGCTCTGCCAACAAAGACCGAAGCTCTGCCCGAATGAATTCCTTTGTGGCCATGTCCTTCATCGCGAGGCGCAACGCAACGACTTCACGAGCCAAATACTCGGTGTCGTTGAGGTTGCGCTCTGCCCGCTGCCTGTCCTGAACCACCTGCACGCGGTCCCGGTCATCCTGACGGTTCTGTGCAAGGAGGATCATTGGGGCAGCGTAAGAAGCCTGCAGCGAGAGGATGAGCGTGAGCAGCGTGTAGTTGAGTGCACGTGGGTCGAACTGAGCGCTCGCCGGTGCCCACGTGTTGTAACTCAGCCAGAGCATGCAGAACACTGTCATTCCTACGAGGAACCACGGAGTTCCCATGGCGCGAGCGAATGCTTCGGAGAAGCGCCCCATGCGATCGCGGTTGCCCGTCCCCGTGAATCGTGGCACGAAACTGGTGCGCAGCCCCTTGGGGGAGTCGAGCGGAATGTCTTCGCGGTTAAGCCTGGCCATTGTCTGTCCTCCCCTTCCGTGTGGTGATGCGTTGTGCGTTCTGGATGGCTGTCGGAGCAGTCGCGGTCGAGACGGCGGACTGCCTGGCTCTGGCGCGTGGCGGGAGAGGTTGGTCTTCGTCGTGACTTCGCCAGTCGTCTGGCAACAGATAGTCGAGGACATCGTCAATGGTCACCACCCCGACGAGTCGTTGATTCTCGTCAACCACCGGCACCGAAACGAGGTTGTAGCTGGCGAGGATGCGGGCGACCTCTGCCGCGGAGGCATCAGAACGCACCGGGTCGAGCTTCTGGTCGATTAGCGTGCCGAGTCGTTCGTTGGGCGGGTAGCGCAGCATCCGCTGGAAATGAACTACGCCGAGCAGTCGCCCGGTCGGCGGCTCGTATGGCGGCAGGGTCACGCAGACCGCCGCGCCGAGGGCGGGGGCTAGCTCGTGCCTGCGGATGAGCGCGAGGCCCTCCGCAACTGTCGCGTCAGCGCTCACAATAATCGGATCCGTTGTCATGAGACCGCCAGCAGTGTCTGGGGCGTAGGCGAGGAGCATTCGCACATCGTCTGCCTCCTCGGGTTGCATGAGCTCCAGGAGGGTCTCGCCGCGTTCCTCGGTGAGTTGCGCTATGAGGTCGGCCGCGTCATCCGGCTGCATCTGGTCCAACACGTCCGCGGCGCGATTGTCTTCGAGCTGGTTGAGGATGCCGACCTGCTCGATTTCCGGCATCTCCTCGAGCACGTCAGCGAGGCGTTCATCCGACATCTCTTCCGCAACCTCGAGCATGCGCTGTTCGGGAAGGTCAAGGAGGGCGTGGGCGAGGTCAGCTGGCAGCAGGTCTTCGTAGGTGGCGAGCAGCTGTGTTGCTGACTGGGCTTCGCCAGCCTTGCTGCTCTCGCGGACATCCCGCCACTGCGCGAAAAATGTATGCCCCTTGGAGAATGGACTACCGCTCGGCTTGGGACGCCGCACGAAGAGTTCCGTGACGGACCACTCTGCATCGTCGCTTTCTTCGATTGCGACGTCTTCAATCGTCGCTGTGCCTGAGCCATCGACGAGTGTCACCTTGCGACCGAGCAGTTCGGCGATCACGCGAATCTCACCACCCCGCTGCTCGAAGCGACGCATGTTAATGAGTCCGGTGGTGATGATCTGGCCCGAGCCGATGCTGGTGACTCTGCCGATCGAGAGGAACACTTGGCGGCGCCCGGGGACCTCAACGATCAGCCCGACAACCCGCGGCGACAACGTGTTTCGATAGACCACGAGGACATCACGCACGCGACCAACTTTGTCTCCGGCGGGGTCGAAAACGGAGCACCCGGCCAAACGGGCGACGAAGACTCTCGTGGCGCTCACAGTGTCTAACTTAGCCCTTCGCCGTGAACTTCCCACGGAGTTCTAAAGCCCGACTACGCGCTCGTGAACCGGTGCCCGATGGTCGCCGGACCGGCGGCTTTGGAGCTTCATCAAGGATAATGAGCCGCATGAGCAAGACAAATCCATTTATGCGCCGAGGTGTGGTGTTTCCCACCCTGCCCCGGGGAGACGTGCTGGGCAGTTACGATACGTATCCCGAGGCTCAGGCTGTGGTGGATCGTCTCGCGAAGGCGGAGTTTCCGGTGAAGCAGGTCGCCATCGTCGGCAGCGATCTGAAGACCGTCGAGCGGGTGACCGGCAAGATGACCTATGGGCGTGCTGCTGGGGCGGGGGCGGCCAGCGGCGCCTGGTTTGGACTCTTTATCGGCCTCGTGCTGTTTCTCTTCTCCGCAACCGCGAACGCCATCGTGTATGTCGGCGCTGCAGCGCTGATCGGAGCGGGATTCGGGATGCTGTTCAGCATCGTCAGCTACACGCTGAACCGTCGCCGCCGCGACTTCACGTCCACGCACCAGGTGCTCGCGAGCCGCTACGAGATCGTCGTCGACCCGAACCTGCTCATTCGTGCGCAGGAGCTGCTGGCCCGGCCGGAGCCAACGCCCTAACTAGAGCGACAACGTGACCGTGGCACGGCTCGCGCGAGCGAGTGTGAGCGCCCTGTCAGCGAGCATCCTCGTCCGTGCGTTTGAGGCAGACCGAGAAAGTAGGCGCGCACCACGGCTAGCGGCGCAACCAGGCCTCCACGTCATCCGCGGTCCTCGGGATGCCGATAGAGAGGTTCTCAGCGCCGTCCGCGGTGACGAGGATGTTGTCTTCAATGCGCACGCCGATGCCCCGGAAATCCTCCGGCACCGTGAGGTCGTCCGGCTGGAAGTACAGTCCGGGTTCGATGGTGAACACCATGCCGGCCTCAAGAACTCCGTCAATGTAGAGGTCGCGACGCGCCTGTGCGCAGTCGTGCACGTCGATCCCTACGTGGTGCGAAGTCCCGTGCACCATGTAGCGCCGATGGAACTGGTTTTCCGGTTTCATGGACTCCGTGGCGCTCACGGGAAGCATGCCCCACTCCGCGGCCTTTTCGGCGATGACCGCCATCGCAGTCGCGTGACTCTCGCGGAACCGGATGCCCGGCTTCACGATCGCAAACGCCGCATCCGCAGCCTCACGTACGGCCTCGTACACCATCCGCTGAGTCTGGCTGAAGACCCCGTTGATGGGAAGTGTGCGCGTAATGTCTGCGGTGTAGTAGCTGTCGAGTTCGATCCCAGCGTCGAGCAGGATCATCTCGCCCGCCTTCACTTGGCCGTCATTACGGGTCCAGTGCAGTATGCAGGCGTGCGGCCCCGAGGCTGCGATTGTGTCATAGCCGACGGTGTTGCCCTCTGCGCGGGCGCGACGGTTGAACGTCCCCTCGACCAAGCGCTCGCCTCGGTTGTGCGCGACTATCGCAGGCAGGTCGGCAATCACATCGTCGAAGCCCTGCTTGGTGGCCGCAACCGCGAGGCGCATCTGTTCAATCTCATAGGCATCCTTGACGAGTCGCAACTCTGACAGGTCGCGGGCCAGCTCCGCATCGCCGCCGTTGGCATCGAGGTCGGCCGAGTCCAGTGCGGCGTCTTCGAGGGTTGCGGAAAGGAGTCGACGGCCGTCAACCTGGTCGGTAATGTCGCGGTCGGCGTCGCGCACGAGCAGGGTGTCGGCGTCTACGGTGTCAAGCACGCGGGCGAACTCGGCAATCCCCGCCGTCTTCAGACCGAGGTCGGCCGCGACCTGGGCTAGAGAGGGGCGCGGCCCGATCCAGAACTCACCGATGGCCGGATTCGCATAGAACTCGTCGGAGTCTCGGCCTGCGCGCTCGCGGAAGTAGAGAGTTGCCTCATGACCGTTGGCCGACGGTTCCATCACCATCACGGAGTCTGGCTCGGAGTCTGAACCCCAGCCGGTGAGGTGAGCGAAAGCGGAGTCTGCCCGGTAGGGATAATCGGTGTCGTTCGAGCGCACCTTGGCCGCGCCGGACGGGAGGATGAGTCGCTTCCCAGGGTGCATTCTCGAAATGGCGCGACGGCGGGAGGCTGCGAACGAAGCCTGCTCTCGAGGCGCGGGAAGCGCGTCCTGTCGCTCAGCCCAGTTGGTCGAAATGTAATCCTTGAAGGTGTTCGAAACCGGGGTAGTTGAACGGTTGGAGGTTGCGCGCGGAGCGTCAGCTTTCGAGTCGGCCATACCCCTATTGTCTCTCGCAATGCTGGATGAATGGGGCCCGGTGACAGCATCGCGTAAAGAATATGAGCTGGATACCGTCTGGACGATCAGCCGCCGTGCTGCAACTGCACGACGATCGGCCGGTGGTCACTCCCAGCCTTGTCGAGGTTTTCTATGACACGCATTCCGGTGACCTTCCAGTTTGGGGTCACCATGACGTGATCGATGGGTGCGCCGAACAGCGCGGGAAGGGAGGTTGGCCACGTCCCGACCGCGGCGTTCTTACTCGTGACCCCGGCATCCGTGCAATTGCCGAGCGTCCTCGGGGTTGCACCACCGGCACCGTTGCCGAGACCGACAAAGTGGTCGATGGTCGCGTTGAAGTCCCCCGCCATGATCGTGTTGGTTCCCGCGCAGACGGAGGCGAGCCAACTGAGGTCTGCCCGCCAGTCGGCCAGTTCACCGGGGACAGGGGCGACGGCATGCACGGCCACGATTGTGGGCCCTGAGCCGTCGGACGGCTTAGCGATAATCGTGGGTAGCTGGGAGCTCGAGCCAGCCTGCGCATCGACGCGGTACTCGCCGAGTTTCGTGGAGACCAACAGTGACGTGGATCTGGCTTTCGCGACCTGATCAAACGCGATCGTGTGGACGGACATCGGATGCCCGGCCGCCTTCATGAGTTGGGCCACGGCATCCGCGGTCGCCTTGGTGGTCTCTGGCAGAGACACGACGTCGGCGCGAGAGTGGAGCGCCAGGGTTGCGATAGCCTGCGAGCCTGGCGCACCGCCGAGGGTGTTCCACGACAACACCGTGACATCCGAAGACGACTTGGTGGAGAAGGTGGGGCTCCCGATGCCGCGGGTGGCCAGTACGGCGACATTGACCAGCGCGAAGGCGAGAGTGACGAGCGCGAGAGCGGAACCGAAACGGCGGAATGAACGGCTGAGCATGGCGAAAAGAGTGAGCGCAATCACGATGACGATCGCGACCACTGCGGTCAGACCGCGAAGAGATACTGCCTGTGCCACAAGCACCGTGCGCTGCAATCCGAAGAGCTGCGGCCAGGCGATGATGAGGAGCGCGGATGCAGCGGCGACCAGCGCGATGGCGGTGAAGATTCGACGGAACATGGCCTCTCACCCTAGCTTGTGGTCAGGCCCGAGCCGCTGGGAGGATGCCGACGCAGCGTTGAGGCTTAGCATTGCACCATGCCGGGGCCGATTGATCTGCACACACACAGCAGCGTGTCCGACGGCACCGAGACTCCGGCTCAGGTGATCCGAGCTGCCGTTGCCGCCGGGCTTGGAACGGTGGCACTGACCGATCACGACTCCACCGCGGGCTGGCAGGAGGCCCGCGCCGCGGCGTCCGGTACCGATCTCGTACTGATACCAGGCATGGAACTGTCCACTCGGCATGACTGGAAGAGTGTGCACCTGCTGGCCTATCTGTTCGACCCCGCTGACAGCGGAATTATCGGCGAGACAGCGCACATCCGAGAGGCTCGCCTGCGCAGGGCCGAGAACATCGTCGCGCGGCTGGCGGTCGACTACGACATCCAGTGGGCGGATGTCGTTGCCCAGACGACCGAGGGCGCGACGGTTGGGCGTCCCCATATCGCCGATGCGCTGGTGGCGAAGGGACACGTGCCCAACCGCAGCGCCGCCTTCGAGAGCATCCTGCATCCGCGCAACGGGTACTTCGAGCCGCACTACGCACCTGACCCTCTCACCGGGGTCAAACTGGTCCGTGCTGCGGGGGGAGTGCCTGTCCTTGCGCACCCGGGAACGCGCGGTCGCGATGCCGTCGTCGCTGACAGCGAGATGAAATTGCTCGTGGATGCTGGCCTGTTCGGCCTGGAGATCCACCACAGGGAAAACACGGAGTCCGGCCGTGAGCGGCTGTACGAGCTCGCTGCGAAATACGGTCTCGTGATCACCGGATCGAGCGACTATCACGGTACAGGCAAGCCTAATCGGCTCGGCGAGAACACTACCGAGCCGGAAGCACTCGCGCTGATCATTGCCGAGGCAACGGGAACTGCGCCTGTATACGGCTGAGGCATTTCTTCGCAACACCGCGCGCGACAAGAACGCTCGTCGCGCCGCAAACTTCTGGCGCAGGCAGGCGGTTCCTGGTGCGGCGACGGCCGAGAGGTGTGGCTTTACGCAGCAGAGGGTGGCGTGTTGCCCGCGCTGGGTCGGCGGGTGCGATTGCGGCGACGCCGGGTTGGACCGGTGCCGTCGTGCGTGCCCGCACCTTCGGACCTCTGAGCCGGGTCCGCCCGAGTCGCCTCGGTTACGCCGCTGCTACGCGTGCGCTCACGCGGAGCTCCGGAACGTTGACCACCGGAGCGGGAACCCGCATCGCGCGAACCACCGTCATGGGAACTGTGCGATCCGCGACGATCGCTGCCACGCCCGGACGCCGAAGCGTTGGCGGAGCGGGGCTCGCGCTCCTTAGCCGGCCCTGCGGTCTTCAGGCGACCCTTTGCGTCCACCGGGATGTCGAGGTCAGCATAGAGGTGCGGTGACGAGGAGTATGTTTCGACCGGCTCCGGCTGGCCCATGTCGAGAGCTTTGTTGATGAGTGACCACTTGTGCATGTCGTCCCAGTCGACGAAGGTGACCGCGATGCCGGTTTTGCCCGCGCGACCGGTGCGGCCGACGCGGTGCAGGTAGGCGTCGTGGTCCTCGGGGATGGTGTGGTTGATCACGTGGGTTACGTCGTCGACGTCGATGCCGCGTGCTGCGACATCCGTGGCAATCAGGATGTCTTTCTTGCCCGCTTTGAACGCGGCCATGGCTCGCTCGCGCTGCTCTTGGTTGAGGTCACCGTGTACGGCAGCGGCGTTAAACCCGCGATCGTTGAGCTCCTCGACAAGCTTCGCCGCAGCGCGCTTGGTGCGAGTGAAGATCACGGTCTTGCCGCGGCCTTCGGCCTGCAGGATGCGGGCGATGACCTCGTCTTTGTTGAGTGCGTGTGCCCGGTAAACAATGTGCCTGATGTTTGCCTGCGTGAGACCCTCATTGGGATCCGTCGCGCGGATGTGAATCGGCTTGTTCATGAAGCGCCGTGCGAGGGCCACGATCGGGCCGGGCATGGTGGCTGAGAACAGCATGGTGTGACGAGTAGGCGAGGTCTGTGCGAAGAGTTTCTCAATGTCGGAGAGGAATCCCAGGTCAAGCATCTTGTCTGCCTCGTCGAGCACCATGACCTTGACATTCTTCAGTGAGAGCATGTGCTGGCTGGCAAGGTCGAGCAGGCGACCAGGGGTGCCAACGACGACCTGTGCGCCGTCCTTGAGTTGCTCCACCTGCCCCTCGTATGCCTTGCCACCGTAGATGGCGACGACCTTCGTCGCGCGATATTTCGAGGCCATCACAAGATCCTCGGCTACCTGCACGCACAGCTCCCTGGTCGGGACCACGACGAGTGCCTTCACACCGGGCGCGGGGTCGGTGCCGAGTTCCTGCAGCAGAGGAAGGCCGAATCCGAGCGTTTTCCCGGTTCCGGTTTTCGCCTGGCCGATGACATCCTGCCTGGCGAGACCCATGGGGATGGTTTGTGCCTGAATCGGAAAAGGTTCGATGATGCCGTGGTCGGCC
>JBDTIM010000099.1:0-13501 GCA_039936355.1 Lacisediminihabitans sp. | reverse complement strand
GGCTACTTCAGCACCAGGTCGGGCCTGACTACCTCGTTACGGATGATTCGGGCGAGCTCAGCCGGTTCAGGGTTGTATCCGCTGTTACTGCGAATCTCCTTGCGGACAGCATTGAGAACGTTGTCGGTGAGGAGGACCTGGGCAAGGGATTTTGGCGCAGTTGCGGCCTTCCGTTTCCAGAGTTCGTCAATCAGTCCGCGCTTCAATGCGTCGCGGTGAAGATAAAAGAGGCTGTCGATCTTCTGAGCGATCGATTCATCTCCGAGGAGGTCTACTTCGAGTGCGAGGTGCGTAGCCACTTGCTGTCCGGTCATGGCGTAGACATGGTACGCCTGCCATTTCTGGCCGTTTGTCAACATGATCCACTCAAGGCCTTCTTTGACCGCATACGTCTCAACCTGGCGCAGGTGACGCACATTCAGTTGCTGGGCGACCCGCTTCACTTCGATGAATGCGACGAGCTGTTTGTCAATTCTTACTCCGTAGTCGGCGAACTCACCGCGTACTGCGAATTCGGTTGTGAGATCTTCAAACTTGTCGTAGCCCAGCGCGGTGCACAAAAAGTCCGTCACCACTATCCGGGTATCGCCCTCATTCGCGTCGCGCGCCGCAATGTCTTGAAGGGGCTTGTTGAACCTGCGGATCGCGGAGCGAATTGAGTCGCGAGCCTCCTGCTCCCACTTAGGCAGGCTCGGCTTCTTCGGAGTTTCCGCATCGTTCATGGTTCATCGTCCGTTCCTAAAGGATCTCGTTGATGGCTAGAGCCTATCCGTGCTTGTTCTCGAGCAATATTCGTCACACTCGAGTCAGCACGGAACCGCCGCGCACAGACCTTTCCTTCCGACCCGCCCGCGGCATCCGCTCTACGACAGAATGTCCTTCGTGGAGAGCCTCCCATAGGCGAGAGCTCCGAAGACGAGCACATAGCCGAGCTGCAGCAGTGCGTTTTGGCCGAAAGAGTCCCACGCGATCGGTTGGCGCAGCAGGTCTGCGAACGAGAGCCAGTAGTGGCTAAAGAGCCACGGATGCAGCCAGTCAAGTTGCGGCAGCGAGTCGAGCACTTGGGAGATCACAGCGGCGATAACCGTCGCAGCCATGGCGCCGATCGGGACGTCGGTCACGGTGGAAACGAAGAGTCCGATCGCGCAGAGGCCGAGGAGGGAGAGCGTGATGAACACAGCAATCAGGAGCGAGCGGAGCACCGACTCTCCCACGCCAATCGTGTCACCCGACAGCAGGGTGACTGGTCCTGTTGGGAAGAGGGCGATACCGATAATGGCTCCGGCGACGGCCACTGCCAAAGTTGCGGCGAAGGCGAACAGCGCGGCAGCGGCGTATTTGACGACGAGCAGCCGCCCGCGGGAGACCGGAGACACGAGCAGATAGCGCAGGGTTCCGGTGTTCGCTTCGCCCGAGATGGAGTCGCCGGCTACCACACCGATGGTCAGGGGAAGGAAGAGCGGGATACAGATAGCGAGCGCGACCGTGCTGACGAACAGGCCGTTGTGACTGATCTGGTCGAGGAATGCGGGGCCTCTCCCGCTTGGCCTCTGCGATGAGAGTCGCACGGCGACCGCGATGAGGATGGGGACGGCCGCCAGCGCGATGAACATCGCCCAAGTGCGCCGCCGCCGGAACAATACCGAGAGTTCCGAACCGAACAGCGAGAGTCCCGCGAACGGTCGGGGGCGCGGCCGCTCACTGGGCAACATTGAAGCCCTCCCCGGTCAGTTCCATGAAGAGTTGCTCGAGGTTTTCGCCCTCGACAGTAAATCCTCGCAGGCGAACCCCGGCCCCCACCAGGGAGGCCGCGATGGTTTCCGGCGGCATTGCGAAGGGGAGAGCTGCGATGACAAAGCGGGTGTCGTCGATACCGTGGGTAGTGTCATGGGTTTCGATGGACGGGGCCAGCCCGAGTTCTGCCAGTGTGCGAATGGCCTGGTCGGCATCCGGTGTCTGCACCCGCACTGTCGTCGTCCGATTCTGGCGCAGCTCGTCGAGACCGCCCTGGGCAACGAGAGAGCCGGCGCTCATCACGGCGACATGGGTGCACATCTGCTCAATCTCGGCGAGTAGATGGCTGGAGACGAACACCGTTGTCCCCTCGGCGGTTAGAGATCGCACGAGGCCGCGGACCTCGCGCGTGCCCTGCGGGTCGAGTCCATTCGTTGGCTCGTCGAGCACGATGAGCTCCCGCGGGGTGAGGAGAGCGTTCGCGATGCCGAGTCGCTGCTTCATCCCGAGCGAGTAGGCGTGCACCTTCTTGCCGGCGGCATTTGTCAGTCCGACCCGTTCAAGTGCGGCATCCACCCTCGCGCTGCGGGTGGTGGATGACGCGAACCGATCTGCCACATCCAGCCGTTGCAGGTTCGCCCTCCCGGAAAGGTACGGGTAGAAGCCGGGGCCCTCGACGAGCGCCCCGACGTGGGGAAGCACCTCTGGAAGGTGACGGGGAATTTCCCGACCCAACACATTCACTTCGCCGCTCGTCGCAGCAGCCAGCCCCAACAGGATGCGGATCGTCGTCGTCTTGCCAGAGCCGTTCGGACCGAGAAAACCGAACACAGACCCGCGTGGAACCGCGAGGTCGATTCCGTTGACGGCAGTCTGGTGTCCGAATCGCTTGCTGAGCGCGTGTGTTTCGATCGCCAGTTCGGTCGTCGCCAGATTTGACGTCGAAGGTTCGGCGCTCACGGGCGACGGCTACTTATTGCTGGCCGCGGCCTGGAGCGCGGCAGCTGGCACCGACCCGACGAAGGCCCGGCCGTCAGGCGTCAGCAGGATGTTAACGAGAGAGGTGTGCAGCAGGCGACCACCGGCGACCGAGGTGCTCAACTCGCCGAGCAGTGTCGATTCGGTGAGGCTCGTCGGCAGTTTCGAGGCCGGGAATTCTACGATGGATGCCCAGCCGCTTCCGGTCACGTGGGTGGCAGGGTGTGTTGACGCGTCTGGAGCCTTGGTCGTCGGGGCCTTCGCCTGTTCCTTCACCGGCTGGTCTTTAACCGTCGAACCCTTTGGTGGCGTGAACGAGAAGAGGCCCGCATCCGGTGCTCCGATCGAAAGTTTCGTGAAGGCGACGCTCAGCGCGGCGTCGCTCTGCCCGCGTGGAGTCACGGCCACGCTCAGCGGCAGGCCAGTCTCTCCGTCAACCGCGATCGAGACCGAGCCAACGAGAGTGTCAGATGTGCGTGGCGTCAACACGAGGACATAAGCCGCCCGACCGGCTATGGTGACATTTTTGTCGACCGTGACCGTGGTGGATGGGTCGATCGCGGCGAGGAATCGAGTGGCGAGTTGTGCGGGAGTCTGAGTGGCCTGCGGCATGCCCGACTTCGAATGGTCAGCCTTTGCGGGGAGCGTCAGGTGCGTTGCAGTCTGATCGTCGGAGCTATACAACCACACGTCGTTGCCGTTGCGAATCACATCACGTTCGGCGAGCTTGTCGAGCACCTGCACGCGGGCCTTCGTTGGCCCGTCGATGAACACACGAGTGGTGTGGGAACCGGTGAGCAGTTCGAGTGCGGAAGACAGTCCCGCGTGTGAACCGGCCAGCCCGGAAGGGAGTTGCGGGATGCCGAGATCGGCGGACTGCTTGATCGTGCCAGACAGCGCAGAGACGTGGCTGTGCTGCACTAGCTCCAGCACGTGCGCTGGCGTTGTGGATGGAAGGCCAGAGGACGCGTTCGCGGCGAGCGGTGCGACCAAAGCCACTCCCGCGATGACCGCGGAAATCGCCAGGGCGGGGGCCCACCGCTTCACGAGCTGCTGCATGATGACCCGCTTTCTTCGACGCGGAAAAGCTTCGACGCAGAAAAGCACTGCCGCGTGAGTGCCGAATTTACACTGAGTTCCTGACAATGCACCCTCGATCTTGCCCGCAGAAGGTTGTCACTGAGAGACTTCACAGGCTAAAAACCCCGTGATTTCCGCATGATTTTGCCGCGGCGAGGTCGCGGCAAAGCAGAAGCATAGGATTCATGCAGCCTCTCTCTAGCTCGCGATGGTGAGATTTCTCATGACCATCCACGAGGTACGGCCGCCGCGAGGGGCCGTGCGACAGCCGGCATCCGCTCCGGTTAAAGCTCGCTATCGGCGTCGGATGCGCCGCGCCGATCTGCTCGTCGTGCTGAGCTGGGTCTCCGTGGCCATTGTCGTTGCGCTTTTTCTCGCCCAGAGTGGTACCCGCGGATTCGCAAGTGTGACGGATGCCGTGACCAGCGTCGGAGTGATCTGCGGCCTCGTCGGCACCGACCTGATCCTGCTCATGATGGTGCTCGCCGCCCGGGTTCCCATCATCGACGGGACCTTCGGCCACGACAAGGCGATGCTGGTACACCGAAAGCTCGGCAAGCCCGCTTTCTACCTGCTTTTGGCTCACGGCATCCTGCTGCTCATCGGTTATGGCATGGCGTCCGGGGTGAACCCGGTCGTCGAGGTCGGGGCCATGTGGGCGACACTTCCGGATATGCCCCTCGCGTTCCTGGCGCTCGCTCTGCTCGTCGTTGTCATCGTTTCGTCGTTCGTGGCAGTGCGTCGCCGGTTCCCGTATGAGGTCTGGCACGCTATCCACCTGCTCACGTACCTCGCTGTGCTCGTGGCGATTCCGCACCAGTTGAGTGTTGGCCGTCTTTTCGTGGATGGCACGCTGCAGCGGACCTATTGGCTAGCCCTGTATGTAGTCGTCGCCGCACTCCTGGTGATTTACCGTTTCCTGCTGCCGATCGTGCGCTCACTTCGGCACTCCCTCACAGTGCGTCGCGTCATTCGGGTGGCCGACGGCGTTGTTTCCATCGAACTCAGCGGGCGACACCTTCGCGAGCTGAACGCGTCGGGCGGCCAATTTCTGGTGTGGCGGTTCTGGACCGGCAAGACCTGGTGGCACGCGCATCCGCTTTCCCTGTCCGCGGTGCCGTCAGACTCGAGCCTTCGCATCACCGTGCGCGCTCTTGGTGCGGGTTCCGGCGCTCTCGCCTACCTGCCGACCGGAACCAAAGTATCGATCGAGGGTCCGTACGGCATCTTCACCCAGGATGCTCGCACGCTCCCGCACGCGGTGATGGTGGCAGCGGGTATCGGCGTCACGCCCGTTCGGGCGCTCATCGAACAGGCAGAACTCGCGCCAGGTGAAGCCGTCGTCATCATTCGGGCCGCGAGTGACCAGCCTCCCTACCTCTGGCAGGAACTCCGTACACTGTGCGCCAGCAAGGGTGTCGTGATCTTTCTCGTCGAGGGCTCCCGTTCGCGAGTCCTGGCCTCCTGGCAGTCTGCGGATGCGGTCGAGCGTGGTTACACCCTCGCCTCGTACGCGCCAGATATTGCGAAGTCCGACCTCTATGTGTGTGGCCCAGCGCACTGGACAGACCTCGTGATCCAGGATGCTCGCGCACAGGGCCTGCGGCGAGGACAGATACACGTGGAGAGGTTTGACTGGTGAGAATTCGAGCTGTAGTTGGAGCGGTGATCGCATCCGGAGCTGTGATTCTTGGCGGCTGGGAGGCCGGTGCGCAGCATTCCACGACGCTAACGACGCAGGTGGCTACTCCGGGGACGGGAGTTACGGGATCCGCGGCCGCGCCGCAGACGAGCTCTGGATCGACGGCTTCAGGGACACCGACCGCGTCGGCGGCGACCGCCCCTGGTGCCACTGACGGCACCTACAAGGGTTCCGTCGTCGACACCGAATATGGCACAGTCCAGGTGTCAGCGACAATCAGCGGTGGCAAGATTTCGCAGGTCACCGCTCTCAAGCTCACGGATGACGGCGGTCGTTCCGTGCAGATAAGCAATCGAGCGGCGCCCATCCTGCGCTCCGAGGTGTTGAAAGCGCAGTCGGCGAACGTCGACAGTGTCAGCGGGGCAACCTACACGACCGAGGGCTATCTGAGCTCGCTGCAAGCTGCACTGGATAGCGCACACTTTGGTTGACATGGTGTGGCGCACTCACCGCTTCGATTCGATGGGCACGGTGGTGTCGATTATGGTGCGGATGGGTGACGGATGTGATGAGGCGCTCGCCGAAGTCGAGGCAGTGTTTCGCAGTCTCGATGAGACCTTCAGCCTCTACCGCGACGACTCCGAACTGAGCCGCATCGCCCGCCACGAACTGCCCCTCACCGCCTCGAGCCCCACGGTGAAAGATGCCTACGAGACCGCCCTCACCTGGCGCGCCACCACCCGTGGAGCTTTCACTCCCAACCGACCGGACGGCGTGGTTGATCTCAACGGCGTTGTCAAAGCGATGGCCATCGAGAGCGCAGGCAGAGTCCTGGGTGCAGCTGGCGCGGTCGATTGGTGTGTGAATGCTGGCGGGGACGTGCTCTACGACGGCTTCTCACCGGAGAAGAGGGACTGGGTCACTGGCATTACGGATCCTGCGGATCGCGGATCGCTGCTCGCATCCGTCGCCCTGTTTGGTCAGCACCGGGCGGCCGCCACTTCCGGCTTCAGCGAGCGCGGCGATCACGTGTGGTTGCGTGGGGATTCGGAGAAGCATTTCGCCCAAGTAACGGTGTTCGCGCCGAACATCCTCCTCGCCGACGTGGTGTCAACCGCGGTCCTCGCGGCACCAGCGGGTGAGCTGGACGATCTCGCCGGGGGCCATTCGGTGGATGTCCTGGCCGTGTTTTCCGACGGCGGTCTGGTCGTGACGCCCCGCCTTCGGGTGCAACTGGCCGCGTGATGTACCACAGCGCCGCATTTTTTGAGGCTCGTGGACAAGGACGCCTCAAAGTCCGTTAGATTACCCAATGTGGGTCAAGCGTCCCACTTCTAGTCGCAGCTGAGTGGACATCGTGGTCCGCGGTGGGAGACAACTATGGTGAACGACGACCTCGGCGCCGAATCGCTTGGTCGGCTCATCCCGCCTGGCTTCATTGTGGGTACGGCCACGGCGGCGGCGCAGATAGAAGGTGCAACGACTACTGGCACACGCACCTCAAGTATCTGGGATGAATTCAGCTCTCGGCCCGGGCGGATTGTCGACGGAAGCAACACGTCGGTGACCGCCGACCATTACCACCGGCACGCCGAAGACGTCGCACTGATGAAGGCGCTCGGAGCCGACGCCTATCGATTCTCTTTCGCGTGGCCTCGCCTCCAGCCGCACGGCAAGGGTGCGCTCGCCCCCGATGGAATCGACTTCTACGATCGCCTGCTCGACGAGCTGCTCGACGCTGGTGTCTCACCGTTTGCGACACTCTTCCACTGGGATCTCCCCGTGGAATACGAGGGTGGGTGGTTGAATCGCGAAACCGCACTGAACTTCGGCGAGTTTGCTGAACTGGTCGGCACGCGATTTGGCGACCGGATCGATGGGTGGATCACCATTAACGAGCCCGCGACGGTCACGCTCAACGGCTATGCCCTCGGTCTGCATGCTCCCGGCGAAAGCCTGCTGTTTGACGCGTTGCCAACGGTGCACCACCAATTGCTCGGACATGGCCTCGCCGTGCAAGCACTCCGAGCCGCCGGAGTCCGCGGACACGTCGGCATCACGAACGTACACAGTCCCGTGATTCCCGCTCAGCAAACGCCGGAAGATGGGGCCATGGCTGTGCTCTTCGACATTGTGCACAACCGAGTATTCGCTGATCCGGTGCTGCTCGGGCGTTACCCAGAAGTACCGGATGAGTTAGCCGAGCTCTTCGGGGAATTCGCGTCAGTCAGCGACGACGACCTTCGCCAGATTCACCAGCCGCTCGACTTTTACGGGCTCAATTACTACATGCCGAGTCGTATCGCGGCAGGGGGCGGTTCCGGCGAGAGCCCTGACGGCTCGAGCGAGGCGATGATGGGACTTCCGTTCCACCTGCTTCCTCTGGATGGGTATCCCACCACCGCATTCGAGTGGCCGATTTCACCAGAGTATTTCGCGGTAGCCATGGCCGAGGTACAGGAGCGCTACGGCGACGTGCTGCCACCGGTGTACATCACGGAGAATGGTGCAAGCTTTCCCGACATCCCGAGCGGCGTCGGGGTAGTCGACGACCGAGAGCGGATCTCCTATCTCGCGTCCCACCTGCGTGCAGCACTCGATGCTGTCGCACCGGGTGGCCCTGCCGAGGGAATCGACCTGCGCGGCTTCTTCGTCTGGTCGCTCCTGGACAATTGGGAGTGGGCTGCGGGTTTCACGCAGCGCTTCGGACTCGTGCACGTCGACTTCGCCGATGGCACGCGCACTCCGAAAGCGTCATTCCACTGGCTGCGCGACGTACTCGCAGCACGTCGGGCGGTGTGAGCCATGACGACTGAGTGGTTTGAGGCAAAGTAGGCGGCAGCGAGCACCGTCGACGTTGGCGATGCTCACTGCGCGGGCGTTAGGCGCCCTTGCGCGGCTTGATGAAGGGGGTGGCCTCGGCCTTTTCCCGCTTCTGTGCCCGCTTGTCCTTCAAGGACAACTTCGCGGCCTTCTTGGTGTCGTTACTTCGCGGCGATTTCCCTGACATGTCGACTCCGCTTCCCTATATCTAGCTGGCGTGCTTCCGATAGACCATAGCCCATCCTTCTTAGGAAGTCATATTGCTGCTGATCAGCAAAAAAGCGAGCACCCTGTCTCGGGTCAGACGACTGAGTGGTTGCGACGCCAACTTACGATGCCGGCGATGATCGAGGCAAGGATGAAGGCTCCGCCAATGACGTACGCGGCCGATTTGACGGCCGGGATGCTCGCGGCAAAGTAACCAGTGACGGTGAGGAGCACGCCCCAGGAGATCGCGCCCACGAGGTTTGCCGCGAGGAATTTGCCGTAGTCCATGCGAGCGATCCCGGCGATCGGGGGAACGAAGACGCGGCCCCAGGGGATGAACCGGGCGACCACGACGGCCCACCATCCGAGGTCACTGTAGAACTTTTCCGACTTGGCGATGGCGTTCTTGATCCAGCCTCCCTTGCGATGGTCCAGGTACGGGCGTCCGTAGTGACGGCCAAGCACAAAACCGACCTGATCACCGAGGAACGCGGCGACACCCACTCCGATGGCGAGCACCCAGATGTTGACGCTGTCTGCGCGGGCCGAGATCAGCCCAGCGGCGAACAGCAGCGAGTCACCCGTGATGAACGGAATTATTACGCCGATGAACAATCCGGTGCCTGAGAAGACGAGGCCCCAGACGATCAGGTAAAAGATGATCGGGCCGAAGGTGTGCAACCAACTCATGGCTTGGCCGTCTAAGGCTGCCAGGTGAAGCATCCGTTCTCCTCACTGGGTGCAGGCTACGCTTCAGACTTTTCCGGGCCGGTGTCTTCTTTGCCCTGTGCGGCCAGTGCGGCAGCGCGTTCGGCAAGTCGGTGCTGCACGCTGGCCTGTGCGTCGTCGATGACAACCTGGTCGAGAGGGGTGTTCTCGTACTCGCTGCTGCCGTGGTACTTCGCGATGTAGGCGTCGAGGGCGGCACCACACTCCCATGACGTGATCAGGCTGTAGCGCGGCCCAGGGCCGGTGTGCCAGGTCGCGTGCCAGAGTCGCTGGGTGTCGATGATGACTTGGGTTCCCGCGGGCAACGCGATACGTACCTCGCCCGACGGGTCAAAGCGGTCCCGACGGAGCACCATGCACGAGGCCGCATCATCGGAGAGGTTGTAATAGCCGCGGACGACACGGCCCGCGCCATCCGGGTTCAAACGGTTGTTGTCGTCCTGATGCATGTTGTAGAGCGCGTCAGAGTACGAGGTTGGCTGCAACTCGATGACACGGCAACGCCCGACGTTTGCCCCCGGTTCCTGGGCGCGACGCACAAGGTTCGGTGCCTTCGCAACCTGGGAATTGACCCACACGCCGTCTTTGTCCGGACGGGGCGGCTCGTGGTTCCAAAACCCGTTGACCTCGATCTCACCATGGGCGCTCGCGAGAGGCGCGAAGCGCGTGTCCCCGGAGGACTTCCAGTTCACGAACTCCAGGCTTTCCCATTCCCGTGGATCTGCAGCCTGGTCGTAGCGATCGAGAATGACGAAGCCCCTCCCGTCGAGAAGCGACGAAGTGACGTAGCTCATACGAGGCCTTTCGCTAGGAGAGCCAGCACGTTTTTACAGACTCGACTTAGGCAACCCTAACAGTCTGGTTCATTTGGATCGGCAACGATCGTTGGCGCCGGGTCGCCTCAGCTCTGGCAGCGCGGGCACCAGTAAGCGTCGCGTTGGATGAGCGGTGTTGGCCCCAGCATTCCGTGCGCGATCGAGGTTCCACAGCGGCGGCACGGCTTTCCCGCGCGGCCATAGACCCAGCTCGTGCGACCCGGTCTGAGATCGCCGGTCGTGCTGCGGATGGGGCGCTCGCAATTGGCGCGCAGCAACCGGTGGGCGAGGGCAACGGTTCCATTCACATCACTCACTTCCCCGATCACACGGCTCGGTGCGAGTCCACGCAGGAAGCACAGCTCATTGGCATACTCGTTGCCAATTCCGGCCAGGTTTCGTTGATCCTGAAGGGCTACGAAAATGGGGACGGTCGGGTCGGTGAGCAGCCTGCTTGCCGCTCGCGTGGCATCCCAGTCCGACCCGAGCAGGTCTGGACCGAGACGGCCAACGACACTTTCTTCGGAATCACGGCGTACGAGTTCGGTGATGCCGAGCGCGAAGCCTACGGCTTGCCACTCCGCGGTCTCGAGCACCGCGCGTGCCTCGAAGGCTGGCCGTCGCCACGGGGTTCCCGGTCGATACAGGTGCCAGGATCCCTCCATCTTCAGGTGGCTGTGCAGGGTGTAGTCGCCGATGTGCATGAGGAGATGTTTGCCTCGACTCACCACGTCGTTGACGCGCTCACCGGTGAGGTCCTCCGTGGCGAATTTCGTGACGCGCAGGTCGAACCCCGCGAGAATCTGCCCGGAAAGTGCAGCGTTCAGGTTGCGCGCCGCCAGCCAGACCGTGTCCCCCTCAGGCACGGAAGCGCAACCCCTGCGGCGTCGTGCTGAACCCCGCCGCGGCGAGGGCGGCACCGAGCGGCGTGCCGATCACGAACACGCCATCGGCCTTCTCCACTTTCAGCTTGCCGAGCGAGCGACGGATCGTGGCGGCGAGGGATGTCGTTGCCTCGGCCAGCATGGACGGGTCGCTGCCAAAGGTGAGCATGGTTTTGCCACCGCGCTCGACGTAGAGTGCGAGATGTCCGTCGACGAGGACCACGAGAGCACCAGCCTTGCGACCGGGGCGATGGCCCTTCTTCTCGGCATCCGCGGAACCGCCGGGTGCGGGGGTATCCGCAGTCGAACTTGCGGACGGTGTGTTCGTGGGCCACGGCAGCGCAGCGCCATAGGGGTTCGCCGGGTCCGTCGCAGCGAGGGTGATTGCGGTAGGCGGCACGGTTCGATCCGGGTCGCTGATGAAGCTGCGCAGCCGGTCGACGGTCGCTCCGGTCGCGAACTGGGCCGCACCGAGTCCCTCGATGAAATAGCCGCGCCTTGCCCTCCCGGTTTCTTCGAAGCCGCTGAGCACCCGGTAGACGCGAGCGAAGCCGCCGTGGATGCCCTCGGCGGTGACCGAGCCGCGGGTGACGATTCCGTATCGCTCCAGCAACAGTTCCGCGGTAGCGAGCGCGCGCACTGTTGGGTCTTGTTCGGCGAGGGGGAGCAGTGACCATCGCCCGGCCGTGCTCGGTGGCCCAGCCTGGGTGGGCAGCGTCGGTCTCGCTCTCCCGCGTTGTGACCGCACGCGGGAAACAGCGCGCGGCCTAGCCGGTCCGCCCAGATAGGAGCGCAGAGGCGCGAGGGTGTCACCGGTGACGAGGCCGCTCCAGACCAAACCCCACAGCGCCTCGACGAGCTCGCGGTCATCGGTGCTCCCCACCGCCGCGGCCAATTGGCGGAAGAAGTAGGCACCGCCTCCCGCGAGAGCGACAAGGATTTCACGCTGAAGCACGGTGGTCTCGTCGTCGGACGAATCGGGCAGCGTGAGCGGTGCTGTCTCCGCCAGGTGCAGGCTCACCCACCCGTCGTTGCCTGGCAGAACGCCGGAGCCGGACCAGACGACTTCACCGGAAGCGGTGAGCTGGTCGAGCATGACAGGCGAGTAGTCGCGCACTCGCGCCGGCAGCACGAGAGACTCCCACGCGGATGCCGGGAGTGCCACCCCGGCCAGCTGGTCGATCACCTGCACCACGCCATCGATTCCGTGCAGGGGCTCCGACACGTGCTGCCATGCGGGCAGAAAGCGTCCGAGCGTCGCGCCATCCACCGGCTCGACCTCGTGTCGTAGTGCGGCAAGAGAGCGTCCGCGCAGCCGACGTAACACCTCACTGTCGCACCACTCGCTGCCGGAACCTCCGGGGCGGAACTCGCCCTCGACCACCCGCCGCTGCATTGCAAGACGCCGGAGGGTCTCAAGGATCACCGCCGTTCCAAGGCCGAGTCGTTCGGCAGCCGAGGCCGTGGTGAACGGCCCGTGGGTGCGTGCGTAGCGACCAACCAGGTCGCCAAGCGGGTCATCGACGGGCTCGATGAAGGTGGCCGGAATGCCGATGGGCAGTGGAGTCCCGAGGGCGTCGCGCAGGCGGCTCGCGTCTTCGATCACGGCCCAGCATTCTGTCCCGGCAATGTGGGCGGTGAGCACGCGGTTGGAGCGCTCCAACGCTGCAAGGAGCTCACGCAATTCGTCGGTGGGTGCATCGGCCGCGAGCCAGCTCCGCTCCCTGATCTCCCCAAGTGACAGCGGTCCGACCAGCCGCAGTAGGTCGACTACTCCCTCGATGTCGCGGGCGCGGCGATCGGGCGCGAGTCGCTGCAGTTCCAGCTCCGTCTGATCGATGACGTCAGCATCGAGCAGCTCTCGCAGTTCGGCCCGGCCGAGCAGCTCCGCCAACAGGGTCGGGTCGAGGCTCAGCGCGGCAGCCCTGCGCTCGGCCAGCGGGGAGTCTCCCTCATACATGAACGCAGCGACATATCCGAACAGGAGCGACCGCGCGAACGGCGATGCTTGCTCCGTCTCGGTCTCGACGATGCGGATGCGGCGGCTCTCGATCTCCGTCGCCAGCGCTGTCAGGGCGGGGAGGTCGTACACGTCCTGTAACACCTCGCGCACCGCCTCGAGCACGATCGGAAACGTCGGGTACTTGCTCGCGACGGCCAGTAGTTGCGATGAACGCTGCCGCTGTTGCCAGAGCGGCGAACGTTTCCCCGGGTTGTACCTCGGTAACAGCAGCGCCCGTGCGGCGCACTCGCGGAAGCGAGAGGCGAAGAGAGCGGATCCACCAACCTCCTCCGTGACGATGTCACGGAGTTCGTCCGGCTCAAAGAGGAAGAGTTCAGCACCGGGAGGCTCGGCATCCGTGTCTGGGATCCGCAGAATGACGCCGTCATCGCTTGCCATTGCTGCGCCGTCAAGACCGTAGCGATCCCGGATGCGCGCACCGACCGCAAGAGCCCACGGAGCGTGCACTTGCATGCCATACGGGGAATGCAGGATGACGCGCCAGTCACCGAGTTCATCGCGGAAGCGTTCGACGACGAGCATTCTGTCTGTGGGAACGTGGCCGGTCGCCGTCTTCTGTTCGTCGATGAAGGAGACCAGGTTATTC
>JBDTIM010000098.1:0-4780 GCA_039936355.1 Lacisediminihabitans sp. | reverse complement strand
TGCGGCGAAGTGCCCTCGCTCCGGTAGCCGTTCTGGCGCGCAGAATGAGAGTGGCGAAAGAAGCTTCACACGCGAGCTCGGCCTAGAGAGGGATGTTCCATGAATGACGACAAAGCGGTACCCGAATCGAAAGGCGTCTCGGTCGAACTGCTTGCCTACCTCGACCTCGGTCCAGAGAGCGAGGGCATGGTGGGGCACCAACTCCGAATGCGCAAAGTGACCATCGAACCTGGTGGCGTCTTCGGCCCGCCCCACGACCACGTGGGTAGGCCGGGCATGGTTTACGTGCTGCAGGGAACGATCACTGATCATCGAAATGGCACCACTGTCGAGTACGGCCCCGGTCCGGGCTGGCCGGAAGACAGTCTCACCACGCATTGGCTCGAGAACACGGGAACGACAACGGCAGTCGAGATCTCGGTCGACATCGTCGTGCAGCCATAGTCGGTGGCCATCCGCTTGCAGGTAACCGACCTCGAGTCGTTGGTGCGACTAGATATCAGTCGCGCTGTCGGACATGGCCATTGGCCACTCAACACCTGCCGGCTCGGGCAAAGCCAGACGTCTCTGCGAATGACAGCGAGAGCCATTGGCCATGTTTCTAGAGTTATCTCGAGAAGGAGGACCAGGCGAGTCGACGCTCGCGGCGCGGATCTGTCGCGACGTGGTCTATCTCGTCGATGATCAGAGTCTTTCGAGACTGCTCGGTGTACGGCGGCCAGGACTCGGAGAGCGCGCCGCCCTCCGCGAATTGAAGCCAGTATTCGCGCATTCGCCGCCCAGCTCGGGCATACGGTTCGCCTCCGCCCAGAGCAGTCATCGTTCGTGCCAACGGAGCGTCTACATGGTCAAACAGCGCAAACATCTCGACCCCATGTGTGGCGTCGACACCGACCAGTTTGAGCAGGCGGGGCGCGAAGTCGAAACGGTAGACATAGACAGGTGCGAATTTCGAATGAGAGTCGGCGATCTGTGTCGACGGGTACCAGAAACCGTAGTCGCCGGCGAAGTCCGCTGCGGGCCGGCGACCAGGCAGACCGGGGTAGGCGGCTCGCATCTGTAGTTGCGCATCAGACGGTGCGGGGCCGAACAAAGCTCTGATCCGCGCTTCGGATCGTGGCAGGATGTCGATCTTGCCGCGAAAGATCGAACCCTCCCGGTCGTTGGTGCCGATGATCAGCGGCACCTTGTGAGCTCGGCCTCCACGAATGGCGACGATTGGCTCCTCAGGCAACAAAGCCCCATCAACCACCGGGGCGAGGCAGAACGCCCCCGGGTATGCATCCGGCGTGTGCACCTGGAGCTGAACGCACGCCGCGACAAGATCCGCGGTCTTCGCCGTCGACAGCAAGTGTTGGATGCGGGCTCGCTCCCCGGGGTTCGTGTCTGTTCCTTCGATTGGCTCCGGCTGATGCATGATTCGGCGAAGGTTCGTGAGAAACTCGGCGGCCCAGACTGCGGTCACGGCTGACCGGTAGATGGCATCCGGCGGGGCGCTCTGGGCAATGGCCCGCGCGAACAGCCCTCGTGCCGACGGGACGGCCAGCAGGGTGGTCACCGCATTGCCGCCGGCGGACTCCCCGAACACTGTCACCTGGCGCGGGTCACCGCCGAATCGCCGGATGTTCTCCTGCACCCAGTGCAATGCGGCAATCTGGTCGCGAAGTCCGAGGTTGCTGTCGAAGGGTCTCTCCGGAGATGAGTAGCGGCTGAAGTCCAAATATTCGAGTGCGCCAAGCCGATAGTAGAAGCTGACGTAGACCACTCTGCCGCTCTGCACGAAGCCCTCGCCCTGGCCGGAGAAGTCACTCGAGGATCCCATGCTGTAGCCGCCACCGTGAATGAACACCATCACCGGCAACAGCGCACCACTACTTGGGGACGCAAGCGGCGTGCGCACGTTGATTGTCAGGCAGTCTTCGCCATTGCGTGCGGGCGCCGATGCCGGTCTGATCCGTCTCGGCAGCATCTGGGGTGCGGCCAGGCCGAACGTGGCCGCGTCGCGGATACCCTCCCACGGCACAACCGGTGATGGCGACCGGAACCGTCGTTCCCCGACCGGAGGTGCGGCATACGGAATGCCGCGCCAGAATCGGGATGAGGATTCGTGCACGCCCCGCACCATCCCGCCGGTGACGCACACGTCCAGCTCAGGGCCGTTCGGTGAATGCTCGGCTGTCATCGAGACCTCGTTCCTCGTTCCCATACAACTCTGTCGGGGGCCGCCGCGACACTACCCTCTCTGTGGACACCCCCACTGTGGATCGTGGTCGCCGTCTCGGTCTCGGTGGTAACTTCCTAGCTATAAGGAGCAACCACGGAGCTGCGGATCCGGCCGAATCAACGCCGCGCCCCGCGGCCCCAACACAATCCAGTCAGGAGCCGCATTCCATGAGTGACAACGAAGTGAAGATGATCATCCTGTCGACGGATGATCTCGACGAATCGATCAAGTTCTACACTGAGACCCTGGGCTTTCCGCTCAAGTTTCGCGATGGCGACCACTTCGCGGCCCTGGACGGCGGCACCGTGACTCTCGCGTTGGCCACTGCACTCGATCATCCGATTCCCGGCCAGATCGTCCTGGGCATCAAGACCGGCGACGTCGACGGCAATGCCGAAGCGGTCGACGCGAGTGGAGGCGGCATCGCAAAGGGCCCGTACAACGACGCCCACGAACGCCGCGCCGTGGTCTATGACAGCAAGGGAAACGGGCTGGTCTTCTACAAGTCACTGCCCCCGCGCTGACGTACTGTGGTGGTGCGGAGTTGCGGTGATCTGCTGCAGCGGCGGCCGCGTGCTGTTCGCCGCCACCAGGGAATGATCGCGTCGTGGTGGCATTGACCAGAGCCAACTCAGCGTCGATCGCGGCTCGCCGGAACTCGGGAGCGGTCTCGCGCAGGTCTTCGAGCAGCGCGCGCATTCGGCGCATGACCTGGACAGATGTCGCCCCGAATTGGTGCGTTTCGACCAGGGCCAGACTCAGCAAGTCCTCCCACGAGGGAACCCGTCGCCAGAACCTGATGGCACCGCGATCGTCGCGAACCACGCCCATGTCCAGTTGTCGGCCCGCTACCTCACGAAGCAACAGATCGATTTTGTCCAACGCCTGCACTGAAGTCGTTGGATCGCTGACGCCGGGTGAGAGCGCCTTGGAAGAAATGTCCGCAAACAACCGAAAAACGAACGCCGGATCTTGTTTCATCGTCCGTTCATCGCCGACTGCCAACGCCCGCTGCAGCTGTGCATCATCCTGCGGCTGGCCACCGCCGTAGACACGGAAAATCGGGGAGCCAGTGGCGACCAGATCGCCGATGCGGGGGACGAGCTCGATGACGGCATCCGTCTCCTGGGCGTGTCTGACAACTGCGGCAACACCAACGCTCTGCAGAATTCCTGATTCGAACCGATGAGCCACTGTTCGAAACGGTCCGGACGGTCGTGGGGTCTGACCGCCATCGGCCTCGCCTCGGCTTCGCGATGCCGATCGCGGGGTGAAGTGCCATTCACTGGTCGGCTGGGCGACCCTGCGCCGCTGCTGCTCGAAACCCGCGGTACCCCATTGATGCTCTCGATCACGTGCCCAAGCCATCAGTTCGCCCCCGTTCTGGCTCGCTCTCGGGCATTCGCCCTACCGCAGCACGCGATCGTTCAGCAGCGCCCGGAAGTAGCCGAGCGAGTTGCCCAGCGCGTTCGGGTGCAGATTGGACTGCGCAAGCAGGTTCGACGGGTTGAAGCTGATGTAGGGGAGACGCGCGCCGATGCCGTGGTTCGCGAACTCCTGCGTCACGTCAACAACCTGAACGTTCTTGCCCTGACTTGCCACACTGGCCGCGGCACCGGTGATGATAGCGTTCAGCGCATCCGTCGCCTGGTTGACAGCGTCTCCCAACGGTGCCGTGCCCGGGTTGAACAGCCGCGGGTAGGTGAACACGACGACCTTGGCGTTGGGCATGGCCTGGGCAACCGCGTAGTAGGTCGTGGCAAGTTTGGGTGCGAGCGTGGAGAGCTTCCCCGCGGCTTCCACGATGGCCTGCTGACAATACGCACTTGCGGGATCGGGAACACAGGCCGCAAGCACTTGGTTGGAGCCCGCGTCAATGCCGCCCACGGTGAGCGTCACCAGGCGCACGGAGGAGGCGGGGCCCGTCAGCGTGCTGGGCAACTGCCCCACTTGGGTCTGAACCGCTACTGTGTCTGCTCCAGAGCACGACTTGTTCGCCACCAACTTGTATTTGCTGAGGGTCGCCGTGATCACCGGGTAACTCGTGTACTTGCTTTGCAGACAGGGTCCGCTCAGGTAGGGTGGCGCCCCTTGGCCAGAGGTGAACGAGTCCCCGAGCGCGACATAGTCGGCCGTCGCGTGGGATCCGAACAATCCTTGTGGAACCGCGGCGGTGGCGGGGGCAGCGGCGGCGCCAAAGAGCAGCGCGACGGTCAGGACAGAAAAGGCGCCGAGGCGCCACGAAAGGCGGGCTCGAGGTTTCGGTGAGAGAGTCATGCGCGCATCGTACGCTCGGAGAAAACCGTCGGGTAGGGATTGATGAAGGCAATTCAGCTTCTCTGCTCGATTGGGACACAATTCTTCAAGTGCGTGACCCTCTGCAGGTGCGAGTTCTTGGGGCGGATCCGGCATCGGCATCGGCATCGGCATCGGGATCGGGATCGTTTGTCAGTGGAAAACCGCTGCGCCCGCGATATCGAACACAACCGCACTGCTCCGTCCGCCGCGATCGCTTGCATGCGGAGCCCGCGCAGTTAGACTTTTCTATGAACGTGA
>JBDTIM010000097.1:0-8831 GCA_039936355.1 Lacisediminihabitans sp. | reverse complement strand
CAGCACTTTTAATGGCGGAACCGGTGGGATTTGAACCCACGGTGGGCTCTCACCCACACAACTTTTCGAGAGTTGCACCTTCGGCCGCTCGGACACGGTTCCGGGGACGATCCTAGTACAGAGCCGCTCGCGCTTCACGCCCACCGCATCCGCTGACAGTCCGCTTTCGTAACTCAGCCAGAACGCCGCGCTCAAGTCCGGAACACGCTGGGAACACGCGGATGACGACCTATAAATTCGAAAACTGCCTGAGTTATGAACGCAGCGGCCTCGATGAACACCAACGAGACCTCGACAGGCTCGCCGCAGCAGCATCCCGCTCGACCGCCGCACGAGGCACGACTCACAAGCAGGTCCTCCCAAGAGAAGCCCGGGTAGTGTGCTGGAGTGCCCCTGATCGTGACCCTGTTCGCCTGCGCGACCGCCGCCCTCGCGGCTGCATTCTTCATCGCACGACGACTGGTGTTGCGCCGCAGACGCGCCGCGGTCATCCGGCTCACTGCCGACATCCCGGTCAACGCGAAGTGGTGGCACCAGCAGGAGCACAAGACCGGCGAGTTGCTCTATGTCGCGGTGGGCGACTCTGCAGCGCAAGGGATCGGGGCAAGTCGGCCAGGCCGCAGTTATGTAGGGATGCTGGCCACGCATTTGCGTCAACGCACGGGGCGTCCGGTACGAGTGGTCAATCTCGGCCAATCTGGGGCTCGCCTGCGCGAGGCGCTCACCTCGCAACTGCCCAAGCTCAGGCAGCTGCACCCCGACGTGCTCACCGTCTCCATCGGCGCCAACGACGTCGCGGACTTCGACGCCGAACGCTTCGAACACGAGTTGCGCGAACTCTATTCCGCGCTGCCGCAACACGCCATCGTCGCCGATCTCCCTGCCTTTTACTTCGGTGCCCCGGAGAAAAATGTGCAGATCGCCAACGGAATCCTGCACCGGGTCGCCGGCGAGCTGGCACTCGAAGTCGCTCCGCTGTACGCGGCGACCAGGCGCCAGTCCGGACTGCGGTACGCGCTGAACCAGGTTGCGGCAGACTTCTTCCACCCGAACGATCGCGGCTACCGGGTGTGGGCATCCGCCTTCATTCCTCTCCTCGACAGGCGCGTTCCGGCGACACCGTCCACCGAAACAGGTGAGTGACAGAGGCCTCGCTTAAGCTGGCAGCATGCCCAAGGTCCAGTCCAATTTCCAGTGCACGGAGTGCGGTTGGACGACGCTGAAATGGGCGGGCCGCTGCGGTGAATGCCAGGCTTGGGGCACCGTGGTCGAGGCGGGCACGTCCGTCGGCATCCTGCACGCGGTCAAGGCCGTTCGCATCACTGACGCCCGACGGGCCAGGCCGATCACCGAGATCGAATCCGACTCGGTCGCTCACTGGCCGAGCGGCATCGGTGAGTTCGACCGGGTCCTCGGCGGCGGCATCGTTCCCGGCGCCACCATCCTGCTGAGCGGCGAGCCCGGCGTTGGCAAGTCGACCCTGCTGCTCGAAGTTGCGTCGCGAGCAGCGGCCGGGGGGATGCGCGTGCTCTACGTCACCGCCGAGGAATCAGTAAGCCAGGTTCGCCTGCGCGCTGGGCGCACCGGTGCCCTTCAGCCCACACTCTTCCTTGCTGCAGAGACCGATCTCGCGACCGTTCTCGGTCAGATTGACCAGGTCGATCCGCAGCTCGTAATTGTCGACTCCGTGCAGACCGTGGCAAGTTCACTCACCGACGGCCTGGCGGGCGGTCCTGCACAAGTGCGCGAGGTCGCATCCACCCTCATCCGCGTCTCGAAAGACCGAAACCTGCCGGTGCTGCTCGTCGGTCATGTCACCAAAGACGGCACGATCGCGGGGCCTCGTCTGCTCGAACACCTTGTGGATGTCGTACTGCAGTTCGAGGGCGACCGGCAGACCGCGCTGCGCTTCGTCCGCTCACACAAAAACCGCTTCGGGCCCACGGATGAAGTGGGCTGTTTCGAGATGACCGGCGACGGCATTGCCGAGGTTTCCGATCCGAGCGGGCTGTTCCTCTCTCGAAGCTCGATTCCCGGCCGCGCAGCAGTCGCGATGAGCGGAACCTGCGTCGCGGTCGCCGTTGATGGGCGGCGAGCACTTCCCGTCGAAGTGCAGGCACTCATCGTGAAGACCAGCGCACCCATGCCGCGCCGGGTCGTCAACGGCGTGGACCCCTCGCGCGTAGCCATGCTTCTCGCAGTACTCGAGCGGCGAGCGAAAATGGCGCTCAGCGGCGCGGACGTCTACGTGTCGACAGTGGGCGGCATCCGCGTCACAGAGCCCGGCGCCGACCTCGCCATCGCGCTGGCCATCGCGAGCGCCTTCCGCGACCGGCCTCTACCCGGCACTCTGGCCGCAGTGGGCGAGATTAGTCTAGCGGGAGAAATCCGCCCGGTTTCGCAGGCAAAGCGTCGGGTCGCGGAGGCCAACAGGCTCGGTTTCTCCACCGTGCTCGATGCCCATGCAGGCCAGCTCAACGAGGCACTTCGGATCGCTTTCGCCGGGTCAGGCACGGAACGGGTAGACGTCCCGGACTTTTGAGTACGAGGTTTCAAGAAGTGCACCTCGACCACCTGGTTCCCTCACCGCCGGTTCCCAAACGATCGGCCGCCGCGACGTCCGTCTCGACGCATCCGTCGTTGCTCTGGCAGTTACCGAGTCGTGAGTTCGGCACATGCGACGCAGCGCCTCGCATAAGGACGCGCATCTAACCGTGCGAACGGAATGCGCTGGCCACAGCCGATGCAGACCCCAAACTCATCCCCATCAACACGCTCCAGAGCGCTCTCGATTTCGTGCAGGTGCTGCTGCGCGTTTCCCAGAATGGCTGTCGACTGCGAACGTTCGAACGCCAGAGTCGGTCCCTCCGGATCGTGCTCGTCATCCGTCGCCACATCCTGCCGAGACTCGCGCATTGACTCCAGATCGGCGGCCAGCTGCGCAATGAGATCGCGAGTCTCCTCGAGGTCCCGGACCAACCGCGCCCGCAACTTCCCTAACTGGCGAGCAGTAGGCTTCCCCTGTTGCGATACCGCCTCAACAATTATCGTCATAGCGTTCTACCCCCTTTTGGGGGAGCATACCTCACCCTGCTGGAGAAAGCTCGTTTCGGAACATGGCTCTATTCATGTCAGTTCAGAAGGAACTGGGCCGTATCCTTCGAGACGATATCGCCGAGCCTCACCGAAAGATGATAACTCGCACCACCTGCAGTGACGGGCGTCCTGCTCGCGCCGCAGGTGGTCGTGGAAGACCGGGTGCGGTCCCAAGCGATGGCCGGTGTAGAGAGGACATCGCCTGGCTTCAACACCGTTGGCGTGTCGACGGCATCTGACTGGCAGTCCTTGGAATCCCAGTAGGTCTCACTGCCGCTCGTGATCTTCAGCTCCTGCTGCGTAGAACCGAGATTCATCGTGCAGACCGTCTTGCCCGTATTGGTGATCTTCATCGAGATCTGCGGATTCACGCCAGCCGCATAGCTTGTTTGGTCGACAACCGCCTCGAGCTTGATCTTGCTCGGGATGCAGGCATCCGAATCCTTCGCTGTGCTTGCCGGCGCGGATGCCGTTGACGCCGGTGCAGGCGAGGCGGATGTCGTCGTGGCTGGATCCTTCGCGCCCGGTCGCGAGACGATCAGGATGATGATCACGATCACGGCGAGAATTCCGAGACCGACGATCATCCTCCGCCGCCAGTACACCCTGTTTGACTGGGGGCCGACGGGATTTCTAAACGTCGACATGCCCCAAGAGTAGCTATAGGCGCTTCAGCATCCGGGTATTGCCGAGCGTGTTGGGCTTCACGCGGGAAAGATCCAGGAACTCGGCGACACCCTCATCGGGAGATCGCGCCAGTTCGGCGAACACATTCGGATCCATCGGCTCCTCGGACATGGGCAAGAAACCGTGTCTCTTGAAAAAATCCACCTCAAATGTCAGGCAGAACAACCTACTCAGACCGAGCTCAACCGCATCGGCCTCGAGCCGCTCCATCATGGCGTGACCGACACCCCGGTGAAGCCACTCCGGAACAACGGCTAAGGTGCGCACCTCCGCGAGGTCCTCCCACATGACATGCAGCGCACCGCAGCCGATCGGTGAGCCGTCGGGGCCTTCGGCGATCCGGAATTCCTGGATCGCCTCATAGAAGACCACTGCATCCTTGCCGAGCAGGATGCGACGCTGCACAAGCGGCTCGATGACCGCCTGGACAGTGGGCACGTCGCTCGTACGTGCGCGGCGTACCTTGAAATTCACGCTTCAAGTCTAGCCTCGGGCGTTCTCCGCCACCTTCCCCTCGCCGGCCGTGCCCTCGCATTTCCCCCGCCACTCACCCCGCACTCCCTTCCCCCGCACTCTTCCCGCCGAGCGTGCCCGTTAACGCCGAAAGTGCCTGCCCCAGCGGGCACGCTCGGCGCGAACAGGCACGCTCGGCGGAAAAGGGTGGCGAGAAGGCGCACAAATTGGCACGACAACGCGAAAGAGCTTGAGGGAGGGCGAGCGGAGCCGAACGCGCGAGAGTTGAGGGAACGCGAGCGGAGCCGAACACGAAAAGGTTCAGGGGCGAGTGGATTCGAACGCAAACGGGTTCGAACGCGAAAGGGTGCGGCCGGTTTCCCGACCGCACCCTCCCTCGTAAGGTTTCAGCCCTACGCCCTACGCTTCCACTGCGGCCGGAGCCGGAGCCTCATCAGTGACCTCGCGACCGGGCTGGCGGCTGGTGTTGAACACGAACTCACTGTCGACGTAGTCGACGTGAACGTGGTAGCCGGCGTTCAACTCGCCCTGCAGGATGTGCTCGCTGAGTCGATCCTCGACCTCGCGCTGAATCGCGCGGCGCAGCGGCCGTGCCCCCAGCGTCGGATCGAAGCCAACAGTGATGAGTTGTTCCTTCGCGGCGAGCGTGAGGTCGACAGTCATGTCGCGGTCCATCAGACGGTCACTGAGCCGCTTGATGAACAGATCCACGATTTGCAGCAGTTCCGCCTCGCTCAGTTGCGGGAAGACGATCGTCTCGTCGACCCGGTTCAAGAACTCGGGCTTGAAGTTCTTCTTCAGCTCCTCGACGACCTTGCCGCGCATCCGGTCGTAACTGGTTGCGGTATCGGAGGCCGAAGTGAAGCCGATCGGAGTTCCCGAGATGTCCTTTGTGCCGAGGTTAGTGGTCATAATGATCACCGTGTTCTTGAAGTCGACAACGCGACCCTGGCCATCCGTCAGTCGTCCCTCTTCCAAAATCTGGAGGAGCGAGTTGAAGATGTCGGGGTGAGCCTTCTCAATCTCATCGAACAGCACCACGGAAAACGGCTTGCGACGCACTTTCTCGGTGAGCTGGCCGCCCTCTTCGAAGCCGACGAACCCGGGAGGGGCGCCAAATAGCCGCGAGACGGTGTGCTTCTCGCCATACTCGCTCATATCGAGCGAGATCAGCGCGTTCTCATCGTCGAACAGGAACTCGGCGAGCGCCTTTGCGAGCTCGGTCTTTCCAACACCTGTGGGGCCCGCGAAAATGAACGAACCGGATGGCCGCTTCGGGTCTTTCAGCCCGGCACGCGTGCGGCGGATCGTCTTCGACAGTGCGGAGATGGCCTCTTCCTGCCCGATGACCCGCTGGTGCAGCGCCTTCTCCATGAAGACGAGACGTGCCGTCTCCTCCTCAGTCAGCTTGAAGACCGGGATGCCGGTAGCCGCGGCCAGAACCTCGGCGATGATTCCCTCATCCACCGTTCCGGTCGAGCCGGCCTCGCCGCTCTTCCACTGCTTTTCGAGACGCAACCGCTCGCCAAGCAGCTTCTTCTCTTCGTCACGAAGCGATGCCGCCTTCTCGAAGTCCTGATCCTCGATCGCGGCTTCCTTGCGGCCGCGGACGTCGGCGATCTTGTCGTCGAACTCACGCAGTTCCGGTGGGGCAGACAGGATCGCCAGACGCAAACGGGCACCAGCTTCGTCGATCAGGTCAATGGCCTTATCGGGCAGGAAGCGGTCGGCCACGTAGCGGTCAGCCAAATTCGCGGCCGCAACAATGGCACCATCCGTACTGGACACCTTGTGGAACGACTCGTACTTGTCGCGCAGTCCCTTGAGGATGTTGATCGTGGCAGGCAAATTGGGTTCCTCCACGCGCACCGGCTGGAAGCGGCGCTCTAGCGCTGCATCCTTCTCGAAGTGCTTGCGATATTCGTCCAGAGTGGTCGCACCGATGGTCTGCAACTCGCCGCGGGCGAGCAACGGCTTCAGGATGCTGGCCGCGTCGATCGCGCCCTCAGCAGCACCAGCACCGACCAGGGTGTGGATCTCGTCGATGAAGGTGATGATGTCGCCGCGAGTGCGGATTTCCTTGGTGACCTTCTTTAATCGCTCCTCGAAGTCACCACGGTAGCGGCTGCCTGCAATGAGGCTCCCCAAGTCAAGGGTGTAGAGCTGCTTGTCCTTGAGGGTCTCCGGCACGTCTCCGCGCACGATCGCTTGGGCGAGGCCTTCGACCACGGCGGTCTTGCCGACGCCGGGCTCACCAATCAGCACAGGGTTGTTTTTGGAACGACGGGAGAGGATCTGCATGACCCGCTCCATCTCTTTCTCGCGCCCGATGACCGGGTCCAGTTTGCCCTCGCGGGCAGCCTGGGTGAGGTTGCGCCCGAACTGGTCGAGGATCTGGCTCCCGGCCTGTGCGGCAGCCTGGTCGTTTCCGCCGACCGCGACCTGCTCCTTGCCCTGGTAGCCGGAAAGCAACTGGATGACCTGCTGACGAACGCGGTTGAGGTCGGCACCGAGCTTCACGAGCACCTGGGCTGCGACGCCCTCGCCCTCGCGGATGAGGCCGAGCAGGATGTGCTCCGTGCCGATGTAGTTGTGGCCGAGCTGCAGCGCCTCTCGGAGGCTCAACTCGAGCACCTTCTTGGCGCGCGGAGTGAACGGGATGTGGCCGGTCGGCTGTTGCTGACCCTGCCCGATGATGTCCTGAACCTGCTCGCGCACCGCATCCAGGGAAATCCCGAGCGACTCAAGTGCTTTCGCGGCGACGCCTTCGCCCTCGTGAATGAGGCCGAGCAGGATGTGCTCGGTTCCGATGTAGTTGTGGTTGAGCATCTTGGCCTCTTCTTGGGCCAGAACAACGACACGGCGGGCTCGGTCGGTAAATCTCTCAAACATTGTTGACTCCTCAGGCACCGCGCAGGGTGGATGCCGTTATATCGAGAGTAACGAGCAGAACCGGTGAAAAGTCGTGTGTTCGCCCTAGGCGTGACCGGTCCGGGCCTGTTCAACCACGCGCACTCTGCGTCGCTCACCAGCCTCTCTTTCCGCGCTGAGCACATGTCCGTGCTCTGCCCGACCTTTCGGCACTTCTCATTCCAGCGTCCAACCGCCGCGCAATTGTCCCAAATGCAGGAGTTGGTGCAGGTCGCTCCCCGGATTCTCGGGACCAGGCCTCGCGAAAGGGGCACCATCTCCTGCATTTGGGACACACAACGGTAAGGGAGGGCCCCCGGACCGGAGCGTTCGAGCTAGGGCGCGATCGAGACCAGGTAAGCGATCGGGACGGATGCGGAGTCCGACGCCGCATCCACAGCGGCAGCATCCGAGGCCACCAGCGAGAGGTGTGCGATCGGGCCCGTGCGCAGGTCGAGGGCGGCGGTGTCGCGCCGCGCGAGGGTCGCCACCAAAGTGCCGTTGAGGCTCACCTCGAGCCCGTCAATAAGGGAAACCACGAACCAGATCAGTCCGACGATGTCGCGACTGCCCGCTCCGACCGCGCTCAGCTCCCCCCTGGTGCGCGCCGGGTCGAAGATGAGGCCGAGATCGAGAGCAACGCCGCCGAGCGCACGAGCGGATGCCGGCGCGCCACCCGCGAACGGACCGTATGTCTCCCCAGGGCGCAGCGTCGACATCCGCCCGTCCACCGTCAGGTCGATGCCGTCACCGTCGACGACGCCCAGTGCCCTAACGAGCCCGGAGAAATCCGAGAACGAAACGTCCCCATCCACGGTTGCCATGCTGATGCGCCAGGCCGGGGTCGGAGCTGGAAGCGGCTGCGGGCCTGCACCGTCTGGATCGCGGTTGGTGCTCGCCATCGGCACCGCGGAGGCGGCGACTTCGCGCGTCAACCCGTTGCCGTTGCGCCACGGCACCACAGGATAGTCGGCGAAGCGCAGCACCCGCACGCCGTAATCCATGGCTCTATCTTCTCCCAACTCAGCTTCGACGGCACGGCTTCCCGTCCTTCGAACCACGCACGCCCCACGGGGACGCGGTGGACGCAGGTTCGGGTAACGGTGCGGCCGATCTGGCAGAGCGGTCGGCAGCTAGACTCCCGCCATGAGCAACCTGGAGAAGCACCCGGCCGAGGTGGTCTGTGACAACACCACATCGACCGCGACGGTCGAAATTCTCGAGCCGCGCGATGTTCCGCTCGGCGGGCCACGAGCGATGGGAGTGCGCCGCACGTTGCCGCAGCGGCGCAGGTCCCTCATCGGCGCGTGGTGCTTTATCGATCACTACGGGCCGGATGACGTGGCCGGGACAGGCGGAATGGTTGTGCCGCCGCATCCGCACACCGGTCTCCAAACGGTGAGTTGGCTGTTTGCGGGCGAGATCGAGCACCGGGATAGCACGGGAAGCTACGCGATGGTGCGGCCAGGCGAGCTGAACCTCATGACGGCGGGGCGCGGCATTCAGCACTCTGAGGTGTCGACTGCCGAGACGACGGTGCTGCACGGCGCCCAACTATGGGTGGCGCTGCCCGACGCGAGCAGGAACACCGCTCCATTCTTCGAAAAATACGTTCCCGAGCCGGTGCGGTTCGGCGACGCCACGGTGCGCGTCTTCCTGGGCTC
>JBDTIM010000096.1:0-5902 GCA_039936355.1 Lacisediminihabitans sp. | reverse complement strand
GTCGCCGATGGTGAACGTGTCGTCGTCGGTGCGCGGCGGGAGATGCTCGGCCTGTTCGACGAGCTGCGCGACGCGCTCGGGGCTGAGATGCATCTGTTCACGGGTGGTACCCATGTGGATCATTGTATCGCCCGGCTCGTAGGTGATGCCGGGGTGGACCGTGGCTCGAGGTGTCCGCGGCGGCGGGCTTCACGTATCCAGCCACGTGCCGTGTTGAGGGGAACCCGGCGTTATCGGCCAGTGATTGGGCGGCACGACCGGATTCTTGAAGCAGATCGACATATGCGGCAGCGACTTGGCGGTAGTACACGTCGGCGTCATAGCCAGGTCCGACTGGTGGCAGTGTGAGTTGGTGACGTTCGGGGCGGGCAGTCCAGGCTTCAGAGGCTGGCATTGGCGGTGGGGTGAGGGCGGCGATCGTGGCAATGCGGCCCAAAGAGGGTCTACGACCACATGATGCCTGCTGGACGTTTGATACATAGGTACGGATGTGCTGACTGCAATGATCCTGGCGGCCAACCCGGAAAGGACACCGAGAAAAGCTGGCACAGTTGAGAGCGTGGATCATCTCGACCTCCAAACTGTGGAGACGTACCTTCAACACCGCTTCCACGCAAGCGCCGTCGGCGCGCTTTCGAGCGGCACTTGGTCACAGGCGTTCGTGTTCACCGTGAACGCCCACCGGTTCGTCTTACGTTTCGGCGGTGATCGAGTCGAGTACGAGAAAGATCAGCTAGCCGCCAACTGGTCGAGCCAGGCGCTGCCAGTCCCCGAGGTGCTCGAGGTGGGTGAGGCTTTCGATCGACACTTCGCGATTTCTCGTCATGTTGACGGCTTGTTGCTCGATGAGCTCGATGCAGATGGGTGGCACCGCACCATTCCCGCTCTTCTCGAGGCTCTTGGAGCGCTGCGCGACATAACCCTGCCCGGGGTTGGGTACGGACCGTTCAACGGCAAGGGGGAAGCGGCACACGCGACGTGGTCGTCGTGGCTGATTGCGAATCTCGACGGTGATGGTGAGGGCCGCATCTCGAGCTGGCGTGACTCCCTGTCAGTCGTGCCCGGAGCAATGGACCGCTACGAAGCCGGAGTCGAGCGATTCGCCGAGGTCGCCGCAGCGTGCCCCGAGTTGCGACACGCCACCCACACAGACCTGGCGGGCAACACGCTCACAACCGACGGCCGCATGAGTGGCATCATCGACTGGGGCAACGCTGTGGCAGGCGATCCGCTCTACGACATCGCCCACCTCACGTTCTGGGCCCCATGGCATCCGGGGTGTCCCGAGATCGAGTTGCGCCACTCGGCCGCCGAAGTGCTGGGTGACGCAGAGTTCGACCAGCGGGTCTACGCATATGAACTCCACATCTCACTGGCGGCACAACGCTTCAACGCAGCCATGGGCCGTCCCCACTTGCTCGACGAGTTGACTGATCGGGCAGACCGCCTGTCGCCGGCGTAAACGGCCGACCCCTCGTTACCGCCCGGTCCTCTGGTGGTGCTGTGGTGGCCGTGGTTCGAGGTGTCCGCGTCGACGGGCTTCGCGTATCCAACCACGTACCGTGGACAGCGGTACTCCGGCCTCAGCAGCCATTGCCCGGGCGAAGCGGTTTGATTGCTGAAGTAGGTCGACATACGAGACGGCAACTTGGCGGTAATACGCGTCGGGGTCATAGCAAGGGCCGACTGGGGGCCGTGCGGTCCAGGCTTCGGTCCCTGGTAGTGGCCGTGGGGTGAGGGCGGCGGGGATGCGGTGTTCGTGAAGGAACGCGGTGACGCTCGTAGGGACGTCAAGGACCTCCCGCGGCGCCTATCGTGCGTTGCATGAGCGAGCTGAAGCAGCGGACGCGGAAGCACTTCGGCGTGGCCGTCGAGCCAGACGATGCTGGAGTCCCCAGCGATGCCTCAAGCGTGTAGGTGCGAGCCGCGATGGACAGTCCACTCGTAACCGTGTCGGACGTGGGCAATTGAGAAGGTCCTCTGGTTCATCATCGGCCACGTGACGTGGTTCTCGAAGCCGGGTGTGCCTAGCCCGAATCATTTGCCGCTAGGCGTTGTGTGACGCGCGGACCAGCCTCGAAAGTGATGCAACCACCACACAGGCGAGCGCTGCCAAGATGCTGACACGCACCCCGTTCTCGATGAGGTTTTCGACGTCCTGACGCATGATCCAGAACGGAACGAGTTGGACGATGCATACGGCGGTCAGCGCAAGTGTTCCGTCGCGTCGAACGTGGGCTCTCGTTACCAGGAGAACTGTCGCGGAGAAGATCCCCACTGCACAGATGGCAATGCCGATCGGGACTTGGATGCCGTCGAACATGCCGGAGTGGTCGCTTTCGAACAGGTAGCTGCTGGCGAACAGCACACCGAACCCGGCGAGGGCGAACGCCGCAACGGCCTGCGCGAACAGGACGTAACCGAGCGCGGTCCGCGCGGGTGATGGACGATCTACGGCAGGAGGGAAGGTCATGACTGAATACTCCGACGAGAACGGGTCATCGACCATCCGGGAATTCCCTCATTGGCGATTGCGCCTGCGGCAGGCCGTCTCGCGCGGAGATACAAGGGTCGCCCAAACCGTGCTGGCGAGACGGCCCCATCTGCCGAACCAGTCGTTGCAAGGCGGATGGGCCACGCGGCTGCCCATCTATCGGGTGAGACCTCCGTGAAAGAACCTCGATGGCTGCTCACCCCACACTGCGCAGGTCCCCGCTGACCGGCGGGAACAGATGGCCCAGATCCGCAAACGCGAAGCCGACGACTTGGTGCACCGTCAATGTTGCGACGCACTGGGCGGTCGTCGGTTCTCTCGATGGCAGACAGACCGATCCTCGTAGACCTCCAATCCTTGCCAGGACGGCCGGGGCCCGTCTACAGGGCAATCAACGTCAGGTCGAAGTGTGTGCCCGTGCGGCGTCCTGGTTGGGGACGCTCACGCCTGGGTTCGCCAGCGCGATTGCTCATTGCGAGCGTCGTCGCATCTCAACTGGAGTTCCGAATATCGAGTCTGCACTGAATCTTCACGAATGGGTGAGCGAATGCTGCACGTGAGGTCCGTATTCTTCGGCTATGGCGCACATCGTGGTTGTCGACGACGAGACCGAACTGGCGTCGGCGATCGCTGCTCGACTTCGCAGCGACGGTCACTCAGTCGATATCGCAGAGGATGGGCCAGGTGCGGTCGAGATGATCCTTGCGACTGCGCCCGACCTGGTCATCCTCGACCTGATGCTGCCAGGTTTTGACGGACTCGAGGTGTGCCGACGGATCCAGCACGAGCGATCGATTCCCGTGATCATGTTGACCGCTCGCGGTTCCGAGACCGACCGCGTCGTCGGACTGGAGCTGGGAGCCGATGACTACATGGCGAAGCCGTTCAGCATGCGCGAGCTTGCTGCCAGAGTACGTGCCCTGCTGCGACGAATCGACGGACCGAAATCGGACCAAGATGCGATTATCCGGGTCGCCAGCGTCGAAGTCGATACTGCGTGTCGAAGGGTGCGAAGCGGAGGTGATCTGGTTCGGCTCACTGCGACGGAGTTCGACTTGCTTGCGTACTTACTCGCTTCGCCGGGAGTCGTGCGCACCAGGCATGAGTTGCTCGTCGAGGTTTGGGGCTACCGGGATGGTTCAGGCCCGCGGACGGTCGACTCACATGTGAGGGCGGTACGCCGGAAGGTTGGTGCCGAAATCATCCGGACGATTCATGGCATTGGCTATGCCGGTTGCGATGGGACCGAAGGGTGAAGGCGATGCTTCCGGCGCAGCCCCGACCACTCGACTGGCTCCGCTCGATCAAGGTCAAGCTCGGCGCCGTCGTGGTGCTGTCGGTCGCGACCACCGTGGGCGCAATCACCCTTTTTCTTCGCATCGGCATCCCGGCCCGGTACGCCTTCGCATTCGGGCTTGTCGTGTCTCTCGTGGTGATCCAAGTTCTCGCCCACGGAATGGTCATGCCGTTGCGTGAGATGGCCGACGCGACCAGCTCGATGGCGAAAGGTGACTATCGACGCCGGGTTACCGCAACTTCTCAGGATGAGGTCGGGTCACTCGCACGATCATTCAATGAAATGGCTGAGCGTCTGGAGTCTGCGGAGCAACACCGACAGGAGCTGGCCGCGAATGTGAGCCACGAGCTACGGACACCAATTGCGTCGTTGCGAGCCCGACTCGAAAACCTGGCAGATGGCATCGAGCCACTCGACCAAGCAGCCGTCGACACAATGCTCGGAACCACCGAACGTTTGAGTTCGCTCGTGGACCAACTCTTGGAGCTTTCGCAATTCGAATCGGGAGCCGTCGCCCTCGACCGGACCCGTTTCTCGGCCCGTGCCCTCATCACTGCTGCGACAACAGAAATTGGTCCACTCCGCTCCGACGTGCGGGTCGAGGCCGACATCCCCAATGACCTGATGGGTATCGGCGACAGAGCCCGACTGCACGAGGTCCTCGTCAACCTGCTCTCAAACGCGATGCGGTATAGCCCGACAGACGGGTGCATCGAGGTGCGAGCATCAGCGACTCCGTTCGGGCTCCGCATCGAAGTCGCTGACGAAGGACCTGGGATCCCCGCCTCGGAGGCTGAGCGGATCTTTGACCGCTTCCATCGACTCGACTCCGCACGCTCAAAAGCTGCCGGCGGAGCCGGACTCGGCCTCGCAATCACCCGGTCGATCGTCAATCTGCATGGCGGCTCGGTGCGTGCCGAGCCCGCAGAGCCTCACGGCTGCCGGATGGTCATCGACCTCCCCGGCTGACCACCTAGTCGGCCCTGCCTGGGCCACCACCGATCCGAAAGGGACACAATGCTTCCACCACCACCGTCTTTCAGCGCGCCTCCGTTGCCGCCTCCTCCTGCAGGAACCACGCCACCTCCGCCTAGTCCACCTTGGGCGACGCCACCGTTCATTGCCCCACCTCGTCGACCTACCCGGCTCGACGTGTGGAACCGTGGCAACGGACGAATGCTCATCGCTGCACTCGTGACAGGGGTCGCGTTCGATGTCGCCATACATAACGGACTTGTCACATTGGCTGGCATGGCGTTGGTCGTAGTCGCCATCTGCGCACTGCTTGCCACCGGACGAATCACCAGAGGGCGAAGCCGAATCCTCTTACTGGCTGCGGTCGTGCTCTCAGTGACCCTGATGATCCGATCCAGCCCGTGGGTCATCGCACCCGTGGCTCTCACCATGGCCGTACTGCTGCTCCTCGCTGCATCATTCAGCCGCACGCTTTCGCTGCGAGCCACGTTTCCCGGAATCGGGGCACGCCTCGCCATAGCGCTCGGCCACCTGCTCTTCGCTCCGGGGATGCTTCGGGCTGAACGTCCCACCGACGCGACTCGGCCCCCGCGGCACGGCCGAATGAGGTCGGTGGCTCGAGGCCTTGGCCTAGCCACTCCGATCGTGCTCGTCCTCGGGGCATTGCTCGGAGCTGCCGATCCGGTGTTCCAGTCATGGTTCAATCCTCCGCGCCTTCTCCAACATCTCCTACTCGTCACCATCGGCGGGTGGCTGCTGCTCGGGCTCGGACGCGCTGCAAGCGCAAAAGATCCGGTACCTATCCTCGGACGCGCACCAAAACTCGGAACGGTCGAAGCCGCAAGCGTCCTCGGCGCTCTCTGTGCGCTCTACTTGGCGTTCGTCATCGCGCAGTTCGTCGCACTTGCTGGTGGGGCAAAGCACGTGCTCAACACACAAGGACTCACCTACGCCGACTACGCCCGACGCGGCTTCTTCCAACTCTTGGCGGCATCGACGCTCACCCTCGTCGTGCTACTCAGCCTGCGAGCATGCGCCGATCGCACACGAACAATCGTGGTCGCCCTCTCAGAGATCGCCGTTGCATTGACACTTGGGGTCGTAGCTATTGCCATTCGTCGACTCGCCCTCTACGA
>JBDTIM010000095.1:0-48882 GCA_039936355.1 Lacisediminihabitans sp. | reverse complement strand
GTCTCCGCGAGTACATTTCGCTCGCCGAGGCAGACCGACTTCGCTACCTGCAATCGCCCAAGGGTGCCGAGCGTGCCGTGGTCACAGCGGATGACCAGCGTCAGGTGATCAAAATTAACGAAAGACTGCTCCCGTATGCCGTCCTCTTCGGCATTGAGAAGGAGTGGGCTGAAGAACTGGGCCGCTATTACGAAAAATCCGGTGAGCAACCATCTTGGTATGTCGGTTCAGGCGCGTTCAATGCAGCGATCTTCGCCAGCAGCATCGGTTCGGTGTCGGTGAGCGCGTCGTCCGCATACAGCAGCACCAGCGGCGGCTCCGGCGGGGGAGCGGTGTCTGGTGGGGGCGGCGGTGGCGGAGGTGGCGGAGGGGTCTAGCCCGAATGCAATGAAGACTGCCCGGCCGCCACTGGCGGGGTCATTTACTCTTGCGCGGAGCATCCGGATCTGCCGGAGCATTGTTGCGTCGTTCTTTGATGAGCTCCTTCGTGCGCACCAAGCGGAGGGCGGTGACGAGTAGTACGCCGCCAACGATATTGAACAGCAGCGTGTACCCGAACCATCCGAACCATTGCAGGAAGGTGATATCTGCACCGGCCTGAATTGCTCCAAAGATGAGAAGCGAGTCGAGAATCGAGTGAAAGAGCTGCAGTCCCGCGAGGAGAAAGCCGCCGGCGACCGCTGCGACGATCTTCGCGACGTCGGAATCCGTTCCGTTTTGCATCCGAGTCATGAGCGTGATGGTGCTGCCGCCGAGGATTCCTAGCACTGCGGTCTGAAGAGTGAGCGGTGAACCCGCAAAGTGCTCACCGGCGCTCATCACTGTGGTGTGCCATTCGGGGAACGCTTGTACGACGAGCCACATGAAGATCCACCCGCCAGCGAGGTTGGCGACGAGTGTTCCAGCCCAAAGCTTGCCGAGCTTCGAAACGCTAGCCTCGCGTGCCACAACCGCTGCGATTGGCAACAGAAAGTTCTCAGTGAAGAGCTCACTGTGAGCAAGCAGGAGCGCGATGAATCCGATACTGAAGGCCAGCCCGGCCAGGAGGTGGTCGCCTGTCTGTGCGAGAACGGCGAGATACGCCATCACGCCCAAGCCCACTTCCAGCCCACCGAAAAACCCGGTGATCAGGATGGTGGGGAGCGTGCGATGGAGTCGCTCCGCACCTCGTTCTACGACGCTGTCGAAAGCCTCGTGCAGGTCATCTTCGACCGGTGAGTCACTGGCACCCAGTTCCTTCCGTCGCTCGTCGCTCATCGCCGCCCACTTAGTCCGTTAATAGAAAAGTTCGTGACCCAATCTATGTCGTCATTCTCATCAGCGGGGCGTTTGTTCCCAGATCAGTGATCGAGCTGATGTTGTGAACGCTATGGTCCGGCTCTATCCACCGTGTGCGATCCGACTCGCGCTCGCGATGGGAAGATGTACACAGGATGACGCTTAAGTAGGGAGCATTACCGTGGCTGAGTTTTTGGGCGCCGAGCTCATGCCGGTGGCACACGCTGAGACGCCCGAGGAGTTCACGCTCAATCTAGACGCGGTGCAGGGGCGGATCGATGCGGCCCGCACGCGAGCCGGTCGGGCCGATCAGGTTCGATTGCTTCCCGTCAGCAAGACCGTGCCGGCAGAACGCATCCGTCACGCCGTGGCAGCCGGTGCCCTGTTGCTAGGGGAGAACAAGGTGCAGGAGGCTCACCGCAAGTGGGGTGAGCTCGCGGATACGGCGGTTCAGTGGTCGGTGATCGGCCACCTGCAGACCAATAAGGCGAAGCTGGTTGCGGAGTTTGCGAGCGAGTTCCAAGCACTCGACAGTCTCAGGGTCGCGGAAGCGTTGGATCGGCGCCTTCAGGCGGCGGGTCGCAGTTTGGACGTCTTCGTTCAAGTGAATACCTCCGGTGAAGACAGCAAATTCGGGCTTGAGCCCTCTGCCGCTGCGGACTTCGTGCGGGAACTACCGAACTATTCGTCCCTGCGCGTTCGCGGCCTGATGACGCTCGCAGTGTTCAGCCGGGATGCCGAACTCGTACGCACCTGCTTCCGGCGGCTTCGAGAGCTTCAAGGGCAGTTGCGTGAGAGCGCACCGGATGGTGTCGGTCTCGATGAACTGTCGATGGGGATGTCTGGTGACTTTGAGATTGCCATCGAGGAGGGCGCCACCGTGGTTCGAGTTGGCCAGGCGATCTTCGGAGCGCGAGCGAAACCCGATTCGTATTACTGGCCAGAGCAGGGCTGACCCGGAGAAGGACATGAGTGAGCGCAATGGCGGGTTGACTTCGCAGATGCCTCCGAGTTTCGGCAGGCGCTTGCTCGCGATCCTGATCGATTACGCACTTATCGTTGCCTATCTTGCCGTGTTGACACTTGTCGCTGTGGTGGTCGCAGGCATGACCGGTGGGTTTGCACACTGGCTTGCTTTTGGCACCCTTGGGGCCGAACTGTTGGGTTTTGTGACCCTGGTCCTTCCGGTTGGGATCTATTTGTATGCTGCAGAGGCATCAGTGTGGCAGGCGACAGTGGGCAAGCGAGCGCTCCGGCTGCGAGTCATTGATGAGACCAATGGTGGCCGGCCCGGTCGCATTCGAATCTTGGTGCGCACTGTCGTGAAGTTGATCCCATGGGAGTTAGCCCATTTTTTCGTCTGGCAGGCGGTGGCAGCTGGCAGCCTTAGCGTGTTCCCTGTGTGGGTATCCGTTGGGATCGCCGGAGCTAACCTGTTGCCGATCGCTTATGTGGTCTGCGTGCTTCTTCAGCGCGAAAGGCGTGGCCCGCACGATCTCGTGGCAGGTACCCGCGTGGTCAGTGTCCGTCGAGGGAAACGGCTGGGTTGAGACGCTTCCGGAACTCGTGGGCCCCGATGGTTGCGGCGTCGAGGGCCGGGTCGAACTGGGGCTTGTAGCCGGTCGCAAAGTAGAGGTGGACGGCCTCAGGCTGCCGCGGGCCGGTGCTGAGCACGACATCCGTGAATCCGCGTCGGGTTGCCTCGGCTTCCAGCTCCGCGAGCACGAGTCGCGCGAAACCGTGGCCGCGGAAGTTCGCGTCCGTCCAGACTCGCTTGATCTCAACCGTGTTCTCGGCGATTGTCATGAACGCACCGCCCGCGATAGCGGAGCCGTTCCGCAGGAGCAGCAGGAAGGTCCCTTGGGGTGCCACGAACGCATCGGCCGGGTAGCGATTGATTTCTTCGGACGCCGGGGTGTCGAACATCGAGCTGTAGCGCTCGGTGTACTCGCGTTCCAGGTCGAGCAGCAGCGGCTGGGCGAGTGGATCGAGCATGGTGGTGTGCAGGAACGAGTCGCCTTGAGCGAGGCTCAGTGGTGTGATGTGCGTGCTAGTCATGGGTATTACATCGTACTTTGCCTCGTTGACGTCACGCGGATGCTCGGGGAGCCGACTCACGAAGACGGCGCCCGAAATCTAGACTGTAGTCATGCACTCACACGCCCAAAGCGAGTCCGCTGCCCGGAGCTACCTGTACGTGCCGGGAGATCAGAAGGAACGCCTGGACGGCGCGAGCGCGCGCGGTGCTGATGCGCTGATCCTCGATCTAGAGGATTCCGTGTCCCTGCAGAACAAGACCTTGGCTAGAGAGCGTGTTGCCGCATGGCTTGCGGATAATGGAGAAACGACCGGCCAAGTGTGGGTGCGCACAACATCAACCTCCCCCGCGGCTGACATTGCGGCGCTTACCTCACGGGTCACCGGAGTGATGGTACCCAAGGCGGAACCGGAACTTCTGCGCGCCGTGGACGAACTCCTCACGTCTCGCGAGCGGGAGCTGCAGGCAGTTCACGGGAGCTTCGCGATCATCGCTCTCATCGAAACGGCTCGCGGTTTGCTGAGTGCCGCGGAACTCGCCTCACTGCCCCGTGTGGCACGGTTGGCGATAGGTCGCGCGGATTTGGCGGGCGAGCTCGGGCTTCGGCTCGAGCCAGAAGACGCGGGCCTCGATCCTCTGCTTCTGCAACTCGTGATTGCGTCGGCGGCGGCGGGAATCGCCTCCCCGATGGCCCCGACATCCACTGACTTCCGTGATCTGGTGGCTCTGCGGGAATCGACCGAGCGTCTCTTGCGTCTCGGCTTTCGCGGGCGCAGCGCCATCCACCCGGCCCAGCTCGCGACGATCAACGAGGTGTTCACGCCGTCGGAGGCCGAAGTGCAGCGTGCCAGCAGGCTGGTCGCTGCGTTCGAGGAGTCCGAGCGTGGTGGTGCGGGAGTGATGACGGATGACGACGGCAGGATGGTTGACGTCGCCGTCGTCCGTTCAGCGCGTGAGGTGCTCGCCAGGGCCGGAGCCCGGCAGGGAAGCTGACCCTGCCGAACTAGGCCGTAAGTGAACCGCGGCGGAGATACTTCCCGTGCGGTTCCCCGACAACTTTTCCGTTCTCAAGCACTCGGTTTCCCCGCACGAACGTATCCGTCACCTGTGCGGAGAGCTCGAAGCCCTCGAAGGGTGTGTACTCCTGAGTCGACTCTGAGTCGCTGGCGTGGATCACGTGCGAGCTGTTGGGATCGACCAGCGCGAAGTCGGCGTCGTATCCTTCTGCAATATTCCCCTTCTGGTGCAGACCGTAGCGCTTTGCCGGGTTCCATGACGTGAGCTGTGCAATCCGCTGGTAGCTAAGCCCGCGCTTCGATCCCTCGCTAATGAGGCCGGGCAGCAGGTATTCGGTACCGCCGAATCCGGACTTCGCCGCGAAGACATCGTCCCGTGGTTCGCCGAACTTGAGCTCGTCTTTGCAGCACGCATGGTCGCTCACGACCCAGTCGATATCGCCGGCAATCAGGTGTTCCCAAAGCGCTTCGACATCTTCAGGCGAGCGTAGCGGCGGGTTGACTTTGCCACCGAGATTTGCTGCAGTATTGAAGTTCGCAAGTAGGTGACCGATGGTAACTTCGCGACGGAAGTCGATGTGTGGGAACGCCTTCGACATGGCAAGTGCCGCGTCGAGGGCCTTGGCGGATGACAGGTGAAGCAGATTGATCGTTGGCAGGCCTGTCTCGTACGCCAGGTAAGAGGCGATCGAAACAGCTAGTCCTTCGGAGTGTGGTGGCCGGGCCGCGCTATACGCCTCGAGACCCTTCAGCTTTCCCTCCTTCTGCACGATGGTCGTGTACGCCCGCATGATCTCGGCCGTCTCGCAGTGCAGAGAGAGCGAAATCTCGTCGGCGAGTTCCGGCATCTGCTCTCGCAGGCGCTGCACGCCCCGCATGACGAACTCGAAGTGTGCATAGTCATAGTTTTCGTCCTCGGGGATCATGAGGAACTCCCGCTGGCTCGTTGATGCACCGTGAAGTCCAAAGCCTCCGTAGAACATGAAGATTTTAAATGAGGTAATTCCGAAGTCTTTAACGATCTGCGGCAATTCGTCGATGTGTTCGTTCATCATCGGAGCCACGTGGAAGGCGTAGTCGATGAACGAACGCCCCTCGCTCGCCTCGAGAACCTTGGGCAGGAATTTGGAGTAGGGCCCCCCCTGGTTGAGGTAGTACTGACCGGTGCGCATATAAGAGATCCCCGACGTGACACCGCCCTGGGCAGAGGCGCGGCTCTCGCTGCGAGCGTCTTCCTCGAGCGGGTTGTAGATTCCCCAGTGCTGGTGTGAATCCACTGCGCCGGGAAAGGCCAGCTTGCCTCCGCCGTCGACGACGGTTGCAGCGAGGTCCGCATCTAGTGCGGGAGCGAGGCGGGTGATCTTTCCACCGGCGACTCCAATGTCGAGGTCGGCGACCTCGCTCGTGTCCGCGCGGACGACTCGAACATTTTTAACCAGCAGGTCGAATTCAGACATCGGTGTTCTCCTTTGATTCATCGTCTGGAACAGTGTGCAGTTGGCCGAGGTCTCGCATCGGTTCCAGCAGTTGCCCAACGCCAGCAAGCTGTTCCATGCGTGCGACGTTGTCTCGGATGTTCGCTACCGCTTGGGCTCCGAGCACCCGACCGGCATTGTCGGAGAATTTCGTTCCCAGTTCTTCGTACGACAGCGGGTGACCGGGGCCGCCGCGGTTGGCCAGAACTTTCTTGACAATCTCCTGCCCTCCGATTAACCGCACCCGGAGTGTGGCAGGAAACTGGTGGGGAAAGATCTCGTCACAGTCAGCATCGGCAATCACGCTCACCTTGGCCATGACAGCCCGGTAGGCCGGGTCGTGAGCCTTGTCGTCGGTGAAGTCGTCGAGTCCGAGTCCGAGTCCGCTACCACCTAGTAGGGCAGCTGCGACGACAAAAGGTGCGCTGAACTGGGCCATGTATCCGGTGTCTGGCGCGCGCTTGACGGCGATCGGCTCGCCTATAGTCCGAACCGTTGGGGTGGCGACACCGACCGTAATTGACTCGATCTGATCTACATTGAGCCCTTCAGCTCGAAGCGCTAGGGCGGCATCTATGGCCGCATGGGTGAAGTGATTTGCGGGGTAGGGCTTGAAGAATATTCCGGGCACTAACCAGTGCGTGCCAAGGCCATCCGTGATTTCTGCAGCGTTGAAGGTCCCATGCAGCCAAGCTTCGAAGAAGCCGAAGCGGCCCTCGAGCACGGTTGGGGGCCCGGTAAATCCGAGTGCAACGAGCTGTGCGGCAGAGACACCGGAGTGTGCTGCCCAGCCGCAGTGCATTCGCTTGACCGTCCCACCTGTGCGGTTAGATTCGATAATTCCAGACGCCATCGAGGCTGAAACTCCGATGGCGTTCGTTAGGCCTTCTTTATCCAACCCGAGGAGCATCCCGGCCGCGACCGCGGAGCCGAGGGCGCCGCAGATGGAGGTGGCGTGCTGCCCGTGTTCGAAAAACGTAGAGTTTCCCGAGTCGTGATCGTATCCGGCCATCCCGATGCGCACGCAGACCTCGAGGCCCACGGCGATCGCGGCGATGGTCGCTCGACCGTCGGCACCGCTGGCTTGAGCAGCCGCAAGGGCCGCGGGAATGACGGACGCGCTCGGATGCAAAACAGAGGGAAGGTGCGTGTCGTCGTAGTCGAGCGAGTGTGCAAGAACACCGTTGACGAACGCTGCTTGGGAGGCGGGGACGTTTTCGTGTAACCCAATTGCTGTCGCGTGTGGGACGCCACCCTGTGCAGACACCCACGCCATGGCTGCTCGGCTTGTTTCCAGCTCTGTCGCTGCTGCGCAGATGCCGAGGATGTCGAGCACGCGTTCGCGCACGCTGGATACCACTGTGGACGGCAGGTTGTCATACGTGCTCGCGACGGCGAAGGTCGCCAACTGTTGTGCGAGGGTGTCAGACATCCGAAACCACCGCGAGTGGCCTGACCGGGGAACCGGTTGCGCCGACCAGGTTCAACGGCGACAAGATGAAGGTGAACTCGTGCACACCGGAGTCTGCTAGTTCTTCGAGATCGAGCGCCTCGATAATGTAGATACCCCGTTCGACCAGCAGCACGCGATGCGCGGGAAGAACAGAGTGCCCCGCACCGGCGGGAAGATATTCGAAGGCGATGGTGTCTGCGCCCGCTGCGGTGACTCGGTGGTTCGCCAGCCAGTTCGCTCCGGCTTCGCTCACACCGGGAACTCCTGTGTCTTTGCCCAGGTATGAGTCGGAACCGTCTGAGAAGTGCCTGCCCCATCCGGTGCGGATGAGGACGATATCGCCTTCGCCAATTTTGACACCCGTACGGGCGAGGGCCGAGTCGAGGTCCGCAGGTGTCACTTCGTATGCAGCCTCGCAGACGTCCAGCCCCAGTGCCCGCGGGATGTCGAGAAGTATGCCGCGACGGATGATCGGCTTCACCGTGTGCACACCGAGTCGTTGATAGCCGCCGCCACATCCGGCTTCGTATGCGTCGTCGCCGCCGTGCAGCCGGCCATCTTGGGAAACATGGGCCAGAGCGTCGATGTGCGTTCCCACGTGAGTTCCCATGACCAGCAGGTCGTTAGCGGCAGATCCTCCGTCGGGACGCACCATGTCACCATGGCGGCGGGGGAGCGTGTGAGTGTATTTCGGGTGGTTTGGTGATTGCGGCATACCGGCGAACAGGGGGCGTCCCAGATCGAAGGTGCGAACGCCTTTGCGGACGACTTCCAACAGTGCGTCACTCATGTCAGTACTCCCTCTTCACGCATTGCGTGTACCTGCTCAGTGGTGTAACCGAGTTCGTCGACCATGATGGTGTCGGTGTCTGCTCCCAGTGCGCGGCCGGTGAACCGGATTTGCCCGGGCGATTCTGACATCCGCCACATGACGTTGTGCATCAATACTTGGCCGAGGTCCGGGTCATTCACTTCAACCAGCATCTGGGTTTCTCTGATGTGGGGATCTTCTACGATGTCCTTCGCGCTGTAGACCGGCGCAACGGCGCCGCCTACCCTTTCGAACTCGGCGAGCACATCGGAGCGGTCGCGCTGGGCGATCCAATCTGCCACATACCCATCGATGAGATCGACGTTTTCTGCACGGCCATGCCCGCTGGCAAACCAAGGCTCAGTGAGGAGTTCGGGATGCCCGACGAGGGTCATGATGCGCTCGGCGATGCTTTGGGCGCTGCTCGAGACAGCGACCCAGTAGCCGTCGCGTGTGCGGTAAGTATTACGGGGAGCGTTGTTGGTGGACCGGTTGCCATGTCGTTCTCCGACGACTCCGAGTTGGTCGTAGACGGTTGGCCCTGGTCCTACGGCGGCCATGATCGGCTCGAGGATGCTCATATCGATGACCTGTCCGCCACCGCCGTTCACTTCACGGTGGCGAAGCGCCATCATGGTGGCGGATGAAGCGGCGATTCCGCAAATGCTGTCTGCTAGGCCGAACGCGGGCAGCGTGGGTGGGCCATCTGGCGAGCCTGTGAGATAGGCGAACCCGCTCATCGCCTCGGCGAGAGTTCCGAAACCGGGGCGGGTGGAATATGGGCCGGTCTGGCCGAACCCGGTGAGCCTGACCAGAATCAGTCCGGGATTGACCTCGTGTAGTTGAGTCGGGCCGATGCCCCAACGCTCCAACGTCCCCGGTCGAAAATTCTCCACGACGACATCCGCTGTCTGTGCCAAGCGGAGAAAAGCTTCGGCACCGGCTGGAGTTCCGAGATTGAGACCAAGACCGCGCTTGTTGCGGCTAATCTCCTTCCACCACAGTGAGACGCCATCCTTCTGCCCACCGTGGCCGCGCATGCTATCGCCGTAGACCGGATGCTCGATCTTGATGACATCTGCGCCAAAATCGCCGAGGATCTGGCAACACAGAGGCCCGGCGAGGATCGTCGACGCATCGATGACTCGTAGGCCTTCCAGTGGCGTCATTGATTACTCGATTCCTCTCTATGTTCCGTCCTGAGAAACATTCCGAGATTTGAACTATAGCTTAGAACGTCAGCTCTTTCTAGTCATTTGCGAGACAATTGGTCGACAATCCCTACAAGGAGGTGCAATTCCTCGAGGTGACAGGTCTCATTTTCGATTTAAAGTTCCTCCTAGAGGAACACACGGCATGAGGCTGGAGCGCTACTTATGTGGATTGCTAGATAGCAAAATTTGGTGGAGAAAGTCGACTCACGCGGCAAGCTTGTCTCAGCAGAGGTGGAGACGTGCCGCACTCGCTGTTGGCCAACGCGAGCCGATGAGTGAAGATCCCGCTGCAGAGTCGACAGGGCTCGATACTTCTTCGATCGAACGGGAGGGCGTCTCATCACCCTGCGCGTGGGGCGCTGCCGCGTTGCTGAACTAGCGCTTAGCGCGTAACGCGCCCTAGTGTCCGGTTAGATTTGACGAGATTTTCGTCGCGGCAGCTGTCACGAGAGGGATATATCGCGCGACCGCGTCGGGGTCAAAGCGCGCGAGTGGGCCACAGATACTGATAGATCCGACCACTCGACCGTCGCTGCCGAATACCGGCGCCGCCACGGATCCGGCTCCTGACTGCCGCTCTCCCCGCGACGTGGCGTAATGATTGCTCCGGATGTCTTCGAGTTGCTCTCGCAGCTGGAGAGGATCACGCACGGTTTCACGAGTTAAAGGGTCAAGGCCTGATGCTAGTACGCGTTCAATCTCTGATTCCGGAAGAAAAGCCAAAATCGTTCGGCTCGAAGCTCCGGCATACAGTGGGTAAAGGCGACCGAGCTCAACCGTCATCTTGATTTCTTGGCGACTCTCGTATTGATCAACATACGTACGCTTATCGTTTACCAGCAGTGACAGGGTGGTCGTCTCACCCGTGTCATTGCGCAACTTGCTGAGTTCGTCGCGGGCCACGATACGCAAATCGAGTTGGCGTAGTGCGCGCGTGCCCAACAGGGTCGCACCTGGTCCGAGGCTGTATTCGCGGCTCGCGGGGTCGAAGTGGATGAGTGCGCGCGATACCAGCGACTTCAGGATGCGGTGCACCACGGCTTTGCTGAGCGACAGCTCTCGTGACAGTGCACTTACACCGATTGACGTGTCGCCGTGGGAAAACGCGAGAAGCACGTCTGCGACACGCTCGGCAGCTTCTGTCCCCGTTGGAGATGACTTCGTTGCCAACTTGTCTCACCCCTTCGTTATCGCGCTAGCTCAATCGCGCACGCTTGAAGTTTGCCACACGTGAACTTAGCGTGCGGATGGTCTAAGCAAGGCCGCTGACACGCAACATGCTGGTCCCGATCAAGTGTTCCCGGGCGCTTTCTTCATGAGAGGCGAGTTGAATCATATCCGTGAGGCGCTGTTGGCGTGCTTCGACACTGGCAAGGTCGGTGCGCTGTCGGCTCTGTGTCGTCATGGGTTGGATTACTTGTTCTGCCATCCGGCGTCTCCCATACGCATATGACTCCAGAGCGGCCTCCAAATCGGGCTCGCCGAAGGCTCTGCTAAGAGCACTTGCATCGTGAATTCCGGAATTGAGACCCATTCCGCCGGTAGTGCTACTCAGGTGTGCGGCATCTCCAGCGAGGAGCACTCGTCCAACTTTAAATGTTTCAGCAAGCCGTTGGTGAGTGCGGTACATCTGGTGCTGCTGAAGCTCTATGCTCAGTGGGTCAACCTCACCTTTAAAAAGCAGCTCGATGTCGGCGATGAAGTCTGCGTGCGGGCGGCTTCCGTCACGAACATACGTCTCGTCGGAGGTTGTGCTGGTGGACAGAGCGATTCTCCAAATGTCTGGCGTCCGAATAAGGGAGAACCGTCCTCGAGGGCCAGTCCAATAACTCACCGCAGGCAACTGGGGGAAGTAGCTCTCAAAGTCGAAAGCAGTAGCAGCGACAAGGCTCTGAAGTGGATAGGTGAATCCGGGGAAGGGGACATCCAGGATGTGCCTAATGGTGCTGTGTGCACCATCTGCCGCTATGACCCAGCGACCCCCTAGGGCGCGAGTACCTTCGCTGGTCTCGACGTCCAGATAGACGGCATCATCGTCTTGGCGCAAGCCCACTACCTTACTGTTGTAGAGGGTCGTGACCTCCCGATCAACCAGTGCCTTTTTGAGGAGGCGAACAAGCTTGTACTGCTCGTACTGCAGTCGAAATGGGTACGGGGTTTGTCCGCTGAGTAGCGAATAACTGAAGGATGCCTCGCCCTCCAGCTCCAGGTCGCGATAGGTCAAGCGTTCAAGACGGACAGCCTCGCTGAGAATGTCATCCGCGAGGCCGAGCTCGGCAAGTATTGCCACCGTGGGCGGATGAACTGTCGACCCGCGCCATTCCGATCGCAGTTCGTCTGGCCCGCTCTCTAGAAGCGTTACTGGGACGCCGCTCCCTTCGAGGGCTAACGCCGTAATCATTCCGACTGGCCCACCGCCGACAATGATTACGGGTTCGAGCTGTGTGGTGTCACTCACGATGGTCTCCTTGAAAATGTGGTTGGTATGTGGGCGTTCTAGTGTGCAGTGCGGTTGGGAATACGTTGATCGAGCAATTTCAACGCGATACTCGGTGACGACTCGATATGGTCACGGGCGTTCATTGCCTCGAGCGCGGCCCAAGCCGATGCCAAATTTGATGACAACAGTGGGGTCTGAGTTGTTGGCGCTTTTTCGTTCAGTGCGCTCAGGCTGGGCGCTCCGGTTCCCGTGACGAGGATGGCGTGCCCCGACGTTGATACGGGGTGCTTTGAGAGCGTGGAGGTGAGAATATCGAGCACGGCATCTGAGTTCAGGTCGTAGATTCGCCCCGTACCGGGAATGCTAACGACGCTCTCGACCGTGATTCCAGCGCTCTGCCAGTAGGCCGCGGACTTCTCTGTCAGCCAATCGGGATAGGGAGAAATGAGAGTGAGGGAATCCACGTTGAGTTGCTCCAACGCGAGCAAAACCGCGCCGGCCGCAGTGACGACCGGCGCGTTCAGCGAATGGCTGATCGCAGTTGCGAGCTCGTGGTCTGCAGCCCTACCAGAACTGTAGGAGCATCCGGTGCAGGCCGAAACTATCGCGTTCACGTCAAGCCCTGCCAGCGTGGACGCGGATTCCGGAAGGTGCTGGCCGTATGCAGCCAAGCGTTCAGCAAGCGTTCCCGGGATGACAGGGAGTCGAGTGACATAGGTGTCGATATCGGGCGGCAGTATTCGGCGGAACTCAGGCTCCACTGTCGGGTTGGACGGTGGAACAATGATGCCGATCGAGAGCGAACTCACTCTTCAGCCTTTCTATTGTGTATTTCCTCGTTGCTTGGAGCTTGTCCTGAAAATGAATAGTCGGAGACTCGCGGTCGTACTTTCTGACACAAACCTGGGCCACGAAATCGAGGCTCGAGGCCTAGCTATCGAGGCTTCGCCATGAGCCTCGTTGCCATCAATTCCGCCATGGCGATGACGGTCAAATGTATGTTGGCGCTCACGATGTTGGGCATGATAGACGCGTCAATTACGCGAAGCCCGTTGACTCCGATGACTTCGCAATCGGGGTCTACGACGGCGTGGGGATCGCTGGCGGATCCCATCCTGGCTGTTGAACAAAGATGCACGACGTCCTTTACTTTCGCGAGGATTTCCCCGTCGCTCGATGGCAGATCAACGGGGCCTGTGATGAGTTGTCTAAATGAGGGCTGGGTGAGCAGCCGCGAGGCTCGGGCGATGCCGTCACGCATCCGGGCCAGATCTCGCTGGTCGGACAAGAGATTCTGCTCAAAATGGGGATTGTCAAACGGATCTGCCGACCTCAATACGAAATTGCCACGCGAGAACGGTTGGTTTAGTTGAACGGCGATAGCGGCTGTTGACAAGCCAAACCAGTAATTGTGGTTGCTTGCCAACAGCATCATGTCGTTGGGTCCGCCACCTTCGAGCCCTGACGAATATCGAACGACAATATTGCTCGGCCTGCTTCCATTGCTCAGTTGTGACTCTCGAGCGACCGGTAACTCGATGAAAGTGATTGCATGGTCTTGATGCCCATCCCCCACTGGCAATAACGACACGGGCGTAACGCCGATCGACGTGAGGGCTGCTTCTGGGCCAACTCCGGAGCGAAACAAAATCGCTGGACTGTGAGCTGCTCCTGCAGAAAGGAGCACCTCTCCGTCGCTTTCGACAAAAATTCTCTCGCCAGATGCAAGGACGACCCCGACTGCGCGATCGTGTTGTATGAGAACCCGATCAACATGGGAGTTTCCTCGAATCGTGAGGTTCTTGCGCTGCCGAGCTGGCTCCAAATACCCATCGTTCGTAGATACTCGGCGCCCATGTCGGATATTCATTGCGAACGGCGAGATGCCTGTTCCGTGTGGCTTGTTGTGGTCGGGGTTCCACGAATAGCCCTCGCTCAGTGCGGCGTCTCGGAGCCCGACATCCACCCCTCCCCACCCAGATTCTGGTTCGCGGAAGACGGGGATCGGGCCATGAGAGCCGTGATAGTCCGCTTGGGGAAAGTCGGCGTCGGATTCTAGTTTCACGAACGCGGGCAACAGGTCTTCGTATGCCCAACCTTTCGCACCGGAGCGGACCCACTCGTCAAAATCTGTCGGCAGTCCTCGAATTGCAGCCAAACCGTTTATGGTCGAGCTCCCACCTAGCCCGCGGCCACGTCGGTAGGGGAAAACATCCTGGACCGGATTTCTTCGAGCTGTGATTCCGCTCCAAAAGAATTCCGGATCGGCTTCCTCGCGTGGAGGGGACAGAGCGAGCCCGCGGCCAAGGTTGCGGTCGCGGAACTGCGTTGGAGTTTCTGCTGATCGATAGTCGGGACCTGCTTCGAGGAGCAAGACATTCACCGACGGGTTCTCTGTGAGTCGTGTTGCCAGGACTGCACCAGAAGAGCCTGCACCGACGACGATGTAATCCCAGCTATCCATGCTCTGCTCTCCATTTCGCTGACAACCCAGCCTGTAGGCCTCGGAGCCTGATCGCTGACTTATGAGAGGGGTTCCGAAAAGCCCCTTTCACCGCACGGGATAAATCTGCCCGTCGTCCGGAGATTCTCTGCGGTCGAGACGACCAACAATCCGATCCACGGAAACGTCAACAAATATGTTCCTCTCAGTGGTACAAGATTCAATATAGTCAAACTCACCCACGATTGAAAGAACGGAATAGCACTTTCGATATCTAAGCTCCACCTTATGTTCTCTGTTGACGGTCGACATGCAGTATGCGATCCTTGAGTTACGCCATAGTTATTGTTAAGTACGCTCAGCGGAACGATACTGAGCTGTGCTGAGCAGGAAAGGTGACCGAATGAGCTCCGACCCGAGTAATACTGCCGTTGTCATAATTGACATGCAGAAGGACTTTTGTTCCCCGGACGGAGCGATGGCCGCCCTGGGTGCTGACATATCGAGGAACACGGACGTTGCAGCGCGATTGCCGCAGTTTCTCGACTCGGCACGGGCGGCCGGGTGCCTCATCGTTTGGGTAACACAATCACGTCAAGAAAAGTTCCTTTCAGCCGCTCGACGTTCTCGGGCCAAGGCCATGCAGCGCGGGGCCATGACTGTGTGTGCTGCAGGAAGCTGGGGCGCTGAATTGGCTGAAGGGTTGCAGCCGAACACTAATGATGTAGTGATTGAAAAGCCTCACTACAGTGCTTTCGTCGGGACGCCACTCGATAACTTGTTGAGGGCAACAGAGCGGAGCAACCTCGTTGTGTGCGGCACCGCGGCAAATGTGTGTGTAGATTCCACGATTCGAGATGCCTATATGTCTGAATTCACGGTTACCTTGGCTTCGGATCTCGTCGGTTGGACGCGACAGGAACTAGCCGAGCCTGCAATTGCAAATCTCGAATTCTACTTTTGCGATGTCGAAAGTAGCGACGACATATTGGCGCGCTGGAATTCATAGAAGCATGTGGGTTGAGGCCCACTGTTGGATCGAGGGAGATCAGAGCGCGGTGCGCCGCTCGCTAAGTCTCACTCCTTAAGGGTTGAAAGAGGGACTGTACGGTGCTCACTCAGCAGACGGCAAAGTTGGCGGCGGTTCAAGCCTCGTCGGTGTGGTTAGACCGAGAGGCGACCGTAGTCAAGGCGTGCCGTCTCATTAGAGAAGCTGGTGCTGCAGGGGCAGACATCATCGCATTTCCGGAAAACTTCATTCCCGGGCATCCGCTGTGGTTCCACTACCGACCGTGGGGGAGTCCGGAGTGCGTGAAAATGTCCGTACGACTCTTCAAGGAAGCCGTAGAGATTCCGAGCGATGCCGTTGATGCGCTCTGCGAGGCTGCTGCTGTCGGTCATATCGGGGTAGTAATCGGTCTCACCGAACGAATCCCCAACACGCTGGGCACTCTGTATAACACTCAGCTGTTCATCAGTTCGACAGGGCAAATCATCGGAAAACATCAAAAGCTGGTTGCCACCCTGGGCGAGAGGCTGGTGCACGCTCCCGGCGGGCCGGAAACCCAACGAACTTTCCCTATGGGGCTAGGTACTGTCAGCGCGTTAATCTGTGGTGAGAACTCGAATCCCCTTGCCCTGGGTATGATCTCCGCTTCGTATCCGGTCGTCCACGTAGCAAGTTGGCCGGCTCATGTATCCGCCAATGCAAACGGTGGGGTTCGAGAACGGAGTTTGCTCGTGTCTCGCAGCACTGCCCATATGCTCAGTTGCTTTGTTATAAGTAGTTGCAGTGTGAACTCAGAAGAGATGATTGCTGACGTCGCCGTGACTGAGGCCGATAAGTCATTTCTACGGGATCCTCTCCAGACTGGAGGGACGTGCATCGTAAACCCGCACGGGCAGGTTATCGCCGGCCCGATGGAGGGCAACGAAGAGGGAATAATCTATGCGGATGTAGATTTTGATGTGTGCATCCGTTCCAGGCTGATGCTTGATATGGCCGGACACTACAACCGGTCTGACGTGTATCAGCTTCGCGTGAACAACGTCCCGTCGAGCCTGGTTTCGACGAGCCTCAGTGGCACGGCTATTGACCATGCATGGGCGTTGGACGATGGCGGCAATACACCACAACCTAGCGTTGCGATTGAGACAGGATTGACTGTGCCAAGCCGCGTGGACGGTTCCTAGCCTAAATAGACGGGATTGTGGCCGATTGCGATGATCGCCAGTCTGAAAGTCAACGTGCACCGCGGGACCGTCCTCGGCTAATTGATGGATTCGCGCGACAGCGTACTCCGGAGCCTCGCAGAGATCGCAACCTGCTGATCGATGCCCACACGTCGCCCAGTGGCACCTCTCTTATAGAGGTGTAACGACCGCAGAATTTAGGCGCGAGATCACCAGCGTCGATAACTGTTCATCGGCTGCTGCTGATTCATTCGGGTGAGGGCACATTGAGGCGAAGCAGAGGTCTCTGACTCGTGGATAAAACATGTGTGGCACAGTGCTCTCGCGTTTTAAGAATGGTTCGCTTAGCGGAACGATTTTTGTTGATAGGCCACCCAACCCTTGACAGAGTGTTTGTGATCGCGGTAATCTCCGATGAATACAAGGATTAAGCGAAGAACTTGTGGAACAGCTAGCGGAACAATATTAAATACCAAACACAAAGAAGCTAGCCGGAAGCGCATGTTTCCTAGCATTTGAGCGTGGCTCAATCCAGCTGTCGCCAAATGCAAATTCGTTTCAGCGCATGGTCAAGTAGGGAATCGAGAACCGCACGATGGGAACTTCATCAGACACCTCACCAAGCTTCGTGTTGGTGGGAGAAAAGGTGGAACGGGAGCACACAGTAGTGCGCCTATTTCGTCAGGCGGCAAACGCGTGGCAGACCGTCTCTGCGTGAGATGAATTGCAGTGCGACCTTCTCAACAACTAGATATGAAATGAACCTCAATCAAGCTAGGGGAAGAAAATGAACGTTCTAAACACAGCACAGAAAGGCCCGAACATGGATCGACGGAACTTCCTTCGCGCCGCCATACTCGTCCCCACGCTGGGCGGAACTGGCCTCACCCTGCTCCTTTCTGGATGCAGCACTCCGACTCCCGGTGGAGATAAGAAAAAGCCAGATTCTCAAAAAAGCACAAGACCTGTTGTCCAGCAGACATACTCAACCCCGTTCGGATTTATCCCAACCTTTATGGATGCTTATGTAGCCGCAGAGGAGGGGTTTTGGACTGAACAGGGCCTCGACATTACCGTCCGTGGGGGGCAAGGTGCATCAGCTGGTCTCCAGAGTGTGTTCGCGGGTAGCGCTCAATACGGGCGATCTGGCGGGGCGCTGTTGACAGCGGACATGATCATGAAAGACATACCGGTCAAGGTGTTCTTCCAGGCTGAGCAAGGAGGCTGGCAGATTGTGTCGACAAATAGCCACCCCATCACCAAGCCTGAGCAGCTCAGAGGCAAGACTCTTGGGGTTGTCTCTGCCGGCGGGGAAACGTCTACGCTGATGAAGATCATGCTCGCCAAGGCGGGAATCCAGCTTTCCGAAATTACTACCCCAGTGGTCGGGGTCGGGCCGGGCGCCTATCAGCTGGCTAAGGACAACAAGATCGACGCGTGGATCGCACTGACCCAGGATGTGTTCACATTCCAGGAGCAAGGGTTGCCGGTTCAGAGTTTCAGCTTGAGTGAAGAAGCAGAGGTGCCCGGTGAGGCATATGTTGCTGACATAAAGCTGTTGGAAAGTGATCGTGAGTCAGTAGTGGGCTTCGCTGCCGGATTGCTCAAGGCATATGAGTTCCTCAACAAGCCCGCGAATGTCGACAAGGCATATGCCCACTATCAGGTCTATAACCCTGGCGGCGCCAGGAATGTCTTCGAGGACTACCTTAAGGTCTTGCTCAAAGAATGGTATGTCAAGGGCGCAAAGTCTATTGGCGAAATTGATCCCAAGGAATGGGACCATGGCCAGCAGATTCTTAAGAAGTACGGCGTCGTTGACAAGACGGTTGCGGTTAGCCGGTTGGTCGACGCAGACATCGTGAAGGAAGCAAAGAAGAGGCTGGCGTAGAGACGGCAGTAGTTAGCTGGGCCGTTCGCGGGGGTCGTTGAACTGAATTGCTTTTCAATTTAGGGCAGGCGGCCTCCGCGAACGGGGCTCTTTGGGCCCGTGACGTTCGCTTTGCGCCAACTAGAGACGTCACGCATTTCGCGCGAAACGACGTTCGGAAAGGATGAGGAATGATGCAAGTTGTATCGCCAATCGATGCGAGTGTGCTCGCTGAGCTCGAACCGGAAACTGCAGCCGGTGTTGCAGCCCGCATTTCAGCTGCAAAGGAGGCGCAAGTCGGTTGGGCCCGGCGTACAGCGACTGACCGCGGACGAATTTTAGGGGACGTTGCGGCCGCTATCGAACGACGTGCAACTGAGATTGCGGAACTGGAAAGTCGCAATACGGGGAAGATACTCTCGGACACCAAGAGAGAAGTCCTCCGAGCAGCGGAGGCATTCCGCTACTATGCCGGGTGGGCTGACAAAGTTGTCGGTGAGACCATCCCCGTCGATGAGGACCATCTCGTCTATACCCTGCGCGAACCATACGGGGTGGTCGCAGGAATCATCCCATGGAACGTACCTTTCTTCTTCGCTGCAAAGAAGATTGCACCGTCCCTGGCATTCGGTAACGCCTGCGTTCTCAAGCCTGCGGAAGATACTCCACTTACTGCGCTCTTGTTGTCTGATCTGCTCGTCGAAGCCGGGGTCCCTGAGAATCTCGTTCAGGTGCTTGTTGGCGGCCGTGAGGTCGGCGCCGCGATCGTTGCTAGTCGCGACATAGACCTCATCGTGTTCACGGGTAGTGACGCGACCGGAAAGGCCATTGCGCGAAGTGCGGCCGACAATCTGATTCCCATTGCTCTTGAGCTGGGTGGTAAATCACCGCAGGTCCTTTTCGCCGATGCGGACCTAGATCGCGCGATCGACGCGGTGTCGCTCGGTGTATTCGCGTCCTGCGGGCAAATGTGTATCGCTGGTTCACGCCTTATCGTTCACGAGTCAATCCATCGTGAGGTGGTAGACCGGCTCTCGGAGCGGGTACGAAACTTCATCGTAGGAAATCCATTCGAAAGTGCCACCGACATCGGCCCGCAAATCACGTCACTGCAACGCGACAAAACATTGGCTTTTATCGAAGAGTCGAAGGGAGTCGGCACGATAGTTGCACAGTCGAAGATGCCGACAGACCCAAGCATTGCCAATGGCTTTTTCGTTCCACCGACAATTTTCGACGACCTCGACCCCAATGCTCGGCTCCTGCGAGAAGAAGTATTTGGGCCGGTATTGGCAGTGACAAAGTTTTCGAGCGACGATGAGGCTGTCCAACTAGCCAACTCAACGGAGTTTGGCCTTTCCGCTGGAATTTGGACCTCCGATATCTCGAGGGCTCACAAGGTTGCCCGAGCGATTAAGGCGGGAACGGTGTGGATCAACACCTACCGGATCTTGTCAGAGCTGGTTCCGTTCGGGGGTGTGGGATCGTCGGGATATGGACGCGAGAACGGGACCGAGGCTGCTCGGCTTTACACCCGACCCAAGTCTGTATGGACCTCCCTCAACCCTGGCATATCTGCGCAGTTCAAGCTCGGATCGCATTAATTCGCGCAGGGAGCCGCTGATCATTGCCCAGTGAAATCTCGACGAGAATCCCCTAGGACTAGCTCCGAGCCCGCACGCTGGAAGATTCTTTCCGTGCTGCTAGTCACGGTAAGCATGAGTCTGATCGGCGTCAGTATCATCAACGTTGCTCTGCCGTCGATGCAGTTCAGTCTGGGCGCCAGCGAGTCCGACCTGCAGTGGGTGCTTTCGGGCTACGCGATAACGTTCGGAGTCGTCCTTGTTGCGGCAGGTCGTGCCGGGGATGTCCTTGGACGCGGCGGTCTATATGTTTTTGGTGTTGTACTTTTTTGTGCGGCGTCAATTGCCGCCGGACTGGCAAGCGATATTTCGCTGCTCAAAGTCGCGAGGTTTGTCCAAGGTCTCGGATCCGGGATTCTCAGTCCTCAAATAATCGGCATGATTCAGCACTATTTCCGCGGCTACGATCGAGCACGGGCGTTTGGAATGTACGGGACGACTGTAGGCCTGTCCATGGGGTTAGGGCCCCTTCTGGGTGGTGGCATCATCGCTCTAGCGGGGGAAGCGGAGGGGTGGCGCTGGACTTTTTTTGTGAACGTGCCCGTGAGTCTCATCGCCATCACTCTCGCGCTGCGATGGTTTCCGCGACCGCTCTATGCGAAACGCGCGCGGCCCTCGAGCCCCAGAGGCGCCTTGGCTGCCGGCCGCCCGGCGGGTTTAGATCTCGATCCGGTGGGCATCATCCTTCTCAGCAGCTCAATTGTGATCATCCTTCTGCCCTTTATGACGCCGCCAACCACAGTGTGGACCTGGCTTCTTATGCCAGCCGGAATTGTGCTCGTGCTCGTGTGGGTTGGCTGGGAGCTTCGGTACAGAAATTCGGGGCGCGACCCCATGGTCGACATGGCTATCTTTCGGTCTAGAGGCTTCTCGAACGGAGTGGTGCTCGCCACAATCTATTTCTTTGGTGCCACCGGTATCTGGGTACTTGTGGCGTTGTACATGCAACAAGCACTCGGGCACACAGCATTCGAAGCCGGCGTCATCGGGCTACCAAGCGCCGTGTGTTCGGCGTTCACGGCTCGATGGACCGGGCGACACGTCACGTATTACGGACGCCGAATTGTTACGGGTGGGATCTTCATTGCAATCATCGGGATGGCTTCGAGCATTCTCGTCATCGTTCTTGAGACTCAAGGGCGTGCAAGCATCTGGTGGTTGCTCGGGACACTTACCCTCATTGGAATTGCGCAGGGAGCGGTGATCAGTCCGAACCAGACAATCACTCTAGCTGACGCCCCAATCGCGTATGCAGGGAGCACAGGGGGAATCCTGCAGACAGGCCAGCGGATTGGTTCTGCAATAGGCCTCGGGGTGATCACTGCGATTGTCTTTGGTGTGCAGGCCCATTTTGGATGGACAACAGCGATCACCGTAGCGTTTGCCGTGATTATCGCCATTTTGCTCCTATGCCTGGCAGTGTCGATCGGAGACATGGTGCAGCGGCGCGGGTAATGCAGCCTGGCGACTAGATCATCAGATGTTCGCCGACCTTAGAACGGACTGCCTTGCTAAAACGATAAAAGGGACAGGATGACTTGGCTCTCTACGCGCGGTCGAGGGCTGGGCGGCAGCGCGCCAAGGACCACTGTGCTACCGGGCCTAGTTCCATTCGCTCACTGACTGCACGGAAGGGCCGCGTGCTCAGCCGCGCAGTTTGGTGTTTCGCTAGGAGGACCATCTTGTGAGCACCAAGATCGCTCTATTGACAGATATCTCGGGAAACAGTTATGGTTGTGTGTCTAGAGCCGCTAATTATTCCAGTTGCGGGTTCGCCTACCGGAACACTTGAGTGGTTGAAAATTTAGGGAGAAGTGAGGCGGCAGAGTGAAGTTCTACGAGGTCAAGGCCCTGCAAGATTCGCTCTATAGCGCTCATTCCCAGAAGGGCTTGGTGACACGATGATGAGTCTTGCCAAGCGCGGTAACGCTCGGCTCGGCGCAGCTAAGGATTCCGGAGATATTCACGCCGCCGGAATTCGCGTCTCTCAGGTCAGCAAACGGTTTGGTGCCCAATCTGGACCGACGATTCTTGACTCGATTGACCTTGAAATATCAAGTGGAGAGTTTGTCGTCTTCCTCGGACCGTCGGGTTGCGGGAAAACGACGTTGCTCCGCATCATCGGCGGTCTGATTCAGCCGACCGCGGGTCAAGTTCGTCTGGTAGACGCCCAATCTGGAGAAGTTACTGACGATAGTGGTCTTGATCAACTCGGTTTCGTATTTCAAGAGCCCAATCTGATGCAATGGCGAAATATTGCTCGGAACATCGAGCTTCCTCTCGAGATGCGCAAGGTCCGGAAGGCCGCGCGTAAGACTCGTTCGGCGGAATTGTTGAAGCTGGTTGGCCTGGAAGGTGTGGGGTCTTCGTTTCCGCGGCAGCTATCCGGTGGAATGCGCCAACGAGTAGCCATAGCCAGAGCCCTCTCGTTCGACCCTTCTGTGCTCTTGATGGATGAGCCATTCGGGGCGCTAGACGCCCAGACGCGAGACAACATGGGAATAGAGCTACAGCGTCTGTGGATTGAACGCCCTACGACGGTTGTCTTCGTGACCCATTCAATCCCAGAGGCCGTGTTCTTGGCAGACCGAGTAGTTCTCCTGGCGAGTCACCCCGGTCGAATCGCGTCGATCACAAAAATTGGATTTGAACGGCCTCGGACCCTCGATCTGTTTGATAATCCCGAATTCACCACTATCGTGCAGCAACTCCGTAAAGAGTTGGAGTCTGAACATGAATAACACTATTTCGCGGCGAAACCGCGTGCGCACTCGAGCGGTAGCGGGCCTGTCACCCGCTCCGGACGGGCGCAACTCAGGAGGGCGCTCGTCTTGGACGAACGTCTGGCAAAGCCGATGGCTCGCGTATGTGTCTACCCCGATAATCGTCGTGCTTGCGTTGCTCGCTTGGCAGCTCTACATCAACGTCTCGGGCATTTCCAAGTTCGTCTTGCCCTCACCTTGGGAAGTATTTGGGGCGTTTTTCCATATGATTCAACAGCCGTATATATGGCAGTTGCATGTGTGGACGACCCTTGTCGAGACAATCCTTGGCTTTATCATTGGATTCCTCCTCGGGGTCACCGGAGGTTACCTCATGGGCAAGTTTCGGCCGGTCGAAGCGATTGCGAATCCGTTTGTTGTCGCCTCGCAGGTGGTGCCAAAGGTTGCGCTTGTTCCTCTGTTTATCCTGTGGTTCGGGTTTGATATTTCATCGAAAATTGCGATCGCGTCTCTTCTCGCATTCTTCCCAATTCTGGTTAACACGTCATTCGGAATAAGATCTGTTTCTCCTGCCATGGGCGAAATGATGACTTCTTTGAGAGCCACGATGTGGCAGAGGTTCCGCAAGCTCGAAATCCCGCACATGACCCCTTACGTGCTCACTGGGGCCGAAATGGGCATGATCCTGTCCCTGATCGGCGCGATTGTTGGGGAGTACTTAGCCGGAGATCGGGGTCTTGGGCGCCTGGCTGTGCAACTTCAGAATGATTTGCAAGTTCCTGAGTTGTACGGGTCAATACTTTTGATGACATTGCTCGGGTTCGCACTGTACTCAATATTTGCAGTCTTGCGTCGAGTGCTGATCCCTTGGCACGAGTCAGTGCTCATTCGTCAGCGGGATAGCTAAGCGGTCATGGAGAAAACCGCTCGACACCTGTATTTCACCTCTCCACCGTTGGGCGCACAAGACTCGCGCCTTTTAGAGATTGGCAACTGGATTTCACGTTCCGCTGAACGCGGCCCCGAGGTCCGGAAGCACACACTATCGAAAGGATTGTAGGAAAGAAATGAAGAATGACTCAAGCGGTAAGGGTAAGCCCCGCCACACTCCAGTATTGATTGTCGGTGGTGGTCCGATCGGGCTCGCGTTGGCTTCTGACCTCGGTTCACGTGGCGTTTCTGCACTATTAATTGAGCGTAGTGAGAACCGAGTTAATCCAGCCGTCAAGATCATGGACATCGGCGTCCGAACGATGGAGTTCTGCCGCCGACTGGGAGTCACTGACCGGATCAAACACTGGGGGTTTCCTCAGGACTATCCACTAGATAACGCTTTCATCACGTCGATGACGGGCGTAGAAATAGCCCGCATTAAAATGCCGACCCCAGGTGAACTCGGTCCGTCAGCGTTTAGCCCGGAATGGCAGGTACATTGCCCGCAAACGTCATTCGATCCGATCATGCGAGACCTTGCGCTGTCGTTTGATGGGATAGAGATCGAATACCAGCAGGAGTTCTTATCCTTAACGCAGGACGCTGACGGTGTCACGGCCAATGTTCTTGACCGCGCAACCGGCGAAACATATCAGATCACTGCGGACTATCTCGTTGGATGCGACGGGTTTACGAGTGCAGTGCGGTCGGGACTCAACATCCCATTCAGCGGCAGAGGTGTCGTTGACCATTCACTCAACCACATGTTTCGGTCGGCCGAGTTCAACAATCTGGGAGTTATCGATCACGCGAAACGCTATGTGATGGTGGGCGAGCAAGGAACTTGGGCCACTGTCATGGCGGTCAACGGAGTGGATTTGTGGCGGCTGACGTTCTATGGAGCAAATGACCAGGACGTCAGTGACATCGACATCGAGGCGGCCATGCGCAAGATAGGCGGCGATTTCGAGTATGAATTGGCGCCTGCTGAGAGGTGGGTGCGTCGGGCTCTGGTTGCTGACCGATTCCAGGAAGGTCGCGTGTACCTAGCAGGGGACGCAGTTCATCCCGTTCCACCGAACGGGGGCTTCGGGATGAACACGGGGTTCGCTGATTCCATGAACCTCGCGTGGAAACTCGCCGCGGCGGTCCAAGGGTGGGCTGGCCCGGGCGTGGTGGAGAGCTACGAATCGGAGAGGCGCCCGATAGCGCTTCTCGTTGTTGAAGAGGCGCTCGCCAATTACGATCGGCTTACTGCGGCAACCCAAGTAGCGCACGTTACAGATCTCAGTCCAGAAGGGGAGGCAGCCAGAAAGAAACTGGGTCGCCAGCTTCACGACGAGAACATGAAGGCGTGGAAGCCGGTCGGTATCCATCTCGGGTATCAATATGTTGGATCTCCGATCATTGACTACGGAACGAGCACCCCTGCACCATTTGAGGCAGTGGACTTTGTTCCGGAAGTGAGACCAGGTAAGCGGGCTCCTCATGGGTGGCTATCCGACGGTCGATCCATTCTGGATCTGTTCGGAACCGGTTATGTGATCCTGCGTATGGGTGAAACTGCTCCAGACGTCAGTGGCTTCGTGAGCTCTGCGACAGAGCGAGGGTTGCCTATAGTCGAGCAGACTATCCGAGAGAAGGAACTCATCACCCTTTATGGTGTACCGCTGGTGGTAGTGCGCCCAGACGGGCACGTGGCATGGTGCGGCGATGAATTGCCAGTGGATTCCGATGCTCTCATCAACATGTTGGCTGGTCGTAGCAGGGAGTTCTCACAACTTAGCCGCTGAGGTCTACCGAGCAGACCCACAAGGCGAGCTCACTCCGCTCCAGCTCTCTTTGTAGGCGTTCGGGAGTCATTCTTGGAGGGTGCTTGCCTCGCCGGGTCCGGTTATGCCGTGGCTGTTTGTACTGTCGCAGTCGAACTATCCCTACACGGTGGGCGCTATGAATTTCCGGATGACTTGTGCAAATCCTTCGGGATCTTGTTCGGCAACAAAGTCTGTCGCCTCGGGGATCATAACCGAGGTGGCTTCGGGAAATAGCGCGCATGCGCGGGGGAACATGTATTTGATGCGGTCTTTGTCTCCGCCTACCAAGAGGGTGGGGATAGAGAGCCCCCCGCTCCACAGCTGTACATCCTCCCGCCAGATAGCTCGGTACGCGGTTGCGAAGTCCGGACCGGCATCGAGAAAGTCCCGGACAAGGTTCGTCGCGAGGCTTGCATCGATTGTTGGGTACTCAGAATGAATCCTGTTCCAGATCCAGGTGAAATGATCGCCACTGTCATTGATTAAATACGGTGGGGCGAAGGAGCGGAGGCGTTGTTCGCGCTCCTCCACGGTGTACACCGGCAAGCCGTGGAGAATCACCCCGTCGAAGAGATCTTTTCTCATCGATGCTGCGTGCAGGGCAAACACAGCTCCGGTTGCGCGACCGAAGAGAAATACTATGCCAGGCCTTAGCGACTCAGCGAAGTCGGTGACGACCTTCGAATAATCTGCGACAGCCCATTCGCCGTCCGGAGGTGTCGACTCACCAAAGCCCGGTGTGTCGAGAGCGTACGGCGTACAGAACTCTGCGAGGAATGGTAACAACTTCTGGTATCTGCGCGATGACAGCGGCGACTGGTGAAGCATGACCAGCGAAGGACGTGCATAACCTGGAGACGAAACTGTCCGAAAATGAACCGTCAATTTCGGTGTCTGGAAGTCTCCAGATATCACCCGCGGCTGTGCGCGAACCAATTCGTCTCCCATATTCGACATTGCGGCGTTTGGACTGTGGTGTCACACGATCGTGGCGCCACCGTCAACGAATATTGTGTGCCCGGTGACCATGCGTGCCTCTGGCGACGCGAGCCATGCCACCGCGTGGGCGACATCCGCGGGCAGGGCCACCTCGCCCAGGGGGATCGAGCCCAGCTTCTTACTCATATATTCTGCGTTCGTGAGGAGGCCCTGAGTCATCGAGGTGGGAACGATCGTGGGTCCGACCGCGTTTACTCGCACACCAAATTCGGCCCACTCTAGGGCGAGTACTCGCGTGAGGTGAATTATCGCGGCCTTGCTCACGGCGTATGCAGCCGAACCTGCCACCGCGATGTGTCCTGCGGTCGACGCGAGATTGACCACCGTTCCTTTGCTTTCGCGGAGGAATGGAAATGCTAAGGAAGAGATTCGGAACGTGCCGTTGAGATTGGTGTTGATGACAGACGTCCAAGCCGACTCAGGGGTCTCAACCGCTACTGCCCGATAGTTGACTCCCGCGTTATTCACCACAACATCGAGTCGGCCGAACTGTTCTATGACGTCCTGAATGAGCTGTTCACACGACGCGGGGTCCTGGATATCCACGTGAAAAGGTACGACGGCAGTACCGTACTTTTCTGCGAGCTCGCCGGCCGTCAGGGCTGTCTGCGAGCGTGGCACCAAGTCAGCCAGTGCGATGCTGTCGCCACGTCGAGCGAGCTCTCGGGCGATCTCTAGCCCAATACCCTGGGCGCCTCCGGTGATCAGAGTTACACGAGGAATGGTGGGTTCTCCTGTCGCGAGTCGTTACGGGCCTACCCTTGCCGGGTTATATAAATTTACAGTGTTTCTCTGAACGCAACAAAGGTAACTCGACTTAGTCCTAATTGTATGCCTGCAACACACGCAACTCAAGCGTTTGGCGCGGTTGATGTGGATGTCGGGGTATCCAGCGTTCCGGCTAGCGAACCGAATCTGGCTGCACCCGCTCGATGACTTTGTGTACGCCAGACAGGGTCGCGACTCGCGCGTCGGCTGGAACGGAGGACGAGCTCGACAGCGCAAGGTCGTCGGCAGAGTGGACGGACGTCTTCTGCTTGTTGTCCTAATTGGGGGGGCTGTGAAGCAATTCTGGCAAGGCCCCGTGCGCGAGCTTGCCGTCGACCAGAACCATCGTGAGGTCGGTCGGACTCGCCCTATCAACGATGCTGGCGATGGGGTTGACAGACCCAACGAGGTTATCCGACTCCATGTCGATCACGAGCAGGGTTGCCGACTTCCCGACAGAAAGGGATCCGAGCTCGTGATCGAGTTTCAGTATCCGGGCGGCGTCAACCGTGACCGAAGCAAGCAGTGCTGTGGCGTCGACCGCTGCGGGGTCGCCGGTTTTGGAGCGTAGCGACCGTGACATGAACTCCAGTTCCGCCAGCAGATCCGGGCTGGAAATCATTGCGTTGTCGGTGCCTAGGCCGAGAGTGGCGCCGCACCGCGCCGCTCGCACGAACGGCGGGATGCCGTAACCGAGAGCGGCCTGGGTCCTGGCGCACATCACCACAGGAATCCCCGCAGTCGCGGCTACCTCGAGCTCCTCATCGGTGGCCGACGTCATGTGCACGACGAAGTCGGGGGCGAGGAACTTCGCTATCCGCTGCACGTCGCCAAGCCCCGTTCTTGCTTTCGACAGCTCGCGGTACTGCGCTGTCTCTCCGGCGTGCGTCGCCAGGAGCTTTCCGCGGGAACGCACGCGCTGTGCAATCTGGGTGAGGCCAAGATCTGTCGTGTCGTTGGCCCAGAGCGGAGAAAAGCCCTCCGCCACATCGAGCCCTGCATCTAACTCCGCTAATTGAGCGTCTGAGAGTCCAATCGAGTTACCTTCCAGAGCCGCGTCGTCGTGGAGGGGGAACGTGGTGAATCTGGCGAACGCGAGACACCGGATTGGCAGCCCGGCCGCGGCCTCACGCAACTCCAATACGCCCTCGACCCCGCCCTCTCTGAAGTCCGCAAGGGCAACCGTTCCAGTGGCCAGTGCTCGCTGGAGGGCATGCCTAATCCCGGCCACTCTGGTTTCCCTACCGAGCGCACCCATCCGCACGTGGCGCAGGCCGTCCGGCTGCCAGAGGAGGTTGACGTCAGCAGGGACGCCGTAGCCGAGCTCTTTGACGACGGTGTCACCGATGTGGGTGTGGCAGTTAATCAGACCGGGCATGATGAGCTGCCCCGGCAAGTCGATAATCGGACAATCGGCATGGTCGGCCAGGGGAGGTGCTCCCTCGCCGACATCCGTAATGACTCCGTCATCCACTCGGACGTAACCGGGGCTCAGCATTCGTAGCTCGTCGCCAGCTATGACATATGCCGCCGTGAGCACAAAACTCGCGCCATAATCAGTGGTGCTCATCGCAAGGCAGTCACGACGCGCTGCCCTGTGCGAGGCGCTGAACGAGAAGAGGGGCGACTCCGGTTTCAGAGAGATCATTCCAGACATACTGCTCGTGGATCAGTCCGTCACGGATGATGAACATGTCGATATAGCGCACTCCCGTAAAGCTGGTGCCCCAGAGAGTTTCTCCGTCCAGGGTTCCGGTCGAGATACACACGGTCTCACCATCGCTTGCGCGATTGCCGACGATGAATTCCGTGCGGTGTTTCTGGACTCGAGGGTAGCGTTGTCCCGCGTCGGCAACCATCGAAGGCAGGTTGGTGAAGACGACACCTCCGGGGAACGTCAATTTCGCGTCATCCGCGAGGTACTTCGCGGCTTCGTCGAGATTCCGCTCTTCACACAACCTCAGATAGTCGTCGACGATGTCAATTTCGGCACTCTTCATCATGAATCTGCTCCTTAGTTTTCTTGTTCTTACACTTCCAAATAGGCTTTCTTCAGTTCGGGATTGCTGTTGACCTCCGCTTTGGTTCCGCGGAAGACAGGCATGCCCTTCTCCAAAATCACCACTTCGTCGCAAACCTCCAGCGCGAAGTTCACGTTCTGTTCAGCGACCAGCATCGTGGCGCCGAACGAGCGCAACTTCTGTAATGACTCCAGCAGTCGATCGACGACGACTGGCGCGAGCCCAGTGGACGGCTCGTCCAAAAGGAGAAGTCGCGGTTCGCCGACGAGAGCGCGGGCCACGGCAACCATCTGCTGCTGACCACCACTGAGTTCCCCTCCGCCTGAACCCAGAAACGCCTCCATTTCGGGAAACACAGTAAGAATTCGCGCCACATAGTCGACCCCGCGCGCGACATGCGCCCCGCGCGCGGCGAGATCGAGATTCTCTCTCACCGAAAGACCTGCGAAAACCCGACGGTCTTCGGGAACCAGTTGCACGCCACAGCGCGCTACCTGGTCAGCCCGCATGCCCTGCAATTCCGTGTCGCCGATCTGAACCACTCCGATTCGGGTGACATCGGCAGTGCCTGCGATGGATTTCAGCATCGTGGACTTGCCTGCGCCGTTGCGCCCAAGCACCGCGACCGCCGAACCAGCGTTTGCTTCGAAGTCCACGCCGTGCAATACGTGGGCCGTGCCGTAGTAGGCGTGCAACCCACTGATGCTCAAAGCCGATGAACCCACGGTGGTCGGCTTCTGGCGCTTGCCGCGTGGCAACTTGGTCGCTCCCGACGCGGGAAAAGGTTCCGCGGAGCCATCGGCGAGGAGCATTCCATCATCGGCCACCGAGATACACCGCCTTGACGTCGCTGTTGTTTCGGATTTCTTCGGGTGTGCCCTGTACGAGCACGGCACCACCCGAAAGAACAACTATCTGTTCTGCAAGGCCAAATACCACCTTCATGTCATGCTCAGTGATCAGGACCGAACACCCACTCGACTTTTGAACGCTGGCCACTAGATCAATAACGGTTACTGTCTCGTCCGGGGTCATGCCAGCCGTGGGTTCATCCAGCAGAAGCAAAGTCGGATGGGACGCCAGGCCCATCGCGATCTCGAGCTTCTTGCGGTCTCCCTGCGACAGCTCGCCTGCCTCGCGATTCGTGAGTCGACTCAGCTTGACCTGATCCAACAGGACTGCAACATCGTCCGGTGACACCTGACGCGACGCCGCTGCCCAAAACACATGTGATTGGCGACGGGCCGCGAGGAGCGCAATGCGAACGTTCTCCTCCACGGTCCGTGATGTGAAAACGTGAGCCACCTGGAAAGCGCGTGAAATCCCATCTCTGGCTCTGGCTCGTGCCTTGTGTTTGGTGACGTCTCGGCCGTTCAGGAGAATTTTGCCTTCATCCGCAGGATATTGCCCGGCAATGACCCCGAACAGCGTGCTCTTTCCAGCGCCGTTTGGCCCAATCACCGCGTAAATACTGGACTGCGGCAGGGTGAAACTCACGTTACTGACGGCGAGGTTGCCGCCGTAACGTTTGCTGACGCCCTCGATACTGAGCGCGGGTATCGGCTCATTCATAGGGTGGCAGCTCTCTTGGAGTCACGTGGTCCGGATCCGTTCCATCTGGATGCTATCTGTCGAATGCGCGCCGGGATGCTGAGAAGACCCTGCGGCAGAAGGATCAAGACAACCAACAGGATTCCGCCGACATAGATGAGATAGCTGGTTGAGCCTTGGCCCACCTGCTGCAGGAGAGTTGTCAAGGCGATCGCGCCGATAACGGGACCAAAGAACTTTTTGGATCCACCGAGCAGGCACATAATGATGGGCTCCCCGGATCGCGTCCAATAGAGGGTGTCGGCAGTGACTATCCCGGTAGCGAAGGCGTACAGTGCCCCGGCCAATCCGGCAAGAGCACCCGCGACAACAAAGGCTGTAAGTCGATAACGGAACGTAGAGATTCCGAGTGAGCTTGCCCGTTCCGGGTTGTCGCGGATGGCCAGGATCGTCTCCCCAGCAGGCGTGCGGAACATCCACCACACCACGGCACAGCCGACGGTAACGCACGCGACGATGACCAGCCAGAAGCTCTGTGGTGACACCTCACTGGGCAGGCTTGCCAGGAGTCCGTTTTCGCCACCGACCAGATTGGTGTTGGCGGCGATCAGATAGAGCATCTGGCCAAAGGCAAGGGTGACGTTCGCGAACGTGATGCCGCTCGTCCTGACGGCGAGTAGTCCGAGCAGAAGGGCCAGAATTCCGGCCACAGCCACCGCAAGGAACAGTGAGGCATACAGCGGCACGCCTTGAATAGTTAACGCAGCTGCGTAGGCACCAGTCCCAAAAAATGCAGCTTGACCGAACGAAGGCAGATGCGCGTAGCCGATGAGAATATTCACACTCATCGCGTAGAGCACCTGAATGAGTACGATCTCGATGAAGAAGCTGGGTGGATTCTCAGACGTGAATTGCGCCACCACGTAGGCGATGCCGATCACCGCCACCGCGATCCACAGTACTTTTTGCCATAGACCATCGGTGGTGAGCCGCCTCAACCATGATCGGGGGCCGCCGGTCGCTGGTGTGTTTGTGAGTTTGCGACTCATGGCAGTATTTCTCCGTTCATGAGATCTCCACGCTCGACTTTCCAAGGATGCCTTGCGGGCGGAACAGGAGAATCGCAAACATGGTCGCGTAGAAGGCGATTCCGGAGACGCTGGGGATGTAGGTCACGACGATGCTTTGCGTCACTCCCAGCACGACTGCGGCGATGAGAGCGCCATAGAAGCTCCCCAGACCGCCGACTACGACGACTGCGAACGCCTGGATGATAAATGACGTCGCCAGATCGGGCGTCAAGGCGATTGTCGGGGTCGCCAACGCGCCGCCGATGCCAGCTAGAAAGCCGCCAATCAGCATCACTTTCGCGGAGACCCTGGAGATATTTACACCGAGGAGCTGTGTCATGGGACGGTCTTCCGCCAGCGCGCGAACTTCCAGTCCCAGCGAAGTCTTGTACAGCAGGAAAGACATTGCCACAACCACGATGACACCAACGGCAATAAGCAAAAGGCTGTACTGCGGAACGTCGACCGACCCGATCCGCACTGTGCTGTTGAGACCCTTGGGATACGGCACCGACAGCGAATTCGGTCCCCAGACGACGAGAATTGCGCCCTCGAGAAGTAATAGGAGGGCGTAGGTGCCCAGCAGAGAGTCGATCGGTGGCAGCTTGTAGAGGCGACGAAAAACTACGACCTCGCTTATGTAAGCGAGTGCGGCAACGCCCAGGCCCGCCAGCAGTGCGCCCCCGATGAGAAGGACCGGAGTTAGCTGCAGGCTGCTCAGGATGTTGTACGTCAGGTAGCCACCAATAGCAAAGAAGGCTCCGTGGGCGAAATTGAGAAACCGCATCGCCCCGAAAATTACGCTCAAGCCGCTCGCGATAAGAAAAAGCAGCATGCCATCGCCGAGTCCGGAGACGATCGAAGGTAAAACGTTCATCGGTTTAGTCCCCTTTCCCGGTGTCCGGGAACCTCGGCTTTGCCGAAGTCCCCGGACACGTTGTGATCGGGCATCCTGATGCGAATGAGCGGTCTACTTTTTGGTTGGATTAGGAGCGGGAACGACGTCCTTCGCAGGAACAGACGTAGCGTTCTCACACTTGTATCCGAACTCCGAGGCAGCATCGCCGAAGCACTCAACCGCGGTGACCGGTGCGAAGAGGATGTGGTCCTCTGCCCTGAAATATGCCGGTCCCATCGCAGTGTCGAACTTCATGCCCGGCAGCACTTTAAGCACCTTCTTAGCATCAGACGACTTGGCCTTCTGCATAGCGGTGGCAAACGCAATCGTGGCCGTGTATCCCTCGTACAGCCAAGAGTGTGGACCGTGCGTCTTCGGACCGACCTTCGGGCGCTCTTTCCACTTTGCGATCAGGTTCTTGTTGATCGCATTGTCATACGCACCGTAGAAGTAGTCGTGGACGTAGTAGATGCGAGGGCTGTCCGCGCCGAGGGCCGCGGCGAGTTCTTCTCCACCGCCGACGTTTGCGACCACGGCGTACTTATCGAAGAGTTTGTACGGTTCCGCTTGCTTCGCGAATGTTACTGCGCCACCGCCGAAGGTGGTCACGAACAACCCGGTGTCGGTCTTGCTGGGATTAGTGCCGGTGAGCGAGGTGATGTAGGCGCTCAGCTGTCCGCCAGCCAGGGGATAGAAAACCGCCTGTCCGAACTTCACAGTGGGGTTTGCCTTCTTGGCAAGTGCTTGGAACTCGTCCCATGAGCCGTGCCCAGTGACGTAGTCGAAGCCCACGTTCTGCCATTCCTTGACGTCCTTCCACTTTGTGGCCACGAGCTGCGCTGCTGCGGCGTTCATCATCGACGTGTTCGATGCGACCTCGAACAGGTTCTTGCTGAAGTTCGTTGTGGTCAACGCGGTGCTCGTAGCACCAGCGGTGATGATCACCATTCCGTTCTGCTCTGCGATCGGAGTGGCGGCGATTACGTCTGCGCTACTGGTGAACCCGGTGACGTATTTGACGCCCTCTTGCGCCAACTCGCGCATTGCCTTCACTGTCTGCGCCGGCGAAAGCTGTTCGTCCTTTGTGACGATCTCTAGCAGATGTCCGTCGATTCCGCCCTTTTCGTTGATTTCTTCAATGGCGATGTGGGCACCATCCAGTCCGGTCTGGCCAACGTCGGCCGAACCGCCTGTGAGAGTTCCGAGGAATCCAATCTTGATCGGATCCTTATGCGTGTTGTCTGATGGGGTGGCGGTGGTGCCTGAGCAGGCAGCGAGGACCAGCGTCAACCCCAGGACTATGGCGCAGGCCGCGAGTGGCTTCTTACCTATCACGTGAATTGCTCCTTTCGGGCGGCAGCGCGCGAAGTCCGCGGCTGCTCAGGTACATCGCGTCAGCGTGCGGTCGTCTAACAGGCCGTTCTCGTCAGCGAAACATCCTTGGTACTTGAGGGTGTCACAGCCGTAGTGCAACGGTCAAGCACTTTCTTCAGGAAGCAATGAATATAAGGGAAAGGTGTCCAACTTGTTATTCTCTTCACAGCTCAAGGGCTCACAACACCCGTTCCGCTAATAGAAACAATGTCTGAAATACCATCAGAATGCCGCTGAGCCGTTGCGGCTTGCCGTGTGGCGGCTTAATTGCTGGAGACAAGAGCGAAGTAGGGCATTGTGTATACAATCAATGAAAGTATTGCGTTGCGTCGGGCGTGGAGTTCAAAATAGACCGACCTGTGTATACATAGACGAGGAGTGAGTTGTGAAAGCCAGCGACCGCGCCTACACAACACTGCGCGACGAGATCATTGACTGGGAGCTTCCCCCCGGCAGCGTCCTGGCAGAGGTTGAACAATCGCTCAGACTGGGAGTCTCGCGCACTCCGCTTCGCGAAGCTCTCGCCAGACTGACCGCGGATGGGCTTGTAGCGACGCAGGCCGGGCGCGGCCTTGTGGTCACCGACGTCTCGATCGCCAACATCCGGGAACTCTTTGAAGTGCGCAGGGCGCTGGAAGAGCAGGCGGCGAGACTCGCGGCAGAGCGCGGTCGGGTCGACGTCTTCGTCGCGATTGAGCGGGAATTCCTGTCGGCGCCGAACCTCATCAGCGAGACCGATCCTGGCCGTCATGCCTACTACGATCTCGTCCGGCGCTTCGATGAAGCACTGGATGACGCGGTCGCAAACCCGTACCTGGTGACGGCAATGCGTGGCCTGCGGACGCACCTCGTCCGCATCCGTCGTCACGCTAAGGATGACGCGGCACGCCTGCGCAGCGCCGCCGCCGAGCACCTCATGATCGTCCAGGCAATCATCGCCCGCGACCCAGAGTTGGCAGCTCATGCCACACATGTGCACCTGTATCGCGCGCTAGAGAATGCGCTGGCGACCTCCCACTTTCACAATTCCGACACCACAATCCATGCCGGCGCCAATACCGACACAAGTTCCAATACCAACGCTGATCGCCTCCCGCGGTCGGCCTGATCCAGAGGACCCCATGAAAACCACCACAGTTCGTGTGTACAAGAGTGACGAAAGCCTCGCCCGCGAGGATCAGCTCGCATGGAAGATCGCGGAGGTCGCCACAGATGCCGTTGAGGTGACGGATGAGGTGGCCGAAATGGTCATCAACCGCATCATCGACAACGCGGCAGTTGCCACTGCGTCGCTCGGCCGCGCGTCTGCGCTCGCCGCACGGGCGCAGGCCGAGGCGCATCCGGTTTCTGTGGGCGGGGCAGGCTCCACGGTGTTCGGGGTCGACGGCAGGCACAGCCCGGAGTGGGCGGCCTGGACCAATGGAGTCGCCGTTCGTGAACTCGACTATCACGACACTTTCCTTGCCGCGGAGTATTCGCACCCAGGCGACAACATCCCGCCGATCCTGGCTGTGGCCCAACATCTGGGCAAGAGCGGGCACGAACTCATTCGAGGGATCGCCACAGGCTACGAGATCCAAATCGATCTTGTGAAGGCGATCACCCTGCACGCACACAAGATCGACCACGTCGCACACCTCGGTCCGAGTGCGGCAGCAGGCATCGGTACTTTGCTCGGCCTCGATACGGCGACGATTTTCCAAGCCATTGGTCAGGCGCTTCACGTCACGACCGCCACGCGCCAGTCACGCAAGGGCGAGATCTCAAGTTGGAAGGCGTACGCTCCGGCTTTCGCAGGAAAAATGGCCATCGAGGCTGTCGACCGGGCGATGCGCGGCCAGACCAGCCCGACCCCGATCTACGAGGGTGAGGACGGCGTGATCGCCTGGCTGCTCGACGGCCCAGACGCCCGCTACGAAGTTCCACTTCCGGAGCGCGGCGAAGCCAAGCGTGCCATTCTCGACAGCTACACGAAGGAGCACTCGGCCGAGTATCAGGCGCAGGCCTGGATTGACCTCGCGCGCAAACTCGGGCAGCAGCATCCGGAACTGCGGGACCCGGCAAACGTCACCAGGGCAGTGCTGCACACCAGTCATCACACCCATTACGTGATCGGCTCTGGCGCGAACGATCCTCAGAAGTATGACCCCACGGCGAGCCGCGAGACTCTCGATCACTCGATCCCGTATATCTTTGCGGTCGCGCTGCAGGATGGCGAGTGGCATCACGTGCGCTCGTACGCACCGGAGCGCGCCGCACGAGCGGACACCGTCGCGCTGTGGCACAAGGTCACGACTGAGGAAGACGCCGAGTGGACTCGCCGCTACCACTCACTCGATCCGAAGGAGAAGGCCTTCGGAGGTCGAGTAGAGATCGATCTCGCGGACGGAACCCGCATCGTCGACGAGATTGCGGTTGCCGACGCCCATCCGCTTGGCGCCCGCCCGTTCACGCGCGAACAGTACATTGGCAAGTTCGTAAGCCTCGCGGATGGCGTGCTCGATCAGGCGGAGATCGATCGCTTTCTCGACACAGTCCAGCGACTTCCTGAGCTGGGTGCAGCAGAATTGGGTGGACTCACCGTTGCACCAGCGACACCGTTCCCCGCGTCATCGAAAGGGATCTTCTAATGCTGTATTCGCACATCACGCCCGCCACAAAACGTCAACTGCTACGTGAGCACCTGGCAACGGGGCAACTGCTTCGTTACCCGGGGGCGTTCAACCCGTTGAGCGCGAAGCTCATCGAGGACAAGGGCTTCGAGGGCGTCTACATTTCCGGTGCCGTGATCTCTGCAGACCTCGGACTGCCGGACATCGGCCTCACCACCCTCACCGAGGTGGCCAGCCGCGCCCAGCAGATCAATCGGATGACCTCGCTGCCGACCCTCGTCGACGCGGATACAGGCTTCGGAGAGCCGATGAATGTCGCCCGCACCGTGCAGGAGCTGGAGAACGCCGGAGTGACCGGTCTGCATATCGAAGACCAGGTGAATCCCAAGAGATGCGGCCACCTGGACGGCAAGGCCGTCGTGGACGAAGGCACGGCAACCAAGCGCATCCGGGCTGCGGCGGAAGCCAGGCGCGATCCGAACCTGCTCATCATGGCGCGCACCGACATCCGCGCGGTAGACGGTATGGCGTCCGCACTAGATCGTGCGAAGGCACTCGTGGATGCCGGAGCAGACGCGATCTTTCCAGAAGCGATGCGCGATCTGGCCGAGTTTGAGGCCGTGAGAGCGGTCGTGGACGTGCCGATCCTCGCCAATATGACGGAGTTTGGGAAGAGCGAACTCTTCACCACCCAGCAGCTCGCCGACGTCGGCGTGAACATCGTCATCTACCCCGTCACCCTTCTGCGCAGCGCGATGGGGGCGGCCGAGCGTACGCTCGATCTCATCGCATCGCAGGGTACCCAGCAGGAATCCGTTGGTGCGATGCAAACTCGCGCTCGCCTCTACGAACTGCTGGACTATGAGGCGTATGGCACATTTGACTCTGGCGTGTTCAACTTCACGCTCGACTCCAACAAGGCGCGCTGAAACCATCGACCGCGACACCACGAAGGACTGACATGAGCGAAGAAATCCACAAGGGCCTTGCCGGGGTGGTCGTCGACTACACGGCGATCTCCAAAGTCAACCCCGCGAGCAATTCTCTGCTGTATCGCGGATACCCAGTGCAGGAGTTGGCCGAGCACTGCACCTTCGAGGAGGTCGCCTATCTGCTCTGGCACGGCGAACTTCCCACGCCGACGCAACTCGACGAGTTCGAGACTCTGGAGCGCTCACTTCGTCCGCTCGATCCGCGCACCAAGCGCATCATCGACGAACTGCCGCTGACGGCGCATCCGATGGATGTCGTGCGCACCGCGGTCAGTGTGATCGGCGCCACCGATGCCACCCTGAATGAGCCAGATGGAATCTCCGACCCCAAGCTCAACGAGGGCCGCGCGATCTATCTGCTCGCACAGCTGCCAAGCATCGTCGCCTACGACCAGCGTCGTCGTCGCGGTGAACAGCTGGTCGAGCCTCGGGAAGACCTCGGATTCTCGGCGAACCTGCTGCACATGACCTTCGGTGAGGTCCCAGAGTTAGCGGTCGTCAACGCGTTCGACATCTCGATGATCCTGTACGCCGAGCATTCCTTCAACGCGAGCACCTTCACCGCACGGGTCATCACCTCAACGATGGCCGACCTGTACTCGGCCGTGACGGGTGCGATCGGTGCCCTCAAGGGGCCACTGCACGGCGGGGCCAACGAGGCGGTCATGCACATTTTTGAGGAGATCGGTACGGCAGATAAGGCCGAGGCTTGGCTTGATGCCGCACTCGCGGGCAAGCGCAAGATCATGGGGTTCGGTCATCGTGTGTACAAGAATGGTGATTCCCGCGTCCCGACTATGAAGGCCGCACTCGACACTCTCGTCGCAGAATTCGACCGTCACGATCTCGGCGACCTGTACGACGCACTGGAGAAGGCGATGGATGACCACAAGGGCATCAAGCCCAACCTCGACTACCCGAGCGGCCCGGCATACAACCTCATGGGCTTCGACACCGCTACGTTCACGCCGCTATTCGTTGCCAGCCGGATCGTCGGCTGGACGGCACACATCATGGAACAGCAGGCGTCGAATTCACTCATCCGTCCACTCTCGGCATACAACGGTGTGGAAGAGAGGCACTTCTAATGGCTGTTCCCGTGATTGAGCTCAACGACGGCACGCAAATCCCGCAACTCGGCTTCGGGGTCTTCAAGATCGATCCGAACGAGACGGAACGGATAGTCTCCGACGCTCTCGAGGTGGGTTACCGACACATCGACGCGGCCGCCATCTATGGAAACGAGGACGGTGTCGGCCGCGCGATCGCGGCGTCCGGGATCCCGCGCGACGAGTTGTTCGTCACCACCAAGCTGTACAACAACGACCAGGGCACTCAGCCGGCGTATGACGCCGCACAGCGAAGCCTCGAGAAGTTGGGTCTGGAGCAGGTCAATCTCTATCTCATCCATTGGCCGTGTCCGGCGAAAGAGCTCTATGTCGAGACGTGGCGCGCGCTCGAGAAGATTCGAGACAGGGGGCAAACCCGCAGTATCGGGGTCTCGAACTTCATGGTGCCCCACCTCCAGCGGCTCATCGCAGAGACCGACACCGTTCCGGCCGTGAATCAGATCGAACTGCACCCGTACCATCAGCAGCCTGCCGTGACCGCGTTCGCTACCGAAAACGGCATCCACACTGAAGGCTGGGGCCCGCTTGGCCAAGGTAAGTATCCGCTTCTGGAGCTTCCTATGATCACTCGGGTCGCGGATGCCCACGGCAAGTCCGCAGCCCAGGTAGTGCTGCGCTGGCACATTCAGGAGGGTCACATCGTGTTCCCCAAGTCGAACCGGCGCGAGCGGATGGCGGAAAACTTCGCGCTGTTCGACTTCGAACTCACCTCAGACGAGCAGGCGTCGATCACGGCGCTGGAGCGCGGGGGCCGGGTCGGTAGTGACCCGTTCGAGGTGAACTAGCCCAGACGCAGGCACGACACCGCGGGTAGCGTTGGAGGCATGCCTAACCGACTCGCCACTGCCATCAGTCCGTATCTGCGCTCGCACGCCGAAAATCCGGTCGACTGGCAACAGTGGGGTAGCGACCCGTTCGAGGAAGCGGTGCGCCGCAACGTTCCCGTGTTCGTCTCGATCGGGTATTCGACGTGCCACTGGTGCCACGTGATGGCGCGCGAGTCGTTCAGCGACCCGGTGCTCGCCGAGTATCTCAATGCGCACTTTGTCGCGATCAAGGTGGATCGTGAGGAGTATCCGGATGTCGACTCTAGCTACATGACGTCGGCGAGCGCGTTCACCGACAACCTTGGCTGGCCGCTCAACGTTTTCGTCACGCCGCAGGGCAAGACATTCTTCGCAGGGACGTATTGGCCGCCCGAGGCAGCGGGTGGGCATCCGTCGTTTCGTCAGGTACTCGAAGCGATCACGGATGCCTGGACGAACCGGCGGGAATCGCTGGAAGACAGCGCGGCGCAGGTGGTGGAGGCGCTTGCGGCGGCGAGCAGTCGGCCATCCGGCGAGTTGCCGGACGACGACGATTTCGCGGGCGTGGTGCAGGCGCTCCTCGACTATGAGGACACTGAGTTCGGCGGGTTCGGTTCTGCGCCGAAATTTCCGATGGTCCCGGTGCTGCAGTTTTTGCTTGAGCGCGGGTCACTCGGGGATACCGCGGCGCTGGCGCTTGTCGAACGCACTCTGTTTGCGATGGCGGCATCCCCGCTCCGCGACTCCGTCGACGGTGGCTTCTTTCGCTACGCCACCAGGCGGGACTGGTCCGAGCCACACTACGAGCGGATGCTGTACGACAACGCCCAGCTTCTCACTGCGTACACGCGGTTGGCCCAGCTTTCCCCGCCCGCCCGGGAGCGCGCAGAAGAGGTGAGCGGAGGAATTGCAGACTTCCTGCTCGATACCCTGCGCCTTCCATGTGGTGCCTTCGCGTCCGCGCAGGACAGCGAGAGCACCGTCGACGGCACTCGTGTCGAGGGCGTCTACTACTCGCTCGGTAGGGTCGGCCGCGCCGCTCAGTCGCCTCCGGCCATCGACGCGAAGGTGCTCACCGGATGGAACGGCCTCGCGATCGACGCCCTGGCAACCGCTGGGGCTGTGTTCGGGCATCCGGAGTGGATCTCCGCCGCGGCGTCCGCCGCCGACTATCTACTAGAGCAGCACCTGCACTCCACTCCCGCCTCGAGCCTGACCACCGCGTTCGCGTCCCAAATGCAGGAGTTGCCGACGCTCATCCGCGCCTCTGTCGACGGTAGGCCTTCTGCCGCAAGGGCGACTCTCGAGGATTACGGGATGCTCGCGCGAGCACTCCTGCATTTGGGACTGGAAACGGGAGAAGCTCGCTACGCCGTCGCTGGCCGGAAGCTAGTGGATGCGACGTTGGCGCACCCAGCGTCACCGTTCACCGTCCCCGACGGAGCAGACCCGGTTCTCGTCGCGCACGGGCTCGCGGTCAAGGCCGACCCGTCTGAGGGCGCGTACGCATCCGGACTCAGCGCCATGGCATCCGCTGCACAGGTGCTCTATTTGCTGACGTCCGAAACGAAATACCGGGAGGCGGCAGTGAACACCATGGAACAACTCGCCCCATTAGCGGTGAAGCAACCGGTCGCGTTTGGTGCGGCGCTCGGCGTGATGAGCGGGCTCGGCACACAGGCCAGCCAACTCGTAGTGGCCACCCCGGCAGGCGACCCAGCGACCGTATCGCCTCTGACCACGCTCGCTCGCGGTTGGTACCGAAGCGGGAGCATCTCGACCGTGCTCACGGATGCCCAAGCCGCCACCTTTGCGGATGTCGGCTTTGAGCTGTTCCAGGCCCGCACCTCGCAGGCCGACTCCGCGTCCGCTTACCTCTGCCGCGACTTCGTCTGCAGGCTCCCGGTCACGGACGCGGCCGAGTTGGAGCGCTCACTGGCTGACGTGGACTAGCCGACGTGGGTAACGTGCCACGAGCTACGCACCCAGTCCGGGCTCAGCCTGCGGAATGGGGGAGTCATGACGTGGATGGGTCGAGCACGACCAACGTCTCCGCGCCGAGGTGGTCGGCAAGCAACTCGGTGGAAACAACGGCGGAGACGACGAGTGGGGCTATGGCCATGGTCACCGTGCGGTCTTCTTGGCCGAGATCACCCCGGTGTCAAAACCGAGAAGGTACAAGCCTCCGTTGAAGCGGGCGTGTTCGATCTTGATACAGCGGTCCATCACCACGGTGAGACCCTTGCTCTCGCCATAGATTGCCGCATCCTGATTCCAAATCCCCAGTTGCACCCAGATGGTCGGGGCGCCAATGGCGACAACATCGTCGATGATCGAGGGGATGTCGCTGGCCTTGCGGAACACATCCACGATGTCTGGAACCTCGGGCAGTGATGCAAGGTCTGGGTAGGTCTTGTGACCCAAAATCTCGGTGGCGTTCGGGTTGACGAAGTACACCCGGTACTTACTCGACTGCAGCAGGTAGGTGCCGACGAAGTAGCTGGCGCGCGCCGCGTTGGGCGACGCTCCGACGATGGCGACTGACGTGGCATTCTGCAGGAGTCTCAGCCGTTCCTTGGCGCTCGGGCCAACCCAGGTGCGCTGTGATTTCAGCAGCCTCGCGAGCGGGGAATCCGCCGGGAGTTCGCAGCTGAGCCCGTTGGCCAGTTGCGAGGTCACTGTCTGTTCACTCATCACGTGCCTACCGTCGCTCGGGTCAACGCCTGGTCGAGGTCGTAAATAATGTCTTCCGGATCTTCAATTCCCACGCTAATCCTCACGAGCCCAGGAAGCACCCCCGCGTCGGCGAGCTGCTGCTCGGTGAGTTGCCCGTGTGTGGTGGATGCCGGATGAATCACCAGCGTCTTCGCGTCGCCAACATTGGCGAGGTGGCTGGCCAGCTCCACCGACTCGATGAAGGCACGGCCTTCATCCCGCCCGCCTTTGACTCCGAAGCTAAAGATCGAGCCTGGGCCCTTAGGCAGGTACCGTTTGGCCCGGTCGTAGTGCACGTGAGAAGGCAGCCCTGCCCAGTTGACGAACTCGATGCGCGGATCCGCCTCAAGCCACTCCGCGACGATCCGGGCGTTCGTGACGTGCGCATCCATCCTGAACGGCAGCGTCTCGACACCCTGAGCGAGTAGGAACGCCGAGTGCGGGGCGAGCACGGGGCCGATGTCTCGCAGTTGCTCCGCGCGCAACCGGGTGAGAAAGGCGTACTCGCCGAAATTGCCCGACCAGTTGAGGTTGCCGTAGGTGTGCACGGGGATGTCAAACAGCGGGAACTTGTCGCTGTGCCAGGTGAATCTGCCGGACTCGACAACGACGCCGCCCATCGTCGTTCCGTGCCCACCGAGGAACTTGGTGGCGGAGTGCACGACAATGTCGGCGCCCCATTCCATGGGACGGTTGAGGTACGGGGTGGCGAAGGTGGAGTCGATAATGAGCGGGATACCCGCGGCATGGGCGACATCCGCAAGGCCCTCGAGGTCCGCGATCTCGCCGGACGGGTTGGAAATCGATTCCGCGAAGATCAATTTGGTCTCATCGGTTATGGCTGCGGCGTAGTCTGCCGGGTCGGTGCCGGGGATAAAGGTGGTGTCGATCCCGAAGCGGCGCAGGGTGACGTCGAGTTGGGTTACTGATCCGCCATAGAGCCCCGCGGATGCGACGATGTGCTCGCCGGCACCCGCGAGGGACGCGAACGTGATGTACTGCGCAGACAGTCCGCTTGACGTCGCGACCGCGCCGATGCCGCCCTCGAGGCTCGCAACGCGCTCCTCGAACGCCGCAACTGTCGGGTTGGCGACTCGGGAGTAGATGTTGCCGTACTTCTGCAGCGCAAACCGAGCTGCCGCATCCGCGGTGTCATCGAAGACGAAAGCCGTGGTCTGGTAGATCGGGAGGGCTCTGGCTCCCGTCACCGCATCCGGAATGTTGCCTGCATGGATGGAACGGGTGCGAAAACCCCACTCCCTGTCAGTGCGGTCTGTACCTGTGCGGTCTGTACCTGTGCGGTCGCGATCTGCCATTCAATCACGCTAGTGGAGCGCGACTGGAGGTCAAATTGGAGTCGCCACGAGAGGTAACACGGCGCTTATGCTTCGACCCGCTCTGGCTCAGCTTCCACGATCTCCTGCTCAGGCTTGGTGGTCAGTTTGAGATACAGCCACACACCGAGTGAGACGACCGTGAAGCAACCCAATACCAACAGCCAGGCGGGCAGACTTTCGCCGATCTTCTGCGGGGCTACCGCGGTGGGTAAAACGAGCAGTGCGAAGGCGGTTCCCGTGATCATGAACAGCCCAGTCCAGAGCCGCTTCGAGTAGTCCCAGACTTCTTTGCCCTCGAAAAAGGCGAGTGGGAACAGCCCAAGCAGCATTCCAGTAAGTCCCTCGGCCGTGATGGTGGTCAGCGCATCCTGGACCAACCCGGTCCAGACGGAGCTCTCACCGCCGAGGGCGATGAGGCTGTATCCCAACCAAGCGAGCAATGCGAGGCCCACAATCACGCTGACCTGCACGGCCATGGACCTGGCCTTGTGCAAAGTTTTAGCGTTCGCGGCCAGTTCAAGACCGATCGCCAGACCGATCAGGAAGCCGGGCGAGAAACCGAGCAGGCGTCCAACTATCACTCCGAAGATGGCGAAGACCAGGGCGATCGGTTGGATCGAGATTTCGCTCTCGAGACCCCAGCGGCGCTTGATCAGGACACCGCTGATTCGGGGCGCGATGTAATAGACGACGTACAGGCCAACGATGATCGACAGGGTCAGCCGAACCGAAACCAGGTTGAACCCGTAGTCGGGGTCGGCGAAACCAAAGATGATCGACGAGAGCACGATCATGATCGCGGATGATGCTGCCGAACTGTGTGTCACCCGATTTAGCCAGGCGGTGGTGCGTTCGGCCCACGAACCGGCGCGGCTCAGGAACGGACCAAAGCGGTCAAGGTTCGAGCTGACGGCGCTGTCCAGGATCTCAGTGGGGAGCGCAGCGAGCAGCATGATGGCGAGCGCGAGTCCGACCGCGACCGCTAGAGTGCCGGGGTTCTCAAACAGAGTCGCCAACGTTGGTAGTGCGTGGGTGAAGGAGCTCGGGGTCGAGAGTGTGTTGCGGTTGCCTTCCGAATGGTGACTGTTCTGATGTTTCGGCACAGCGGTTGAAGTATCGCCTGACGCGGTGCTGCTCGCGGCGGCGGGCGCTACCGGTACCACTGTGATGGCCGCCTCCTGCGGTGACGGCGCCTCACCCTGCGGGGTCACAGTGACCACAATGTGGTGGTTACCTGGATCCACATCATCCGGAATGGTGATGGTTCTCGAGAAAGTGCCGTCGGGTGCGACTGTCATGGTTCCCAGCGACCGAGGTGTGGAATGCAGCTCGAAACTCACGAGCGCCCCCACTGGCAATCCGGAGCTGCTCACGGTCACGGTATCCCCAGCGTGGAGCGGCCCATCGCCTCCAACAATATTCAGCGCCCAGAAGAATAATGTCTGGATCGTCGGCGCAGGCAGGGACGAGCCGGGCGGCGCCTGGGGGGCCGAGGTCGGCGGAACCGAGGCCGGCGGAACCGAGGCAACGATCAGCGCCGCGGATGCGCTGAACGCTGAGCGCGCGTTGTAGACGAGGCCGTCGGTTTGTTCCGGGTCGGTGACGGCGAATCCCTGGTCAAGCTGGCTCGCCGTGTAACTGTGGGTCCCTGAGGTGGAAGAAATTATGCAGGTCCACGCCCCTCCGGCGACAGTTGCCTGGCACACGGGCGTGCCATCCTGAAGCGCGGTCACAATGTCTCCAGTCGTGCCAGTCCCAGACAGGATGATGCTGTCTGAATCGCCGGATCGCGCCTGAATACTTGGTGCGTCAGGCACCCTGAAGTAATCGTTCTGGTACGACGACGTTGTTCCGTTCACCCTTTGCGCACTGTAGATGTTCCAGACGCCGGGGGTGAGATTGCTCACGCTGCATGTCTGGGTTGTCGGAATGGATGTCTGTGGGGCGAACCCTCCGCCCTCGCCCTCGTTCGATAGCGCAACGCACGCCGGGTACGACGTGAAGGAGTAGCCGCTGCCTGCACCATCGTCGACGGAATAGACCTCTATGCCCGATCCCTCGCCCGTGGGATCACCGGTCGCGGTGATCGTCACGCTTGCCGCGCCGAAGTCATAGCGCATGGCGGGTGGCGCCGGTGGTGCAGGCGGAGCGACCACAGTCACCGAGGTCGGGGCGGTCAGCGCGGAACGCCCATTCAGCACGGTGCCGAGCGGATCGCCCATGACGTTCCCAGAGCTGTCGTTGTCCAGATACGGTGTCCAGCCCTGATCGAGCTGTGCTGCCTGATAAGAGTGGGTGCCCAAGGTGGCAGCCGCGCTGCAGCCCCATTGATTTGCGGCAACCGTCGCGGTGCAGACGGTGGCTCCGGGGTCGGTGACGACGGAGATGAGATCTCCCGTTGTGCCTGTTCCGGAGAATGCGACAGTTTGATCCGGCTGCGCTGTTGCCGTCATGGTGGGTGCTTCTGGGATCCGGAAGAAGTCGTTCTGCCCCGCCGGGGACATCTCTCCCACGTATTGGTAGGAGTGGGCCTCCCAAATACCGGGGGCCAGGATGCCGAAGTCGCAGACGAGAGCGCCGGGGCCAGCTGATGGACCACAGCTCGGATCGGGATATGGTGACCTGACGTAACCGTTTCCCTCGCCGGTGGGCTCCGTGATTGAGTACAGGTCAGTGCCCACCGCCCCGTTCTGGAAAGAAATTGGCGCCGACGAAGTGCCGGTCGAGTAGCCCATCGTGTAGCTCATGACAGGGGCAGCCAGGTCTGAAACCGTCACGGCAGTTGGGTTGCTGTCCCTGGTATCGAAGCCAACGGTCGGATATCCCGGCGTAGTGCTCCTGACGGTGAAGGTGTTCGCTCCGAGTGGAAGCGTTGCGGGGGAGCAGCTCCAAGTTTCGCTGTCAGGCACTGGGTCGACCGTGCAGACCGTTTCGCCGTCATTCGCGATCACGCTGATCGACCCGCGTGCCGGCCCGAACCCCGTAAACACCGGATGATTGGGCAGGATGCTCTTGCCCGATTGCGGACTGGTCAGAATGGGGCCGCCCGCACCGTAGAGCGTGATCGCCGCACTGGAGACCGGAGCGCTCGTGCCGTCTGTCACGGTAAGTACGTTGCTGCCGAAGTGGACCTGATTGATTCCGGGGGTGTCTTTAGTGCAGTACCAACTCCCGCCCGGGTCGGCGACCGTTTCGCAATACGGGGCATCGGTGGCTTCAATGCTGGTCGCGGTGACCGTGATCGGGGCCCCGGGTTCAGCAGTGCCGTGGACGACGAGGGTGGGGTTCGTGGATCCGGTCGAGTCAAAGGGGACCAGGGTGAGTGGGGCGGCCGCGTGTGCCACCGCCACGCCACCAAAGATGAAAAACGATACTAAGGCGAGCGCGGCAACGGCGCCGCCGGTTTTTCCAATGCGCACGGGAGCGATCCTGGGGGGTCTGAGCAAACACCGGGTGGGCATCCGGCATGTGCAATTCGGGTTTGCAGTCAGCGGCACTGCCGCCAGTGACGTTGCAGAGTGGGGGTGCGTCGGGTAAAGGCGCGAGTGAATCCTACTCCACCTTGGCTAATCCCGTTAGGGGGGCGGTGAACCACGAACTGAAGCGGCCACTTGCTGTCGAAGTTAGATCCAGCTGCGCAGCCAATAGTGAAGTTGCGTAAACCACTCCGGTTCCTGCATCGCAGTCCACAGTGGATACCAGAATGCGCTCAACGCGGCGGCGCACACAACGAAGATGAAAACCAGGCGGATGCCGCTGAGCCGTCGCCAGCTCGGGTCTCGGCGCGATCCCAGGAGCACCCCGATCACGAAGGTGAGCGACAGGATCAGGTACGGCTCGAAAGCAATTGTGTAGAACTGGAACACCGTGCGGTTCAGATACAGCAGCCACGGAAGGTATCCAGCTGCGACGCCCATCAGAATGAGACCAACCCGCCACTCCCGGTACCGCACCAGCCGGTACACCAGGTAGAGGACGGCCGCGGTCGCTGCCCACCAGATCAGCGGGTTCGCGATGCCCGTGATCGCCTCGCCGCAGCGGCTCACGTCGCAGCCGTTCTTGCCCAGGTTCGAGCCAACATAAAACATGCTTGTCGGCCTGAGCATGAGTAGCCAGCCCAGCGGGTTGGCGGCATACGGATGAGGCGAATGCATACCCACGTTGAAGTCGTAGGCCATGACCTGGTAGTGCCAAAAACTTTGCAGCGAGTGAGGGACCCAGGCGAACGGGCCGGTGAGCGCGTTGCCTGCAACATCCGCCCAGTTTCTGCCGTAGCCGCCATGGGTCACGAACCAGCCAGTCCAGCTCGCAAGGTAGGCGGCAAGCGCGAGCGGAACCGTCAAGAGGAAGCTGGTTGGCGCTTGTTTGAAGACGGTGCCACTCGCCCAGAAGGTGACGCCAGCGCGACGCCTGGCCATGGCATCCACCAGCAGTGTGTAAATGGCGAAGCCAGCGAGGAAGTAGAGACCGTTCCACTTGACGGCGGAGGCGTGACCGAAGATGAGTCCGGCGGTGATCAACCACGGTCGCCACCACAGTGCAGGTCCCCAGTCGGTGCTTAGGCCTTGCTTCTCGCGCGCAACCAGCCACATGGCAAGGCGCTCAGTGCTCTGCCGCCGATCCTTCAGAATCGCCCAGAAACCAAGGAGTGCGAAAAACATCAGGAAGTTGTCGAGCAGGCTCACCCTCGACAAGACGATTGCGTTACCGTCGATCGCCATCAGGCCGCCAGCAATCGTTGCCAGAAGCGTGGACGCGAACAGTTCGCGAGCGATCAGCGCCACAATGAAAACGGCGAGGATGCCGACGATCGCCGTACTGATGCGCCAGCCGACGCTGTTGTCGCCGCCAAATGCCGCCATGCCGAGACCGATCAGCCATTTACCCAGCGGCGGATGCACCACATAACCGCCCGCGGCCGTGAAAATGTTCACATGCCCGGTGATGAAACTCGCGTCGGCTCCAGCTGGCCAACTGCCCTCGTAACCGAGATGGATGAGGCTCCAGGCGTCTTTCACGTAGTACGTCTCGTCGAACACGAGCGATTTCGGGTGCCCGAGGTTCCACAGCCGCAGCACGGCGGCGAGCAGCGTGACCGCCATCGGACCACCCCAGTACCAAAGCCTGAAGCGCGCGGGGTGTGCGAGCATCCGCCCCCACCATCGGTCGATTCGCAGCTCCGGTTGATCGGTGGCAACCAGGTCGTCGGATGCCGAGCCGAAGGCTCGGGTGTGGTGGGCCTCTATGGGCGGAGCCTTCGGCTCG